>MGQA01000069.1:20726-32974 GCA_001797665.1 Deltaproteobacteria bacterium GWF2_42_12 | reverse complement strand
CATAACCACAGAAAAAGATGCAGTAAAATTAGAGAAGCTTCAAATAGGAAATCTATCCATCTTTGCCCTTGAGATAGATATTCATATAAAAAATCCAGATATACTCAACAAAGCTGTAGGGCTAAACGCATAGTGATAAAAAAACTTATTTTACAATTTATAAAGGTCTTCTGGTGGTTTATCGGACATCTGCCTTTGCAGGTAAATCTCCGGATTGGAAGAGTAATTGGAAGGCTCGGTTTTTATCTTGATAAAAAGCACAGAGATATTGCGATTCGTAATATTACAACCGCATTTGGTGATACCAAAACAGCGAACGAATTGTATGTTTTGGCAAAAAAGGCTTTTGAAAATCTTGGGATGAATAGTATGGAGTTTTGCCGCCTGCCCTGGCTTACCGAAAAGAATTTAGCCGGATATATAGAGTGTGATGGTTTTGAGAATTTTAAGAAGGCATATGACAAGGGGCAGGGAGTAATATTTCTTACTGGCCATTTTGGAAACTGGGAACTTATGGCTATTTTCTATGCCTTAAAGGGTTATCCTGTAGATATCATCGTAAGAGACCTGGATAATCCTGTTGTCGATGAATTTATAAGATGGGTAAGGACAAGGGCAGGGAATAGAACAATTTCTAAAGGCCGTTCTATGAGAGAATTGATGAGGGTTCTCTCAAAAGGAGGCATTGTGGGGGTTTTACTTGACCAGAATGTAACCTGGAGTGAAGGTGTGTTTGTCAATTTCTTTAATCAACTTGCATGTACGAACAAGGGAACTGCTCTCCTGGCCCTTGCAAGTAACGCTGCTGTTGTTCCGACATTTATAGTAAGGGAGAGAAAGGGACATAGGATTATTATAGGCGAAGAGATTACTTTGGTAAATACTGGAGACAGAGCCAATGATCAGTTAAATAACACAGCCATATTTACAAGGGTTATAGAAGACTTTGTAAAAAAATACCCGGAACAATGGTTCTGGCTCCATCAGAGATGGAAGAGCAGGCCTGAAAATGACCCTAATAAAGGCACTGAAAAGGCTGCGCTTATACAGACGAGATAATAAGTTGCCTGTTTAGATATGTCTTCTATTTGTCATGCCGTGCGTATTCAAGGCAATTCCACAGACGCGGAGTAGTCTTTTTATTTATGGCTTCATCGAACATTATACCAGCTGCATAGTTATTCCCAATTTGCCGCGCCCATTTGATTATACCAGGCATTTCCTCAACTATCCGTATTTTGTCGTTTCTTAGAAAGGCTATTTTTACTGCTACTTTTTCTCCGGTCTTTAAGGATTTTTTTAAATATAAACCTATTCCGCCTTTGCTAATATTTATGAGCATGGCATTAATCCATAGATTATCTTTCTTGAGTGTTCTAATCTTTGCTTCAGCGATAATGTACTGCCGCTTAAATCGTCTGTGATTTGCCATAGTTGCTCTCCTTTACCCCCACACCTTGTTGGGAATGCCCTGCGGTCAAGGTATGGGAGTTTACCACGAATTTTCATTATATTTAGACCACAATCTGTTATTAAAAAGCAATAAAATTTTCTATTCTATAAAATCGAATTTAGAAAAGACTTTCCATTCGGCATTTTGCCTACATTGAATATTTCAGCAATTGTCTGTCCAATATCAGCGAAGCTTTTTCTTGTTCCAAGATCAATCCCTGACTTTAGTTTATTGCCGTAAACAAGAAGCGGCACATACTCTCTTGAATGGTCTGTTGAGGGGGTTGTGGGATCGCACCCATGGTCAGCGGTTATTATGAACATGTCACTGTCATTGAACAATTCGACGATTTCCGGGATCCTCCTGTCAACCTCGCTCAGGGCCTCTGCATAGCCTCTTGCATCGTTTCTATGGCCGTAGAGCATGTCAAAATCAACGAGGTTTGTAAAAATGAGGCCTTGCTCACTCCTTTTTAAGGCATCTATAGTCTTGTCTACGCCATCCATATTGTCCTTTGTGTGAATTTCCTCAGTTAAACCTCGATGGCCGAATATATCGCCTATCTTGCCAATACCGACAACCGGCTGACCTTTTGATTTCAACCTATCCAGAACTGTTTCATCTGTTGGGGATAGAGAAAAATCCTTTCTACGCTCGGTTCTTTTAAAAGAGCCAGAGGCGCCAATGAATGGCCTTGCTATGACTCTGCCGATATGATACGGGTCAACAATCTTCCTGGCAATCCTGCATATCTCATAGAGTCTTTCAATTGGGATAATCTCCTCATGTGCAGCAATCTGAAACACACTATCAGCAGATGTGTATACGATTGGCTTGCCAGTCTTTATGTGTTCCTCGCCGAGTTCTTTTATAATCTCTGTGCCAGATGCAGCCTTATTTCCAAGATAATCAAGGCCTGTCTCTTTTTTAAAGCTCTCCATAATCTCTTTTGGGAAGCCATGAGGATAAGTTGGCAGTGGTTTTTCAAGAATAAGCCCAGCCATCTCCCAGTGGCCAGTTTCTGTGTCTTTACCTTTCGATGCCTCCAGCATCCTGCCGAAAGAGCCTTTTGGCCTTCTTATTTTTTTTAGTCCCTCAACCCCTTCAATAAGACCGATGCCCAGTGCCTCAAGATTTGGCAGGTCTAATCCGCTAACTGCCTTAATGACATGGGAAAGGGTATTGCTCCCTTCATCATGGTAATCCCTGGCATCAGGCAGTTCACCGATGCCTACACTGTCGAGAACAAGGAGGACTATCCTATTGATTTTGTCCTGTTCCATACGAAAAAGAAATTCCAATTTCCCGGCATCAATGAGCATGGGGCAAAAGGCATAGCGTAAAAAACTATGCGCTATGCGCCTTGCCCTTGCCTTCTCAAGAATTCTTCTATTATCTGTATGCCAGAGCTTGTTCCAATCCTCGATGCTCCGGCATCTATCATTGCAAGGGTTGTAGCCAAATCCTTTATGCCGCCTGATGCCTTGACCTTAATCCTGCCTTCAGCAGCCATACTGAGAAGCTTTACATCGCCTATCGTCGCGCCGCCAGAGCCAAAGCCAGTAGAGGTCTTTATAAAATGTGCCTGGCCTTCGATGGCAATTTTACATGCAGTTCTCTTTTCTTCGTCAGTCAGGTAAGATGTCTCTATTATCATCTTAATAGTTGTGTCAGGATTTGCCTGAATGATGCTTGATATCTCATCCCTCACCAGTTCGTATTGTCCGGACTTAAAGGCAGAGATGTTCATAACAACATCTATCTCATCAGCGCCGGATTCTACCGCATCCTGCGATTCATACAATTTTACCGCCTTTGTCTGATAACCGAAGGGGAAGCTGATTACTGTCCCAATGCGCCTTTTCCCTTTCATCTCTTTTGCTGCAAATGAAACATATGAGGGAGGTATGCATACTGATGCAAATGGATATTTAAGCGCATCTTGAATAATATTTTCTATATCTTGAAGGGATGCGGTAGGCTTAAGAAGGGTCAAATCTATATACGCTGCGAGGTCATGTGCGTCCATAGAGTTGAAAAATAGCAGCAAATATTTATAAAGGCAAGGACAAAAATACTTGCTATCTTGAAATATCCCATTGAATAGCATTTTCCTTTATTATACAATTCATTATATGACTAAGATTATAAATACCTACCTCTTTAAAGAGATGGCCGTTCCTTTTATTCTCACAATTGTCATCTTAACGATTACATCTCTTTTAAGCAAAGTTCTTAAACTTATTGAATTAATCGTCAACCATGGGGTAGGGATCTTTACTGTCATAAAGTTTATTATGTTTGTTTTGCCTTCATTTCTCATATATATCATTCCCATTTCATTTCTTATTGCAGTCCTTATCGCATATAACAGACTTTCAAGCGATTGCGAAATCACTGCCTTAAAGGCATCAGGCATAAGCATAACGCGAATGAGTAAGCCCGTTCTATTTATGGCGCTTATTGCTTACAGTATCTCCTTGTTTTTAACAATTTATGCCTTTCCATTTGGAAGCCTGTCATCACGAAGGCTTCTTTACGAAATAGCAAGGAGTAAGGCAAGCATCGGTTTGAAAGAGCAGGTGTTTAATGATGCATTTGATGGGTTGATATTATATGCAAATCGTATACGACCTGACGATGGTATGCTTGGTGACATATTTATTTCAGACCAGAGAGATGAAAATGACACTAATGTAGTCACAGCTAAAACTGGCGTTATATCTTCTGATCAACAAACTATGAACATAACCTTACGCCTCTTTGACGGAACCATGCATAGAGCAGAAAAAAAAGGGCTTTATAAAACCATTAACTTTACCATTTATGACATAAATCTTGGTCTGAAAGATGAAAAAACAAAAAACCCTGACATAGCAAAAAAGAATAGGGATCTAACTGTAAGTCAGCTCAAAAAAAAGATTGATAATATAAAGAGGACAGGGGACAACCCTGCCCCATATATTATAGACCTCCACAAAAGGTTTGCCCTGCCTGCGTCTATATTTGTTTTTAGCCTCCTCGGCGTTCCATTAGGGATACAAAGGGTAAGGACTACGAAATTTACAAGTTTTTCTGTCGGTCTCGGTATAATTCTTTTTTACTATATTCTCTCAACTGCATTGGAGTCTTCTGGCGAAAAAGGACTTATTAATCCAATAGCATCTGTATGGGGGTCAAATATTATAATGGCTGCGATAGGCCTTCATATATTCTACAAGACTGCCAAAGATTCTCCAATTAAATCGCTGGCGTGGTTAGAAGAGAAGAAGGATTCAATACTCAACGTCTTTAAACAGATATTTTACAAGGAAAGCAAATGAGAATACTTACGAGATATATAATTAAAGAGTTTCTTAAGATATTTATTCTCACAATTACTGCGTTTATCTCTCTATATCTTATAATAGATGTATTTGAACAGATGGACACCCTTATAGAATATCGTGTTCAATTAAAAGATGGGCTTTATTTTTTTCTCTATAAAATACCTTTTATATTCTATCAACTTAGTCCAATAGCCGTTCTTATGGCTACCCTCATAACAATTGGCATTCTTAGTAGATACAGTGAGGTTATAGCTGCGCTGGCAAGTGGTATAAGCGTATTGATGTTTTCTTTGCCCTTCTTTATATTTGCAATATTTATAAGTGTGGTTAATTTCACATTGAGCGAATCAGTTGTCCCCTATACCACCCAGAGAGTTGCAGCCATGAAACAAGCTTTTGAAGGTTCAAATAAAACCGTATTTGCCCAGGACAGTATTTGGTTTAAAGATAATACAGATATTTATAATATAAGTTATATAGAACCTGAAGCCGGAATTCTAAAAGGTTTTACTGTTTACAGAATGGACAGTAATTTTAATATCTCAAGCAGGATTGATGCCAAATTAGTGAATTGGAAGGATGGGAAATGGATTTCTCCTGAAGGCATACTGTCACAATTTCAGGACAGTCAGCTACTTGGAGTCTCAACATTAAAAGATGCAGCAATGCCTTTATCAAAGAAACCAGATGAGCTGAGAAATATTGAGAGGCTTGCAAATGAGATGAATTATCGAGAGCTTACGAAATACGTAAAAAAACTTAAAAGAGAGGGTTATGCAGCCTCGCGATATAGCGTAGACTTGCATTCCAAGATTTCATTCCCCCTGGTGAGTATTATTATGGTCATGATAGGCATACCGTTTGCTTTAAGGAGCGGAAGACACGGAGGCATTGCTATTGGAGTTGGCCTAAGCGTAATTATAGGTTTTAGCTATTGGGTTGTCTTTGCGGTTAATTCATCACTGGGATATAACAGCATAATTCCGCCTTTTGTGGCTGCTTGGTTTACTAATTTTATATTTACAGGATTTGGAGTTTTATTACTTAATAATATCAGACAATAATTATTCCTCTTCTCTAAGTATATATCCTATTCCCCGTGCAGTATGTATTAGTTTTTTAGGGAAGTCCTTATCAACCTTGCTTCGCAGATGATTTACATAGACGTCTATAACATTTGTGTCGCTGTCAAAGGTATAATCCCACACATGTTCAGCAATCATCGTTCTTGTAAGGACCTTATTTGGGTTTCTTAAGAAATACTCAAGCAGCCCATACTCTTTTGATGTCAAATCTATTGTCTTGTCGCCCCGCTTTGCCTTTCTTGTAGCCTGATCCAGGACAAGGTCTGCAAATTTAAGCTCTGTAACTCCGAAATCTTTTCTCCGCAGAAGCGCCCTTACCCTTGCCAGCAGTTCTTCGAAGGCAAATGGCTTGCTGAGATAGTCATCTGCTCCGCTGTCCAATCCTCTTACCTTGTCTTCAATAGTATCCCTGGCTGTTAGAAGTAGTATTGGGGTCTTAATGTCTCTGGTTCTTAAATCTTTTATGACCTCAATTCCATTTTTCTTAGGGAGCATAATATCCATTATAATCACATCATAATCATTTGTTGATGCCAGATATTCGCCCTCCACCCCATCATAGGCCACATCAACTGCATAACTTTCTTCTTCAAACCCTTTTTTTATAAATCCCGCCACCTTTTTTTCGTCTTCTGCAACAAGAATGCGCATAGTCACCTCCTTATTGTTTTTGGCACATCATTTTCCTTTATTTTGCCAATTGCTGCAAGGGTTATCTTTCTTGGATTAAAGATATCCTTTGCCAGATTTATAATATCTGTTAGAGTCACCCTGTTAATGCCTTCTATCATCTCTTTTATTGAAATTATCCTTTTGAAGTATATCTCATCCCTTGCAAGTTTCATCATCCTGCTTTCGCTCGTTTCCAGGCCGAGAAACATACTCCCCTTAAGTTGCTCTTTCGTCGATTTTAGCTCTTCTGAAGAAACTTTCTTATTTGAGAGTAAATTCATTTCTCTCAGTATCACAGTTAGTACTTTACCAAATGAATCAGGCGCAGTTCCAGCATATATTACAAGTGAACCAGTATCAAGACACATATGCAAATATGAATAGATAGAATACGCAAGCCCTCTCTTTTCTCTTATCTCTTGAAAAAGCCTCGAGCTCATTCCTCCGCCAAGTATAGTGTTGAGCAGGTAAATCTTATAGCGGTCAGGGTGTGACTGATTAGGGGAGGGGGTGCCAAGGCAGAGGTGTACCTGCTCCAGATTTTTCTGTTTGAGTATTATGCCAGGATAGGATACTGGAGACATTGCTTTTTTATTATATATAGAATAATGCGGCAATTTTTCAAATGGTTTTAAGAGTTTAATCAGATTATTATGTTTTATATTCCCGGCAGCTGTTACGATAACTGCATGTGGCAGATAGCTTCTTTTATAATATGAAAAGATATCGTCTCTTTTCAGAGAGGTAATTGTCTCATGATTACCAAGGACAGGCATACCGAGGGCTTGATTTTTCCAGAAGGCCTTTGCATAAATATCATGAATGAGATCGTCCGGCGTATCATCTACAAGCTTTATTTCCTGCAAAACAACCATTCTTTCCTTCTCCACTTGTTTTTCAAGAAATGTAGAGTTGCGGAATATATCCGAGAGGAGATCAACCGCAAGTGGGACATCTTTACTCAGCACCTTTGCGTAAAAGCAGGTGTTTTCCCTGCCAGTAAATGCATTTAAAACACCGCCAACTGACTCTATCTCCCTTGAAATATCAAGGGCAGTCCTTTTATTTGTGCCTTTGAACAGCATATGCTCAATAAAATGGGATATGCCATTTTTTGAGGCATCCTCATTTCTGGAGCCTATGTTTACCCAGATGCCGATGGTAGCTGACTGAATGTCAGGCATCTCTTCGGTAATAATCTTTAAACCATTTTTAAGAGTTGTTTTGTAAATTCTGGACATGATTGATAGGATGGGTTATAGAAATTATGCTAATAACGAGCTGGTCCCCGTTACACCAAGACTCCCCAGCCCGACCATTCGGGGTGGGGGGAGGAATGGTGGTTAATATCAAGTCCTCAGACCCCGCTTAGCGGGGCAGAGAAGCTCCACCTTTGAATGTGGGGTGAACGGGGTTCACCTATTTTAACCTGCTGTCACAGCCTTTCCAAGAGCCTCTTTGCGGGAAAGCCTTATTTTGCCTTGTCTGTCTATCTCAAGGACTTTTACCAAAACCTCGTCGCCTTCTTTCAATATATCTTTAACATCCTTGACCCGTTCTTCTGCCAATTGAGATATATGTATTAAACCATCAGTCCCTGGAAATATTTCTACAAATGCGCCGAAATCAACAATCTTTCTGACCCGTCCTAAATAAATTCTGCCTATCTCCGCTTCCTGGGTAAGCTCTCTTATTATTGCGATTGCCTTTTGAGCTGCCTCTTCATCAGTTGAGGCAATGTTTACCTTTCCTGAATCGTCTATATCAATTTTTACACCTGTCTTTTCTATAATGCCCTTGATATTTTTTCCGCCAGGTCCTATAACATCCTTTATCTTCTCCTGCCTTACATGGATTGTTATTATCCTTGGGGCATGCACTGATAGCTCTGTCCTTGGCAGCGAGATAGCCTCTTTCATCTTTCCGAGGATATGCAGTCTTCCTTCTTTGGCCTGATGTAGCGCCTCTTTCAATATCTCCTTTGTCACACCAATAATCTTTATATCCATTTGAAATGCTGTGATTCCATTTTCCGTGCCAGCAACCTTAAAATCCATGTCACCGAGATGATCTTCATCGCCAAGGATATCAGAAAGCACAGCTACCTTTTTGTCTTCCTTTATAAGTCCCATTGCAATGCCTGCTACAGCAGACTTCACAGGAACACCCGCGTCCATCAGAGATAGCGATGCGCCGCATACTGTTGCCATTGATGATGAACCATTGCTCTCCAGTATGTCAGATACAACACGGATTGTATAAGGGAATTCAGATGTGTCAGAAAGGATTTTTGCTACAGCCCTTTCAGCGAGCGCTCCGTGGCCTATTTCCCGTCTTCCAGGTCCTCTCAACATCCTCACTTCTCCAACCGAGAAGGGAGGGAAGTTATAATGGAGCATGAATGTTTTGTATTCCCATCCTGACAGCGCATCTATCTTTTGTTCATCTTCAGAGGTTCCCAAAGTTGTAACAACCATTGCCTGGGTCTCACCTCTGGTAAATAAGGCTGAGCCATGAGTTCTTGGAAGTACTCCAACTTCGCATGTTATAGGTCGTATATCTTTTAATCCTCTACCATCAATTCTTATATTGGTATGGAGAACAGACTCCCTTAGTATCCTATATTTAAGTTCTTCAAATATCTTTACTATTTCACTTTCTCTGCCTTCGTATCGAGGTTTCAAGGTCTCTAACAATTGCTTAGATATGTCAGCTAATCTTTGATATCTCTCTTGCTTTGCAGGTATATTCAATGCCTCTTTTATTTTACCCTCTGCAAAATCCTTTATTTTAGCGGATAATTCCGCATCCACGCTGACAGGTAAAACCTCCATCTTGGGTTTTCCTATCTCTTCCATAATTTTTTTCTGGAGCCTTATAACATCCTGCAGGGAGTTGTGGGCAAACATCATTGCATCAAGAAGTTCTTCTTCACTGACCATCTTTGCCCCGCCTTCTACCATAATTATTGCATCTTCGCTTCCAGCAACTACTAAATCAATATCACTCTCTTTCTGCTCTTTATAGGTAGGGTTGCAAATAAACCTTCCGTCTATTCTGCCAACCCTTACGCCTGCTATAGGCATATTGTACGGAATATCAGAAACGCAAAGCGCAGCTGATGCGCCTATCATTGCTGCTATTTCAGGGTCGTTTTCAGGATCAAGGGATAGAACAGTCGCGACAACCTGGGTTTCATTAAAATAACCCTCTGGAAAGAGGGGTCGAAGTGGCCTATCTATTAGCCTGGAACACAGAACCTCTTTTTCGCTCGGCCTTCCCTCTCTCTTGAAAAAACCGCCTGGAATCTTGCCTGCTGCGTATGTCATTTCAAGATAATTTACTGTAAGCGGGAGAAAGTCTTTGTTCTCACCGGCATCTTTTGCAGCACAGGCAGTGACAAGAACCATTGTATCGCCGTATTTTACTACAGCATTCCCATTTGCCTGGTTGGCCATTTTCCCAATTTCAATCGCCAGCGGCCTTCCGCCATAATCTATTTCGTATCGTTTTGTCATTTAATTAGTTTCTCCTTGGGTAAAGATTAGCGAATTAGTTGATTGGAGATTAGTGAATTAGAAAAGTCTAATTCTCCAATTCTCTCATTCTCTAATTTTTTCACTTCCTCAAGCCCAGTTTATCAACAATAGCCTTATATCTGGTGATGTCTGTTTTCTTGAGATACTCGAGGAGTCTTCTCCTCTGTCCAACTATCTTCAAGAGGCCTCTTCTTGAATGATGGTCATCCACATGGGCCTTAAAGTGCTCAGTGAGATAGCTTACCCGTTCACTTAATAAGGCAATCTGCACTTCAGGTGAACCTGTGTCAGACGCCTTCCTCTTGAAGGTACTTATAATTTCACGCTTCCTCTGTTGTGTAAACATATTTCCTCCTCCTTTCTAGAATAATAGTAGGTAGTAAGCAGTAAGGAGTAAGCAGTAAAAACGTTTTTTACCCCGTTAGAAGCCTTCCTGTTTGAAGGTCTTTCACTATTTGGTTTTTCATTACTATCCGTATGCGGGCTTCTAACGGGGTTTACCAGCTGTTTTCTGCCTCCTGCATACTGCTTACTGTCTTTTAAATACCCTTTCTAATTTAAAACTATCTTCACCCCTGTATGTGGCAAGGGCAATCATTCTACCATTTGTTGTAAATCTTACCATCTCACTTTCATTAATGGAAGCAATAAAACGCTCGGTGGCAGAGTGAGGATAAAATTTTGGAGATATGCCATTCAATATCCTTTCCGCAGTAATTACATCTACCTCAATGCCAGGGATATTTGTAAAAAGTCTTCCGATAGGGATTATATTCTTTTCTATGGAATCTTTCAAACAATTGAGTTGTTCCATAGAAATACTGCGCTCTAATGCAAATGGCCCGTTCTTTGTCCTTCTTAAGCTGAAAAGGTGCGCGCCACAGCCAAGCCTTCTTCCAATATCAAAGGCAAGGCTCCTTATATAAGTCCCTCTTGAACATTCCACCCGCAAATCAACAAAGGGGATGGCAATATTCTTAATCTCTATATCATAAATCTCTACTATTCTTGGTCTTCTTTCTACTTCAATTCCTTGCCTTGCAAGTTTGTAAAGAGGGACTCCATTCCTCTTAATTGCAGAGAATATGGGAGGAATCTGTTCTATTTTGCCTCTGAAATTATTAACAGCGGAGATTATATCGTTATGGGTTAACAGGGATGTATTGCCCTTTGCTATAATCTTGCCTTCAGTATCATAGGTATCAGTTTCCTCGCCCAATTTTATTGTTGCAAGATATTCTTTTCTTCCATCCTCTATAAATCTTGTAAGCCTGGTAGCGTCATTTATGCAAAGAGGCAACACCCCGGTTGCAATGGGGTCAAGTGTGCCAGTGTGTCCTACCTTCCTTGCGCCTAACTTCCTCTTGACGATAGTCACAATATCATGGGATGTGAAACCGGCTGGTTTATCTATAACTAATACGCCTGTCATATTGCAACCATCTCGTAGATTTTCTTTTCAGTTGCGCTTACAACCTTTTCTTTTACTGATTCGAGCGTGCCTTTTATATTGCACCCGGCTGCATTTCTATGGCCGCCGCCCCCAAATTCCTGTGAAACCTGTGAGACATCTACTCTGCCCTTGGACCTGAAGCTTATTTTATATTCTCCTATCTTTGCCTCTCTCAGAAGTATACCAACCTCAACTCCTTCAATTGTCCGGGCATAGTTTACAAAACCATCTGCAAGCTCTTTGCTCGCATTTGCCTTATTAATCATATCAAGCGTGACAACAAGGGTTGCTATTTTTCCATCGTTGCTTACTTCCAATGTATTTAATACTGTTGTGAGCAATTTGATTTTTTTGAGAGGCTGACTTTCATATATCTTTTGAGCTATCTCCCATGGCTCTACGCCAAGACCAACCATCTCTCCAGCAACCGCAAATGCCTTCGGTGTAGTACTGGAATATCTGAAGGAGCCTGTGTCTGTAAGTATTGAAACATATATGTTTATTGCTATATCGCGCGTTATCCGAACAGGTATTTCCTTTAAAAGGTCATAAATCATTTCACCTGCAGCAGATGCCTCTGAATTTATCACATTTATATCGCCAAAACAGTCATTTGTTGAATGATGGTCGATATTGATAAGCTTGCCCATGTTTTTTACCTTATTGAACTCTTCGCCAAGCCTATCTATCTGTCCGCAATCTACAACTAAAACAGCA
>MGQA01000069.1:535-20715 GCA_001797665.1 Deltaproteobacteria bacterium GWF2_42_12 | reverse complement strand
CAACCCTCTCTGCAAATGGAAGGAACCTAAACAGGACAGGAACTGGATCGTACAAATACGCTGTCACGTCTTTTTTTAGTTCTCGTAAACCAAGCGCAAGGGCGAGGGTAGAGCCAACTGCATCTCCCTCAGGATTTACGTGGGACGCAACAAGAAAATTCTGTCCCTTTTTTATCTCTGCTATAACATCCTTAAATGCTTGTTCAGCTTCAGGAAGCATCCTTAATCTCCTTTATTATCTGTTCTATACGGCTTGCATATTCTAATGAATCGTCAAATTTAAAGATAAGTTCAGGGAAATATCGTAGCTTGAGCCTCATGCCAATTTCCCGCCTCAGATAACCCCGGGCATGATAAAGACCTTCGTTTGTTTTCTTTTTATCCTCTTCACTCCCTATCATACTGAAGTATACCTTTGCTATGCGAAGGTCTTTTGAAACCGATACCTTTGTGATTGTAATAAAGCCAATTCTCGGATCATGCACCTCTTCCGATAGCATTAAGGCAATCTCTTTTCTTATCTCTTCAGCTACTCTTTCAGGGCGATTGTAGGACATAAAAAACAAGGTTAAGGTTTAGGCTGAGGTTGAGATTAAAAAGTTATATTTCCTTAACCTCAACCTTATCCTGAACCTTTCAGTAATTCACTATCTCAATCCTATGGTCAATAATTTCTGCAAGATGAAGCGATTCTATAAAATTTATCGTCTTATCCAGAATCCCATTTATATGACTGCTGTCATTACCAACAACGCAAAGTCCTATCTGTGACCTCTGCCATACATCATTGTCGCCCACTTCAGCAGCAGACACATTGAAGCGATTTTTTACCCTTTCGATTATGGCCTTTAAAACCTGTCTCTTGCCTTTCAGCGAGTGATTATTATGAATTATCAAATCTATCTGACAGATACCGACTACCATAAAGACTGATGGTTCAAGCCGTTCAAACTGTTTAAACGGCTTAAACAGTTTAAACTGTCTTTTACAACTTTGTCGCAAACTCTACCATCTGATAGGCCTCTATGACATCGCCTGTTTTAATATCACTATATCCCTCAATGCTGATTCCACATTCATAGCCTGTAGCAACTTCCTTAACATCATCTTTGAATCTTTTTAAAGAGCCTATCTTCCCCTCATATACTAAGACATTGTCTCTAATAAGTCTCACTTTAGCGGTTCTCAATATTTTGCCGTCTGTAACATAGCATCCTGCTATAGCCCCTACCTTGGATATGCGGAAGGTTTCTCTTACTGTAGCCCTTCCAAGGACTGTCTCTTTGAGCGTCGGCGCTAACATACCCTCCATCGCCTTTTTCACATCATCTGCCAATTCATAAATAATGCTATAAAGCCTTAAATCCACCCCTTCTTTTTCTGCAAGGTTCTGAGCCTTGTGCTCAGGCCTGACATTAAAACCAATTACTATGGCATTAGAAGCAGCAGCAAGCATTACATCGCCTTCTGTAACACCTCCAACGGCGCTATGGATGATATTTATTTTTATAGCGGCAGTGGGAAGCTTGCCAAGCACTTCTTTTACAGCCTCTACAGAGCCCTGAACATCTCCCTTTACAACTATGCCAAGCTCTTTTACCTCGCCGTCCTTTATCTTTTGATATAATTCATCAAGGCTAATCTTTGCGGTCTTTTTAAGCTCAGCCTCCTGTTTCTTTTTAAGTCGTATGGCACCAATCTGCTTTGCCGTTGCTTCATCCTTGACAATACTAAACACATCGCCCACCTCAGGAACGCCTGAAAAGCCCAGAATCTCTATTGGCATTGAAGGACCTGCGTCTTCCAATTTCTTCCCCCAGTCATTTATCATAGCCCTTACCCTGCCTGA
This sequence comes from Deltaproteobacteria bacterium GWF2_42_12, assembly GCA_001797665.1. Classification (GTDB taxonomy): domain Bacteria; phylum Desulfobacterota; class GWC2-55-46; order UBA9637; family UBA9637; genus UBA9637. Next base: position 18,866 of record MGQA01000069.1, on the reverse strand, counting down.
GTGGACTCCGCTCACAAATGCATCGCCTGTTTTTACAGTGCCTTCATGGATCAGCACAGTGGCAACAGGACCACGGCCCTTATCAAGTTTTGCCTCAATAATAGCGCCCTTTGCTGAGCCTTCTGGATTTGCCTTTAGCTCCAATACCTCTGCCTGGAGCAGAATAAGCTCCAGAAGTTCTTTTATACCGAGCCCTTTTTTTGCAGACACCTCAGCAAATATCGTATCACCGCCCCAGTCTTCAGGCACAAGACCGTATTCTGTCAATGCCTGTTTTATTCTCTTAGGCTCTGCAGTGGGGAGGTCAATCTTATTTATTGCCACAATAATAGGAACCTTTGCAGCCTTTGCATGGTTTATTGCCTCAATGGTCTGTGGCATAACGCCATCATCAGCCGCTACCACGAGCACAACAATATCGGTTACCTTTGCGCCTCTGGCGCGCATTGCAGTAAATGCCTCATGGCCAGGGGTATCCAGAAAAGTTATATCACCTTTGTCAAGATGCACATGATATGCGCCTATATGTTGGGTTATGCCTCCTGCCTCGCCCCCAGCTACATTGGTCTTTCTTATAGCATCCAAGAGGGTAGTCTTACCATGGTCAACATGCCCCATAACAGTAACAACTGGCGGCCTTAACTTTAACTCACCTTTGGTTTCTGCAGTTTCTTCAAGTAGTATTTCTTCCTGTGGAGCAATGCTCTCAACTTCATATCCAAAATCACCGGCAACCAGGGTGGCTGCATCAACATCTATAAATTGATTGATTGTCGCCATAATACCCAGACTCATAAGCTTTTTAATAATATCGCCTGCCTTTACACTGAGTCTCTGGGAGAGGTCGCCTACACTGATGGCATCGGCTATTTTTATAATCCTCTTTGTTGCCTTAGGCACTGTAATTTCAGTTTTCTTAAGCTCCCGTGCCTGTGTGGGCGGCCTAATCTTCTCAAACTTCTCTAGTTTTTCAAACTTCCTTAACTTTCCAGCAAATTCTTTTCTCTCGTGCTGTTTTTTCTTTGCCGGTCTTTCAGTGGCAACAATCTTTACCTCCCTTTTAACATGCTTTTCTTTGGGTATCTCTACCGGAGGTATAGTTGCTGCGGTAACAGCGGCTGGTTTTATCTTAACTGGAGAAGTGGTTATTTCTATCTGAGCAGAAGCAGCTTTTTCCTCCTTTGCCGAAGGCGCTGGAGGTATTATTTCTTCCTTGCTTTTTACAGATATAGTAGGCTTCTTTCCTGGAGCAACTTCGGGCTTTACTTGCTCTTTTACTGGCTTAACTTCAGCCTTCTTTATAGGCTCCGCTATCTGTTCCAGTTTTTTGACAGACTCCTCCTTTTCTGCCTCTACAGGTTGGGCAGCCCTTCGCCTTATAACAGTGGGTTTTACCCTTTTTTCATCCAATTTTTTATCGGATTTTTTTTGTTCTTTATTTTTATCCAACATTATCTCATTTACCTCGAAAATACTTCATATTCACATTATCGTAGCGTTGCCCTTTATGGGCAACGGTTTTTGTTGGGGATAAACCCAAACGCTACAAAAATTCAATTTTCATGCCCTCCGCCAAAGGCGGATGAGCCCCCGCCTTGGGCGGGCTAAGGCGGGCTCGTGAGGGTTTACTCCATATATGTATGGTGTCAGTGGCCTTCTGCTAATTGTCTTGCGGCCTCTAAAAGCTTTTCAGCCTTTTTCGCGCCAATACCGCTAATCGCTGAAAGACTTTCTACACCTGCGTTTAGTATATCCTCCGCAGTATTAAGCCCGGCATTTTTAAGCGCCTCGAGTGTCTTAGGGCCAACCCCAGGAAGAGAAGATATATCTCTCTCTTCTGATACATCTGAAGTAGCAGGGGTTTCCTGTTCAGAGACCTCTGCCTCTGCTGGCTTTTCAGTAGTTTCTATAGCTGCCTGTTCGAGCGCCATTTTCTTGGCCTCTGTTTCTGTATTAATATCTATCTTCCAGCCAGTGAGTTTGGCAGCAAGCCGAACATTTTGGCCCTTTTTACCTATGGCCAGTGAAAGCTGGTCATCAGGGACGATGACCTCCATTGAGTGCTCTGTTTCGTCTATGATGACCCTTGCAATCTGAGCAGGAAGCAATGCATTGCAGATAAATTTCGCAGGTTCATCAGACCAGGGGACTATATCTATCTTTTCACCCCTCAGCTCCTGCACAACCGCCTGTACACGCGACCCTTTCACTCCAACGCATGCGCCCACTGGATCAACAGCCTGGTCATTTGAATACACTGCTATCTTTGTCCTGTCACCAGGCTCTCTCGCTACGCCCTTTATATTAATAATACCCTCGTATATCTCCGGCACCTCTGTCTCAAACAGTTTTGATATGAAATTGGGATGTGTTCTTGAAAGGATAATCTGCGGACCTTTCTGCACATTTTTGACATCCAATATGAGAGCCCTGATTCTATCACCCTGGCGGTAACTTTCTCTTCTTACCTGTTCCTCTTTTGGAAGCACTGCCTCTGTCCTTCCAAGGTCAACCATAATATCGCCTCGCTCAAAGGTATGCACTATCCCTGTTACAATCTCTCCACGCTTATTTACATATTCACTATAAACAACATCTCTTTCAGCCTCTCGCATCTTCTGGATAATGATCTGCTTTGCAGTCTGAGCGGCAATCCTGCCGAACTCACTCGTATCAAGTTTGATTCCAAGGCTGTCACCGAGGACCGCCTCTGGGTCAAGTTCATGAGCTTCAGCAACCGATATTTCTTTATCTGGATTTGCAACATTTTCCACAACAGTTTTAAACTGAAACAGTTCTATCTCTCCCAGCTCGTCATTATAATGCGCTTCTATAAGTTTATTAGGGCCGTGTTTTTTTTCAGCAGCCTTGACCATTGCGGTCTCAAGTGTATCAATAAGTATCGCTTTATCAAGACCCTTGTCTTTTCCCACTTGTTCTATTACATTTCTCAGATTAAGTCCCATTATACTCCTCCAACAAAAACCTATAATTCATATTCAAGTCTTGCCTTTTCAACTGAATCGAATGGTATCTCCCATTTTTTTCCTTCGCTGTCAAACAAAAAGATTTTGCCTTCGCTGAAACCATCCAGGATTGCTGAAAAATTCCTTCTGCCAGAGATTGGTTGTTTTGTTTTTATTCTCACCTTTTTACCAGTGTATTTTAAAAAATCCTTTTCTTTTGTCAATGGCCTGTCAAGACCAGGAGACGACACCTCAAGATTATAAGCATGCGTAATAATGTCCTTTACATCTAATAGCATTCCAAGTTCTGTGCTTACATCGCTGCAGTCATCAACTGTCACCCCTCCGGGTTTATCTATATAGAGCCGCAGGACCCAGCTTCCCTGTTCCATCTTATATTCAACATCAACAAGCTCCATGCCCTTTTGTGTCAGTATCGGTTCAGATAGTTCTTTTACTTGGGCTACGATGTCCTCTCCCTTCAAAAACCCTCCAATAAATACTGATTACACCCCGCTAAGCGTGGTTACACAGATTTTTGAAAAGCGAGGACACTGATTAAAGCGTTTACTTTATCCGAATCTGTGTAATCCATTTTGTAATCTGTGTAATCATAAATATCTCCGTTTCAAACCCCTTAAACAAAAAAGCGGGCATAAGCCCACTTTTTCTTTAAACAAACCACTGGAAAAAGATAATAAAAAATTAGCATAAATATTTTTGCAATGCAAGGAAAAAGTTTGAAAAAGTTTGATTGACAGTTCCTATATTTTTATTGACAGATTTAAAGACAAGTATTACTATGAGCAAAAATTTAATAAATCCCTCCATTCCAGAGGGAGGTGCAATCATGAGCAATCACAGATTGTTTCTCGTTTCATCATTCCTTCTCTTTCTTTTCTTCACTGACGCAGGGTATACAGAGACTGAAACCGATCAGCCGCCTCCTTAAGATGATTCTACTCAACAGTCTGCGCCTCCTCAAGACACAACTTCTACTGAGAGTACCGCATCGAGATTACATATTACATATAAGGATGTTTTTATAGGAATTAATAGCTTATACCTCAACTATAATGCATCTGATGAGATAAAAGAGCATGGGATGATGTATGGGATAATCGGTTCGTATAGATTCATCTATAGCAACTTTATGTTTAAGGTAGAGGGGTTACTCGATGTTGGGGGATTAGATTATTCATCAACCGGCAGTGAAAAATTGAATAATACAGATAGCATCTTATTTGAGGGGAGGGTTTTGTTCGGCTATCATTTGCCGGTTTCTGAGGTATCGTTTATCACATCGTATATAGGGGTCGGATATAGACAACTTGAGAGTGAATTCGATGAAAAGTTCGCCTCAGTAGACGTGGGTTATTTCAAAACCTATGATTATCATTATATCCCGATAGGTATAAATTTCAGCAAAAATTTAAACAGAAGGTGGTCTTACACAGCAACAGCAGAGTATGATATATTCTTAAACGGCAAGATTCAATATACAGTCATGGATTATAGCGGTTACGGCTCTGTTATTGATGAAGTCAATATCAACCAAAAAAACGGCTATGGCTTAAGAGGCTCTGTACAAATGCAGAAGCAAGTCAATCAATTCTTATCACTTGCGGTAGAGCCTTTTGTAAGATACTGGAATATTGCAGAATCAGATTCTACAGATGTTTCTTATTATAAAGGAATTTAAGTTGGCGAGAAACGTGAGCCTGAAAACCGCACTATAGAGACAGGGGCTAATGTAATGTTTAGGTTAGGGTTTTAACCCCAGCGGGAAAAAGAGAGTCTAAAGAAGAGAGGAAGGGGTCAAACCTAAAAAATACACTTTACAAGGAACAGTGATGCTGGTATGTTTTGTTTATGGCACGGCAGTTAAGGATAGAATATGAGGGTGCATTTTACCATGTCACCTCAAGAGGCAACCAGAGAGAAAAGATATATTGGGATGATAAAGACAGGGAAGAATTCAAGAAGATACTGAAAAGGACAAAAGAGATTTATGGTTATCTTCTGCACGCCCATGTATTGATGAACAACCACTATCACCTCCTGATAGAGACACCATATGCCAACATAAAACAAATAATGCAGAATATCAATACCAGTTATACCGTGTATGTGAATAGAAGGCATAAGAGGTTTGGGCATTTATTTCAGGGGCGTTACAAAGCCTTTATTGTAGATAAAGAGAGCTATCTTCTGGAGTTGGGGCGGTACATTCATTTAAATCCAGTAAGGGCAGGTGCGGTGAGGATGCCAGAAGATTACGAATGGAGCAGTTATAGAGAGTATCTTCAAAGGGACAGTGAGCACGGATTAACGAATACAGATGGCACGCTTTATTCGTTTTCAAGGAAACGAGCAATAGCGGTCAAGAAATATCAGGAATTCGTGAATGCAAGCATCACTGGAGAGTCGCCTTTAAAGGGTGCAGTGGGCAGCATATTAGGAGATGAGACATTTAGGGATAGAGTCGTCAAGCATTTAAAGGGTATTCCTGATAAGGCGGAGATACCAGAGATAAAAAAGTTTGAGACTAAGCATAATATAGAAGACATTGTAAAAGCGGTAGCTGAGTATTATGGAGTAAAAGAAGGTGATTTACTTAAGAGAAAGAAGACAACAGAGAGGCAAAGGAAGATAGCGATGTATCTCTGTAAGATGTTAAGTGGAAGGAAGAATATAGAGGTTGGAAGGGAATTTGGAGTAACACTTCAGGCAATAACCAATGCGATCAGAGACATAGAGAGAAGAAGTGATAAAGACCAAAAAGTGAACAACGAGATTATTCTAATAAAGGAATCAGTAGAGGAATAAAATGTATATTTTAGGTTTGACCCCAATGACCCCCGCCGGACATCCATGATAAGTAATTTCAAGAGGAAAACGGAGATTTCCTTCCAAATAAAGTGGACGTCTGATTTATTTTTTGTCTTAAAATCTTATCCTTCTAAACTTCTTTTTTATATCATTAATAATTTCTTCAGCTTCGTTTGCAGATTCAATGAGCACATAAAGCGCGGTGGTGTAATTGTCTATTTCTTCAACTCTGTAATAGATGTTCCTTCTATTCAGTTCCTCTGCAACCTTCAGACTTAAATTTGTGTGAAAAACAGCTATCTTTTTTATTTCCAGAGTTGCCCCGTCCTGAGTGGTAATCTTTTTGTTCATATTATAATATTCATTAAAACAGGTTGGCGGTATTATAATCCACAGCGTCGTTGTATGCAATATGATTTTGTTCCTGCAAAATTCGTAAAAATCAATGTCTATTTTTGGGAAAAAATATATCTGATTTGTAATTTTTTCGTTCTTTGCTAATATATGTGCATTAATTATAATATGTATTCGTCTTCCCAATATACACGAATAAGGCTTACATTGCATGGGATTGTGCAGGGTGTTGGTTTTCGTCCATTTGTGTATAGATGCGCAAAGGAGAGAGGGCTTACTGGCTTTGTTGAAAATACACCAGAAGGTGTAATTGTTGAGATTCAAGGAAATATTAAAAATTTGAAAGATTTTGTGGATTATTTACTTGCAAATCAGCCGCCGTCAGCTCATATATCAGACATAGAGAAATATGAAATAGACGTTGCAAATGATACTGATTTTTTAATAAAGGAAAGCAGCAACTCTGTTGTAAGAGAGCCAGTATTCCCACCTGATTTCTCTTTGTGCGATGACTGCCTCAGAGAACTCTTTGACCCATCTAATAGGCGATACAGATATCCATTTATCAACTGCACAATCTGCGGGCCGAGGTTTACCATCATAAAAGGGCTGCCTTATGATCGTTCCCGCACAGCAATGGGTTTATTTAAAATGTGTCCTGATTGCATGGCAGAATATACAAATCCTCTGAATCGTCGTTTTCATGCAGAGGCAATTGCCTGTTCTGAATGCGGGCCTAAGGTTTTCTGGGTTGATGCGAAAGGTAGAGTTTCTGCAGAAGGTGAGGCGGCATTAAGGATATGCGAGGACACGATAAAAAGAGGCTCTATTGCCGCAGTTAAGGGCATCGGTGGTTTTCATTTAATGACAGATGCATCAAATGATGAAGCAGTCAAGCTTTTAAGGAACAGAAAGGCAAGGTATGAAAAACCCTTTGCTGTACTATTTACTTTAGGCAGAGATGGTATGCTGTCCTCTATCAAAGCCGAAGCCATGGTAAATGAATATGAAGAAAAGACGATACTAAGCAGAGAGAGGCCCATCGTTATCTTAAAGAGACGCGGGGAGTCAAGACTATCAAAACTTGCTTCCCCAAGGTTTGACACAGTTGGCGCATTTCTACCATATTCTCCGCTTCATTACTTGCTGACAGATGATTTGAAAATGCCCCTCATTGCCACGAGCGCAAATTTTAGTGATAGTCCCATTATCAAAGATAATCAAGAGGCAATAGAAAAACTGAAAAGGATTGCTGATGGTTTTCTCTTGCATGATAGAGATATTGTCAGAAGGTGTGATGATTCAGTTGTATGCGTATATGGCAAGAAAACGGTTTTTTTCAGGCGCTCAAGGGGTTATACGCCATATATATTTAAACTCCCCCATAAACTCAACGCGCCTATCCTTGCTGTTGGAGGAAACCAAAAGGTTACTATAGCCCTTGGCTGGGAGGATAAGGCGGTTGTCAGCCAACACCTTGGGGATATATCTACAGAAGAGGGGAGACAGGCATTTGAAGACGCAATTCGTGATTTAACAGATTTTTATCATGTAAAACCCCAGAAGATTGCATTTGACTTGCATCCAGATTATATCTCTACAAAATGGGCGCTTTCGCAAACTGGTGTGGCGCATATTCCAGTCCAGCATCATCATGCACATATTGCAAGCTGTATGCTGGATAATAATCTGAGCGATAGGGTTTTAGGTGTTTCATGGGATGGAACAGGATACGGACCTGATGGCACAATATGGGGAGGGGAGTTTTTAGTAGCTGATTTTAAGAATTTTAGGAGATTCTGCACATTCAGGAGATTCAGGCTTTTAGGCGGAGAAGAGGCTGTGCGAGAACCAAGAAGGGTATTGCTTTCCATGTTGTATGAGATTTATGGAGATGAAATATTAAAGAGTCAGAGAGTCGTGGGGTTAGAGAGTCAAAGGGATATGGGGTCAGAAAGAATTGCAAATCGCAAACATATCCCTGCAAGCATTAAGCAGGGATTGCAAATTGCAAATTTAAAGGACATTTTTACAGAAACGGAACTGATGCTGTTTCTGCAAATGCTGAAAAAAGATTTTAATTCACCTTTTACCACATCAGCAGGCAGGGTTTTTGATGCTGTTTCCTCTTTGCTCGGAATATGTCATAAGGCAAATTATGAAGGTCAAGCTGCAATGATGTTGGAAAATTGTGCAGAAAAAGTCAGTGGGAACGCATATCCTGTAGATATAAGTAAAGAAAAAGATATTTATATATTTAACTGGGCACCTGTATTAGAAAATATTATCGCAGATATGCGCAATAATATTGACATCAAAATAATTTCACATAATTTTCACGTGACCCTTAGTCAACTCATACTACAGGTAGCTAAGATTGCAAAAAAAGAAGAAGGTTTAGATACGGTATGCCTGTCTGGTGGAGTATTTCAGAATAAGGTTTTGACAGAAATGGCAGTTTCTCTTCTTAATGATAATGGCTTTCATGTATATACCCACCGCATCCTGCCGCCGAATGATGGAGGCTTAAGCCTTGGACAGCTTATCGTTGGAGGCATGAGTAGTTAAATGCGTATCAGCACAGCAAAAGGATTAACTGCGCTTAACACAAAACCTACTGATTTCATCTCTATTTTAAGGAATAACAAACCTATTTATTTTAGCGTGTAAAAGTGATAGGTTAATAAAAAAGAATCTATCGAGGTGAACTTTTGAAGAAGATAATCCTTGTTTCAAATGATGATGGCATCCATTCTGAAGGTATCAAGGCGCTTGCGAGGGCATTAAAGAGGGTAGGGGATGTATTTGTTGTAGCGCCTGACAGAGAAAGAAGCGCAGCGAGCCATTCTTTAACACTCCACAGACCATTGAGGGTTGAAAAAATTGGCATAAATTCATATGCTGTTGATGGAACACCTACAGACTGCATAAACATTGCAGTGAACGGCATTCTCAAGAAAAGGCCTGACCTTGTGGTATCTGGCATCAATAAGGGCGGCAACCTTGGCGATGATGTGACATATTCAGGCACAGTCTCTGCTGCGATGGAAGGGACACTCCTTGGCATACCATCTTTTGCCATATCTCTTGTATCACGCGAAAATTTTTATTTTAATATCGCCGCTAAATTTGCAGCAAGATTAGCAAGGCATATATTGAAAAAAGGTCTTCCAAAAGATACTTTATTAAATGTCAATGTCCCTGGCAGCGCTAATGTTAAAGGCTACAAGGCAACAAAACAGGGAAAAAGGATTTACGGCGATGCTATTGTTGAAAAGGTTGACCCCAGGGGAAAAAAATACTACTGGATAGGCGGAGATATGCTGAGGTGGGAAGGCGGAAAGGATACTGATTTTGAGGCTATTGCCAATAATTTCATATCCATTACCCCAATTCATCTGGATATGACTAACTATGTCTCTTTCAAGGAGCTTCATAACTGGAAACTGTGAAAGAAAGTCAAAAGTCGGAAGTCAGAAGTCAAAAGTAAAAAGTTTTTGCTCCTGACTATAGACTCTTGACTCCTGACTTTAACCTATGCCGCCACCAAAAATCATAGAAAAAGATAATTATGTGAGGGTTCGCCATAGGATGGTTGAGACTCAGCTTATACCAAGGGGTATAAAGGACAAGCGAGTCATTGAGGCAATGTTAACTATCCCGAGGCATTTGTTTGTTCCAGAAGAGGCCCTGTGGAGTCAGGCCTACAGCGACTTTCCGCTTCCTATTGGCGAAAAACAGACCATATCACAACCATATATGGTTGCCCTCATGACAGAGATACTTGAATTAAAGGGTAGCGAAAAGGTTCTTGAGATTGGGACAGGGTCAGGTTACCAGACTGCGGTTCTCTCAATGCTGGCAGAAAAGGTCTGTTCTATAGAGAGGATATCTCTTCTTGCAGCAAGGGCAAGAAAGGTTCTTGATTCAATAAATTGCTCAAATGTTGTTATAAGGATAGGCGACGGCACCCTTGGATGGCCTGAAGAGGCGCCGTTTGATGCAATCCTTGTAACAGCCGCTGCGCCAGAGATTCCTCAATGCTACATTGAGCAGCTTAATGTGGGCGGCAGGCTGGTAATACCGGTAGGGGATATCTATACGCAGGTTCTGACAAAAGTGATAAAAACAGCAAAAGGGGTCATAAAGCAGGAGATGGGCGGGTGTAGATTTGTAAAGCTCGTCGGGAGATATGGATGGACAAACGAAAACACATATTAAAAAGGCTATACGAATGGGTATTACAATGGGCGCATACTCCCTATGGAACATGGGCGCTCTTTGTGCTCGCATTTACAGAATCCTCTTTTTTTCCTATACCCCCTGATGTGCTTCTTATAGCCCTTGCCATATCAATACCTGCAAAATCATTTAGATATGCCTTAATCTGTTCAGCAGGCTCTATTATCGGCGGCCTATTCGGATATTTCATAGGCTGGCAATTAATGGACTTTATTGGTTTTCCTATAATAAATTTCTATGGCATCATGGACAAATATGAGATTGTAAGGCGCTCCTATGAGGATCACAATGCCTTGATTGTATTCACTGCCGCGTTTACACCTATCCCCTATAAACTGATTACGATTACAGCAGGCGCAGCAAAGATAAATATAATTACCTTTACAATTGCATCCATTGCAGGCAGGTCTGCAAGATTTTTTCTTGTTGCGTGGCTTATCCACAGATTTGGTCAACGGATAAAGGAATTTATCGAAAAATATTTTAATATTTTGACTGTAATATTTACAGTCCTTTTGCTACTCGGTTTTATTGTCGTAAGATTGCTGCTATGAATACAACGGGGTTAGAGGTATGCCCCCGAGTGTTTCTATCGGGGGTCATGGGGCAGGAGATAATTTCGAATTTCGATTTCCGAAGTCCGAATTTAAAATCGAAAATCGTAAATCGAAAATCGCAAACCTCTTTGCTGCTTACTGCCTACTGCTTACTATTTACTGCACTGTATGGCTGCGCCATAAGCCACGGAGTTTACCATAAAGTTGAAGAGGGGCAAACCCTCTGGAGAATAGCAAAGGCATATGAAGTTGATATTCAGGATGTAGCAGAATTTAATGATATCACTGATATGACGCAGATACAGGAGGGGCAGATGCTGTTTATACCCGGCTCATGGAGGGTATTGAAGGTTGAGCCATACAGACCGCCCGGAAGTGGAGATACAAAAATAGCACCTAAAAAAAACGCTGGGAAAAAGCGTTCATTAACATCTAAACATAAACCTTTTTCTGAAGAATCAGAGGGCAGGATAATTGTGGAAAAATGGCGGTTTTCCTGGCCAGTAAAAGGCGCCATAATCTCCTATTTTGGCGTGCGCAATGGAAAAAAGCATGATGGGATTGATATAGCTGCTGCCACAGGAACCCCTGTGAAGGCTGCCCATGATGGCGAGGTTATGTTCAGTAATGACAGTTTGAGGGGTTATGGTTATACCATTATATTGAAACATAAGGATGGGTTCTTTACGGTTTATGCACATAACGAGGTCAATCTCGTCAAAGTTGGGGATACAGTTAAAAGGGGCGCTATCATAGCAAAGCTCGGCGATTCAGGTAATGCCTCTGGACCGCATCTCCATTTTGAGGTGAGGAAAGATAGAAAACCCAGAAATCCCCTTTTTTTCTTGCCTTAGTAAATCCACTTGTAGTATATTTTCCATATCATAGAAATTTCTCATTTTAACCATCATAGCATGCCGCATGCCGCATCATCATTTTTTTGCGACAGGCTGATTAAACCCAAACTAATATTTATCATTATCATCTGATACGCTTGTGTATCTTTGCAATCAAGAAGTCCTGTTACGCACTTAGATGAAGTGCTGATATGCGTTTCTTCGGTTTAGCCAAAAGAGGCCCCATGGTTAAGAAGAAATCTTTTAAAAGAGAGGGACACAGGGATTATATTGCAGGAAGCGAAAAGGAAAAGGTATATTTTCAGGATGTAGATGTTATAAAGAGATATTTTAATAGCGTTAAGAATTATCCGCTCCTTTTACGAGAGGAAGAGATACTGCTGGCTAAGAAGATAGCCGATGGCAATAAAGAAGCTAAAAGGAGGATGATAGAAGGAAATTTACGATTAGTTATTAAGATAGCAAAAAAATATATAAACAGGGGGATGCCCCTCCAAGACCTTATCGAAGAAGGGAATATTGGTCTAATAAGGGCTGTAGAAAAATTTAAGCCAAGCAAGGGATGTAAATTTTCAACGTATGCAACATACTGGATTAAACAGGCAATTGAACGAGGCATCATAAACCAATCCAAGGTAGTAAGGTTCCCCATCCATATAACAGCAGACATCTCCAGAATGATGCGTATAACAAGGGAGCTAACCAATCAACTGCATAGAGAGCCTTTAGTAGCTGATATTTCAGCAAGCATGGGGGTTTCTGGGAGATATGTAAAAAAACTTTCCATGATGACAAGAAAGATTGTCTCCCTTGAGGCTAACTTTGGAGACGACTCTGACCAATCCTTATCAGATTTCATTGAAGACGATAAGTTTCAGCTTCCACTTGAGATGCTCGAAGAAGAGGATCGTATTCATCAAATTTCCGGTCTTCTCGGAATGTTAGATAAGAAAGAACAGGCGATATTAAAGATGCGGTTTGGGCTTAATACCGGCGAACCCCACAGTTTAGAATCAATAGGCAGAAAATTTGGGGTAACGCGGGAGCGGATAAGACAGATAGAAGCAAAGGCAATGAAGAAGATTAGAAAGCTTCTTATAAAGCAGAAACTTGTAGCAACAGATATATAGAGCTGCAGTCGATGGAGATTAAGCGTTGAAGGCTGCTATTTTCCCACTAAAACTATAAAGGGTGGACTTTTTAAAAAAGACAATATTGTTTTGTTATATTTGAGCACATCTATTTGATTTCCCTCTTTATCTATACCTTTTCCACCTGAAAATCCATTTCCTTAGCTTCTTCCCCTCCATGGGGAGGAAATGAAAAAGGTGGGGCGACCTTCGAAGAAGGGCTATATGATTTTCATCCGCCTTTATGCCGATAGGTCGGCATGAGCGTTTCATAATGAAGTCATATAAGGACATCAAGAAAATACTGTACGAGGATAGAGGTTGCTTTGCTGAAGCGTATTTTTTCAACAGGCTATCAAGGTTTGTCCCTAAAGGGAAGAGGAGCCCACAAAGGATTTTGGCTTATGGGAATATTCATTTTTGCAGTCAGTATGAACCCCCTATTGAGTTCTGGAAGTCAGCGAATGATACCTCAAGACCTCTCTGTTGAAAGTAACAAGTGTAATCACTATCCACCTGGTAGTTTGGCACGGGCTTTATGTGAAAACTCAGGAAATCATACAAATACAAACTGTGTAAGAAAATGTTTGCGCGAGACATACTCAGGCTCTTCTGAAAAGGCCCCACCCCTGTATGACCCCTGGTATTGGAGGGACCATTCTTTGTGCTACTTTGAATACGGCTGGACCCCGTTGGATTTAATTTACCACAATGAACAAAATCAATAGAATGATATTAACAGGATTAATCGTCTCCGGCATGGCATTATTTTGCGGTTATCTCCTTGCGTTATTTGATCTATCCACTTACTTTGCAGGAATACTGTTAGGCTCTGGTGCATTCTTTGGTTTATTCTTTGGTGCCTCGTCTATCATCAGTTTTGTCTATGGGACATCTCTATTTTTGATTAGCCATATGGATAGCTATTGGCAAAGTTTCTATCCAATTAATTTTGGTTTTACCTTGTTGGGTATAGCTTTGTGGCAGTACAATTTCAATATTCATATGGTATGGATAATAACAGCACTGATTTTTTGCACTGGCAATCGCTTACACCCTGTACAAAACAAAAATCAGTAAGTCACGATGGCTGCTAATTGCATTGATTGCATTGTTATTTATTAACGGAGATTTCTGGTCATCCTTTGTAATCGGCAATATATTTATAGCCCTTGCATGTACCCAGGAGGCGAAAAGAATATTTCAGAAGAAATATTGAAGAGGTTGATGAGATAGGGATTTGTCATAAAGCACAAGGCAATCGATACTCAATAGCTGAGCAAACCAGGAGTGCCTCGCATGCACCCCACCCTTTAGGTGGGCGTTCTGGTAGAACATGGTGAAAATGATAATCATTATCCTTGCATAGGAAGGCAATGTGCGCTATAATTTCATCATGAGAAAGAGATTATTACTTTTCCTTATCATGACTATACTTGTGGGGCAGATGAACATGTCACATGCTGAAAACATCAAAAAGAATTTTGACGCTCCTCCTCAAAAATTGGAAAAGGCAACCTTTGCAGGCGGTTGTTTCTGGTGCATGGAACCGCCGTTTGCATCATTAAAGGGTGTGATATCCGTTACTGTAGGTTATACTGGCGGACATAAGAAAAACCCTACCTATGAAGAGGTGTCCTCAGGTATTACAGGTCATGCAGAAGCTATTGAGATACTATACGATTCCGCTCAAGTAACCTACTCGGAACTACTGGATGCTTTTTGGAGAAATATTGATCCAACCACGCCTGCTCAGCAGTTTGTTGATGTAGGAAATCAATACCGGACAGCTATCTTTTACCATAATGAGGAGCAGAGGCGTCTTGCTGAGGAATCAAAGGCGAAACTTGAAAGGTCAGGGAGATTTGATAAAACTATTGTTACAGAAATCAAGCCAGCCGCAACATTTTACAAGGCAGAGGACTATCACCAGAAATACTACGAGAAAAATCCCATACGCTACAAATTTTACCGATATAACTCGGGAAGGGACCAGTATCTTAAAAAGAAATGGAGTGACAAAAAAGAAATGAAGAATCCGGAACCAAAGAAATATATCAAACCATCAAGGGAAGAGCTAAAGAAAAAACTTACACCATTACAGTATAAGGTTACCCATGAAAATGGTACAGAAAGACCATTTGACAATGAATATTGGAATAACAAAAAAGAAGGTGTCTATGTTGATATTATTTCTGGAGAGCCATTGTTCAGTTCTCTTGATAAGTATGATTCAGGCACTGGCTGGCCGAGCTTTACAAAACCCCTTGAGACTGAAAATATTATTGAAAAAGAAGACAGAGGCCTATTCATGACACGAACAGAGGTCAGGAGTAAAAACGGCGATTCTCATCTTGGCCATGTCTTTTCTGACGGCCCGCAGCCCACAGGACTCCGCTACTGCATAAACTCCGCTGCCCTTCGCTTTATTCCAAAAGAGAATCTCGATAAGGAAGGGTATGGAGCGTACAAACAGCTTTTTGAGAAATAATACATATCTTAATATTTTAATGCGCCTATTTTCTCGATTCACTTTTTCCTTGAAACAAATAAAATTTGAGTGTAATAATATAGCTCCAATATTATTGTTCTTAATATCTTGTAGTTCGGGGTGTTTAAAAATTCATACCATATAAGTTCTTCAAGATAAAGACATATCATTCGGAGGTTCTATGACAGAGTCGCTCAAAAAAATCATAAGAGATGTTCCTGACTTTCCCAAGAAGGGAATACTCTTTAAGGATATAACAACCCTCTTAAAGGACCCTGCATCATTTCAAAAAACTGTTGACCTTATGGCCCACCGGTATATAGGGAAACACATTGATGTAGTGGTAGGAATTGAGGCAAGGGGGTTTATTGTGGGCGCTGCCCTTGCATACAAGCTTGGTGCTGGTGTGATACTGGTCAGAAAACCTGGAAAACTACCGCATAAAACACATAAGGCATCGTATAAATTAGAATACGGTGAAGATAGCCTCGAGGTGCATCAGGACGCAATAAACCCAGGACAAAAAGTGCTTATCGCCGATGATGTGCTCGCAACAGGTGGGACAGTTTCGGCTGTTATCCACCTTATAGAAAAGATGGGTGGTCACATTATAGAATGTGCGTTTCTATCAGAGCTTGAGGCGCTTAATGGCAGAGAGAAACTTAAAGGTTACCCCACATTTTCTTTGATAAAATTTTAAAAAGACAGAATTCAGAATGCAGAAGTCAGGAGACAGAATTTGAATCTTTTATTTTTTCTTCTGGCTTCTGACTTCTGACTCCTGTATTCTATTCATGTCCATGCCCCTCCCTATCCGAGCTAAACTAACCATTTGGTATATAACCCTTCTTGCTGCCAGTCTCATTATATTTGGCTCTATTGTTTATGTTGCGCTTTTAAAGAACATTACTTCTTCTATTGATAAGAGGTTGACATCTCTCGCTGAAATAGTTTCCAAGGCGGTATTTAAACCTGGTACCGCACAACTGCCTAAAGACTTTGATAGTATGCTTGAACATTTTTTTGGAATTAGAACAGCCGGCAATTTTATTCAGGTAATGGATAAATACGGTAGAATTACATTCACGTCCTCTACCCTCGGACAAAACCATATACCATTATCCAGCGCAACATTCCACCATGCAGCAACCGGCACTTTGAGCTATGAAACAGTAGCTGAGATAGGCCGATATCCCGCAAGGGTCATTACCTATCCGCTAATGGAGAAGGGGCAGTTGATTGGAATTCTTCAAGTTGGCGCGCCAATGCAGGAATCTGCTGCTGTAATAAATGCGTTGTTTTATATATTGATATTAGGAATTCCCCTGGCTGTGACATTGGCAAGTGGTATTGGCTGGTTTCTTGCAAAAAAGGCATTACGCCCAGTTGATGAAATTACGAGGACAGCTAAAAAGATAGAGGCAGGAAGTCTGAACGAGAGGCTTAAGGTTGCTGGCCCAAAAGATGAAATTGGCAGACTGGCGGAGACCTTTAATGATATGATTGCAAGGCTTGAGCTCTCTTTTAAACAGATGAAACAGTTTACAGCAGATGCTTCACATGAATTAAAAACACCCTTAACTGTTTTGAAAGGAGAGATGGAGATTGCCCTTAAAACAGAAAAGACCGTTGAGGGGTTGAGGAATATACTCCAGAGCAGCCTTGAAGAAATAGATAAGATGAATGCGATTGTAAAGAGCCTCCTTGATCTTGCAAGGATTGACAGCAGAATTAAGCTGGCGAAAGATAAGGTAAAATTGGATGAAATTATAGAGGAGAGGTTTAATCAGACAATGCCCTTGGCAAGATACAAAGGTGTTGATATGAAAATAATTAAAAATGAAAAGGTTATTATCTTTGGAGACATGTTAAGAATCGGACAGCTCATATTTAATCTGATAGACAATTCAATAAAATATACAGTAAAAGGCGGTAGAATTGAGATTTCACTGGAACATGAAGATGGTTGGGCTATAATTACTGTGCTGGATACAGGAATAGGCATTGCAAAGGAAGATATTCCATATATCTTTGACCGTTTTTACAGGATTGATAAGGCAAGGACATCCGCCTCAGTCGGAGGAGAAGGCGGGGTTGGACTGGGGCTTTCCATCTGCAAAGAGATTGTTGACGCGCATGAAGGAAGGATAGAGGTGAGGAGCGAGGTTGGTAAGGGAAGCACATTCAAGGTGTATCTGCCAATTACAAATAAGACTGATGAGTTGTTGGGAGAGTTAGGTTTTGGATAGCTACGATTGCGCAGATATTTAAAAATGATTACACAGATTAAAACTCCTCTCGTTATTCTGAATCTATGTAATCTGCATAATCATGTATAGAAGGAGGTGTTGCAGATGAAAATAGGTATTCTTACAGGCGGCGGTGATTGTCCGGGTCTCAATGCAGTTATTCGAGCTGTAGTAAAAAAGGCTGCGCAATATGATTACACTGTAATCGGCATTAGAGATGGCTGGAAGGGATTGGTTGAACTAAATACAATTCCGCTTGATGCGCAGTCAGCATCTGGTTTGCTTCCTCGCGGAGGAACAATTCTCGGCACATCACGGACCAATCCATTCAAATCTCCTGAAACAGCAGAGAAGGTTGTAAATAATATAAAGAAGCTTGGACTGGATGCGCTTATAGCCGTTGGCGGCGATGATACGCTTGGCGTTGCCGCAAAATTATTTAAACAGGGGATAAAGACTATAGGCATTCCAAAGACCATTGACAATGACCTCTCAGGCACGGATTTTACTTTCGGGTTTGATACCGCTGTAAGCATTGTGACAGAGGCCCTTGACAGGCTCCACACGACAACTGAGGCGCATCACAGGGCAATGATAGTAGAGGTAATGGGAAGGCATGCAGGCTGGATAGCTACATACGGCGGTCTCGCAGG
>MGQA01000069.1:0-520 GCA_001797665.1 Deltaproteobacteria bacterium GWF2_42_12 | reverse complement strand
TCTCATACCTGAAAAACCTTTTGATATTGATGAGGTATGCAATATAGTTAAGAAAAGGTCTTATTCTGGCAGAGGATTCAGCATCATCGTTGTAGCGGAAGGCGCATCGCCAAAAGGAATTGAGGGGCATATAACAAAAGACACTAAAAAAGATGCCTTCGGCCATGTCTTGCTCGGCGGCATAGGAGAATTTCTTGCCAAAGAAGTTGAGAAAAAGACCGGCGTAGAGTCTCGCCACGTTGTCCTCGGACATCTTCAGAGAGGCGGCAGTCCAACAGCATATGACAGAATCCTTGCATGCAGATACGGCGTGAGGGCAGTGGAGTTGATAAATGAAGGGAAGTTTGGCAGAATGGTGGCATTGCAGGGGAATAAGATTGTAGACATCCCGCTTGAAGAGGGTGTTAAGCAGACGAAGACTGTGGATATGGAGATATTTAAGGTGGCAGAGGTATTCTTTGGGTAACGGCTTCGTAAAAAGTCCATCTGCTGTGTTGTCGCTGTGGCTTCTTCGCTCAAC
>MGQA01000068.1 GCA_001797665.1 Deltaproteobacteria bacterium GWF2_42_12 | reverse complement strand
CCTTTATCCCCCTTTTCTGGGGACAGATTTGAAATCTGTCCCCACAGGGGGACAGGGGGAGGATACGGTGAAGAGCAAAAATGCGCCGACAACAAGCTAAGCTTGGTCAAGACACGCTGAGCGTGCCGACAACAAAGTATGGCAGGCAAATCGCCAGTTTGTAAAATAGCGAAGTTTTCAATCGCTATTTTACGGTAAATGCCTTTTCAACCTACCGGCGCAAAATCAAACGTATAGTCTATCGTATATTCTTCAGCGTTCTTCAATTCATCAAATCTCCACCTGTAAATCCTCTTAAGTATGGCATCTTTGAGGTCATTGTCTTTCAAGGTTGAATTTAATATCTCTGCATTTGAAACGGTCCCGTCTGCGGTTATTGTGATTTTAACAGTTACAGTCCCTTTTAAACGGGGGTTCTTTAGTAATGCATTATTATAGATATATTTTAGTCCCCCGGAATACGACCTTACTACCCTGTAGACATCCTCTTCTCTCCTCTGCACAGCTTTCCTTGTCTCAGTATCTTCTCTTCCAAAAGATACCTTTTTCTTTTTTTCTTTTATAATCTCTTCGGCTGTCCGAACGTCTTTGACTGTCTTTCGAAGCTCATCTGACAGGTAAGCCGTACTGGTTATTCCTGTATTGCCGGCATCATCCTCTGCGCCAACCTTTATGTTCTGCGCTATAATTGCATCCATATCCTTCCAGACGTCGCCTTTCTCAAGTTCTGCCATTATACCTCCTGTTGCGGTTATAACGCCCAGTATACCGGCACCCTTTACCTTTTCTCTTATGAGCTTCTTTGTTTCTTCTGAAGCTGTTTCTATTTTTTTTGCTTCGTTTACAGTCTCCTGTTTCCTTTCTCCCGTTTCTTCTTTCTTTGTCTTTATTTCCTCTTTTTTTACCTCCCTGCTGACATTCTTTGG
Source organism: Deltaproteobacteria bacterium GWF2_42_12 (assembly GCA_001797665.1). Taxonomy (GTDB): domain Bacteria; phylum Desulfobacterota; class GWC2-55-46; order UBA9637; family UBA9637; genus UBA9637. Next base: position 29,251 of record MGQA01000068.1, on the reverse strand, counting down.
TCTTGTCTTGGAAGGGTTAAGAATAAGTCTTGCAAATCTTGGCGACATACTCTTCAGCGTATCAAGGGATGAGAGCTTCTTTATTTCTATGGTATTTAGATAGTAGACAAATGCAATATGTATAAACAGGGAGAGGAGGAGGATAATTGAGAACTGAGAGTCTCTTTTTAACATTAATGGCCATTCCAGAGGAAGGCATGATTCTGTCCACTCTTTATAATCAAATTTTACAATAGCATTGTGGAATCTAAACTCGCCAGAAGACCCGACATCAAGCTCTAAAGCATAGAACCCTTTTTCCTCTTTCAGAAGTCCCATGTTTATGAGGGTTTCAATTGAGATGGAATGATTCCCTTTATATAGGATGCCCTCAGTTCCCTTAATGAGCCTCAGAATGTAGTTTTCGCCCCTTTTCTGAATAAGGTTGTAACATTCTGGCAGCTTTGAGTCCTCCACCGCAATATCACATCTCAAGTTGCTGCCGATTGTTACACCCTTGCCTGCAAGGAGTGTCTTTATAGCCCTGCCTGGCCTTTGGACAGTGATGGAGATGCCTTTTTTTCTTCTATCCTTCACGGGATAATACTGCAAGGGAGATGTTGTTATAGCCAACAAGGCCGCATGTAAACATGACCCTTTCCAGGAGACGAAATGGGATGCCCTTATCTCCCTGGATTATGACCTCTCTATTTAATTCGGTTTCAGGATTTACACTTGCTATGAATACAGTCCTTTTTGCATATTCCGTCAAATTTTCATACAGCGGAGATATGAGCATATCTTCTTCATTTGCTATAGCGTCAATATCTGAGACTTTTTTGCCTTCTATTATCAGCTCTTTTTCAGTTATCTGAATAGTAAGTTTTGGCCTCACAGCCTCAATTGATGTGGAGACAGGCAGGGTCAGTTTTTGTGAAATAGCGAAAGCGCCTTCGTCCTGCGAAAATCCATGAAGGAGAAAGAGCAGGATGATGGTAAACATATCCATCAGCGAGGTTATGCTCAGATAGGCAACTGTTGGACTCCTTTTGAATCTATGCTTTTTTGAAGGGCTTATTGGCATAACAATACACGGTTATAACTTCGTATGCTCTCCAACAGAGATTACAGGAAAGAGCGTCTTTCTTGTTATTTTTCCTTGTTTGGATGTTGCAACCTCCCTGGTTGCATCCATAGCCTTTATCACAAGTTCATATGGCGTATCCGGGGCAAAGAGGATAATCGCCTCTTCATGTTTAGGATATCTTTCTTTCAGCGCAGCTACACGCGAGTTAAGAAGCCCAAAATCATAGCTGCCACTATTATCTTTCTTTACCGGAGGGATTTCTTTACCGAGGCCACTGAAGGAAAAACCATCCCTTGTCATATGCAACGTGAGTATTCGCTCAGAATTGGCTCTATCTGTCTGTTCTCTCTCAGGTGTATTACCTGGGAGATAGACATTAATAATAGCTGTCTTTACAAAAACCGTTGTAAGGAGGAGGAAAGGGATAAGTATTATAAAAACATTCATCACAGGCGTAAGATTAAGGTCCTCCATACCTGCGGAATGGCGCTTTCTGGTGGGTCTACGCGCCATCTGTCCTCCTGTCAGATTTGTTGCGGACAAGCATATTGATAAGCTTGACTGAGAATTCATCTATTTCATCAACAAGTCTATGCGCCTTGGAGAGGAGAATCGTATACATGACAAGCATGGGTATGGCAACGATAAGACCAAAGGCAGTTGTGTAAAGGGCTATGGATATGCCTTTGGTCAGGACAATAGCCTTCTGTGACGGATCTGCGCTGCCTATAGCTGTAAATGCCTGTATCAACCCCTGTATGGTGCCCAGAAGCCCTAACAGTGTGGATACATTAGCAATCACTGATAGATATGATATTCTCCTTTCAATATCAGGTATCACCTCAAGTGATATCTCATCTACAGCGCTCTGGATATCTCTCTCACCCTGGTCATGAACGGATAATCCCCTTTCAAGAACTGCGGCAAGCGGGGCATGTGATGCCCTACAGATTGAACCTGCCTTTTCAATATTGGCTTCATCTATGTATTTACTTAGCTCCCTCCAGAGCGCATCTGCATTGACATTTGATTTATAAAGGAGGACTATAACCCTTTCAATTATTATTGCCACGCCTACTATTGATGTGGCGAGAATAAAGTACATAAATATACCGCCATCTCTAAAGAATGATGCTAATGTCTCCATTTTCTATATCTCCTTCACCTTCGTGTTAACGTTTCTGAGGTCCTTCATCCTCCATTAAATGCTCAGGATAAACTGGTTTGAGCAGCTCATCTATAAAACTCATACTGGATATATCTTCTTTCCACAGTATTGCCTTGGGGACTATAAAAATAGTCCTCGGTTTTTCAACTGAGCCTTCTATCTTGATGGTTCTGTTGATTATTGCATCTTCACCTTCTATGGCATGGGAACAGGGCTGAAATAAAAAAACTATCAGCACGACAAAAAAGACTGTCTTCATCTGATCCCTCCAAGCCTTGAATTTAACAAATCTGCCCAATGTCTGACTGCCTCATCTTTTCCTCCAAGGGCAATATATTTCATATAAGACTTCAGCGCATTGAGCGAATCCTTCTTATACAGCTCATATATGATCCCAAGATCCCTATATGCCTCTGGTTGATCTGATAATATTTCAATGGTTGTATTATATAATTTAATGGATTCATTTACCTCTCCCTTTAATAACAGTGCTTTTGCAAAAAATATGGCTATCTCAGGGTGCGTGTCCTTAAGCGCCGCTGCCTTTTTCAATCTCTCAACCGCCCTGTTGACCTCGTTTTTTTTAAGGAGAAGGATGGCCATATTATAGTTGAGATAGGGGTTGTCAGAGCCTAAGCCTTCTGCCTCTCTAAAATATTTAAAAGCAAGTTCAAGGTTATCCTCCATCAGATAGATATTTGCGAGATGTATCATTGACCTCTGCAGGTTTCTCAGAGATAGGGCATTTTTATAGGCATCTATTGCATTATGCATTTCTCCTTCTTCCATATATAGCATCCCAAAGGCATCATAGACTTCAGCCAGTCTTTGCCCTTTTTCAAAGGCCCGGGAAAATTCTGCAAATGCGCCCTCCTTATCCTTTAATCTGTAAAGCAGAACACCGATATTATAATAAACCTCAGACAATAGAGGCTCTTTTTCTAAAGCGAGCCTAAAATTAGCAATCGCCTCAGATGGATTTGAAGCCATTCTATCAAACCCGTCATTAAAATGTCTAATTGCTTCGTTTGAGACCTGTAAGTTGTCAATATGAATAGGTTCAAGAGGTATAAAGAGAGGCCTTATATTAATTAACTTTATATCCCTTTTATACATGACTGGCCTCAGGGCTGATAGACGTTCTCTGCATTTCTGCACAAACTCTTTTTTGATGTTTAAATCTACTGACGCCTTTATGCATCTATCATAGGCATTGACTGCCTGCTCCTCAATGGGGTATGCCCTCTCCTCAAGAAGGAAGTTGTATTCTGCAAGTTCTTCACTGGATAATTCCTCTGGTTTTTCTGAGTTGAGCAAAGAGTCTTTAAAATTTTCAAAGACCAGCCCAATCTTGTAAGAGGCCTCTGGCAAGAGTTCAGGAATGCCGGTCTTTATCAGATAGCCATATTCTCCGAGCAGCTCTTTCATGAGCGATCCCTTTGCCTTCAAGCTCTCCTCAAAAGGTTTCTCTATGTTCTTTTTCAGGAATGTATCGAGTCTGATATCCGCAAGTTTTAATCTTGCCTTTGCAATATAGGGATGATTCTCTGGCGTATCCTTCGCTTTTGCTATTGACGTAAGCGTATCTATGCCTTCTTGCTTGCCTGAAAGGAGCTGGGCCGCACCAAGCATGTAGAACAGATACATCTTTTCATTAGGCTGTATTTGTGTTTTAGAAAGGTATCTCTTTATTAGCGCTTCCATGTGCTGATAATCTCCGTGCTCCTCAAGGATTGCAAGGGATTTTATGATAAACGCCGAAGTATCTTCACTCTCTTTTGACAGAATTGCAGCCTCCTCAAATAAAGAGACTCCTTCAACAACCTCACCCCTTTCTTCCAGTATCTTTCCAGCCTCTATAAGGAGTTTTATTGTCCCCTTTGAATCAGTATGAGATTTTTTTAAAAGTTCCAAGGTATTTTTAAATCCATTCGTATCTCCTGCATTCACATACAGAAGCCCTGCGCTGACAAGCGATTCTTCTGCCAAACGAGTATCCGGCGCTATGGAAGATACAGATAGATGGTGCTCAACAGCCTCTTTAAACCTGCCCTCCTTAACATAATTTGCTGCCATAATATTATGAAGGCCTGATAACCTTGACCTGATATCTCTATCACTGTTTGAATATCGTAACGCAGACGTATACGCAGCTATAGCTTCTGGAAGATTGTTCTCGGCAAAATATGTATCTCCAATCCTTTGATATGCAATGGAGAGCCTTTCCCTCTTAAGAAGTGGACTGAGAAGCTCCCTGGCCTCGTGGTAAAGACCTATGGCAGAGTATATAGCAGCGACCCTGTATAAGAGGTCTTCATAAGCTGAACTGTTGAAGGATCCATCTTTTATACTATCAGCGAGCTTCTTTATAGCAATGGCTATATCTCTCTTATCACCCGTTGCATCAGATGCCATAAGTTCATAACTAAGCACAGCGCCATACGCTGCCTTCTCGCTTTCGATTCTGCCCTTATACATATCCATGGCAGCAATGTAGTATTCGGCAGCCTCACGATAGTTCTTTGCATCAAAAAGCGCCTCAGCAAGAATAATCTGCGCATCTTTATATGCTGGAAATTCAGGGAAGTATGCCATTAACCGTTTATAACCCTCGATTGCCTTTTTTTCATTTCCTGTCGCGTGATGTCTCTGGGATAGCGCCATCAATGTCTCAGCTACTAAAGTATCAAGTTCTCTGTTGCCATTCGGATAATTCTTTTTATACCAGTCTGTGGTTGGGTTATACTTCTCTACGATTGCCTCCCTTAACTCAACTGCCTTCTCTTCTTCTTTAAGCCATTCATAAGCCTTTGCCATTTCTGCAGATATATTAGGCAACGATGGATGCTGAGGGAACATGCTTACAAACAAAGTATGCACTGATATTGCCTCCTCGTATTCTGTCTCTTCTATTAGCATCTTCCCCAATTCAAGGATTATCCTTGGCGCATATATCTTTGTCTTCAGCCTCTCTATTATTCCCTCTCTCTCTTTAATATCTTTTATCCTAACAAGGCATCGCGCGATATTAAAGATGGATTCCTGCGCAAGACTTTCGCTCATAAGGTCTGCTCCGTTGTATCTGTCAACAACCTGGCTGAAATAATTAACAGCATCATTGAACATCTCTAACTTGTAGTATGTCCAACCCATTTTGTAGAGCGACCTCTCATAAAATATGGAACTTGGACTGCTGAGCGCTGCCACGTATGCGTCTTTTGCCTCGCCGTACTGCCCTGTATCAAAATATAATTCCCCTAACCTAAAGCACACCTCTATGAAATAGGGGTTTGTTTTATATCTTTCTGTAAATACCTCGAATATCTTTATCGCCCTGTCATAATCCCCCTGTTCATAGAGTGCATATCCAAGGGTATAGAGAAGAGGCGCCACGGCTGGATTACCAGGGTATTTCTCGATAAGTGTGCCATACCATCCAATGAGCATGACATGGTCTACCTTGACACTCTCCCCGCCCCCTTTAAGCATCTCTGAGCGCTCTTTAAAATAGCCCTCTGTAAGCATAAGTATGGTTTGGGGGGAAAATTCGCTACTCTCAATTGCGAGCCTCGTGTATTCGCCTATTGCAACAATAGCCTTTGATTCTTCTTTCTGTGGCCTTGTTTGAATAGTCTGACAGGCGCAGAGGCTTATAGTCAGAAGCATCAGAGGTATGGCTTTTTGTAGTCTCACCTGCCTTCCTCCGCCTTATCAATCTTATTCAACCCTGACACGGTTTTTTTCATAAACACGTCTGCCTCATATTGAATCATCCTCGCCCTTCTATCCACAAGGTCGCTGAGCAGCCCTATTGCATCATCTATTCCCCTTTGTGCCATATCCTTATTCCTGAGGAGCTTCTCTTCTTTAAATGCCTCCATGTCTTTGAGCACACCCCTTTCATATTCTACCCTTTTATTAAGAGCCGTGCTTATAGAATGCAGCCTTTGCTCGTAGACTATACGTTCTCCTTTCAGAACTGTGTTCAGGTCATTAATTATCCTTTCATTGGTCTCGTTCCTAACTCCGTCTATGCCAGGGCCTGGCACCATGCACAATGAAGGGGAGTATATTGCATTATTGAGGCACCAGAGACCGCTTCCACGTTCCCTAACGAGCAGGTGAATAATGCCTTTTTCAGTGGCAGTGAGCGGTCTATTCAGTATCTTCTGCCACCTTTCGACAACCTTCGCATCATTATTATCCAAGGCCTTCTCATCAACAGCGCTTATCCTTTTTGCGAGGATTGATAGAAGTTGTTTTGTATTAGCCAATCGTTCCGCTGTTTTTGCGAGCCTTTCCTCTTTTGCAGTTATGCGCTCTTTTAGATTAAGATATGTAAGTTCAGCCTCTTCTTCCAGTTTTTCATATTTTCTCTTTATATTATCAAATGCCCTAAAATACGCTGTTATCCTTATTATATCAGGGTCGTCTTGAAAGAATGATATGTATGGCATATCTTTTCCATCTTTGGTAATGCTGTTGATATATGCCTTGTGCATGTCGCCAGTTTTATAGAGCTTTTTAAAATCATCTTTAAGAATTCTTAACCCTTCGATAGCCTTTAAAAACCAGTCTCTCGCCTCATTTAACTTGCCAAGGCTTTGATAACAATGCGCAATGGCCAACATAGATTCGTATCTCATTATGTCATGAGACGGAAATGCGCTTAATGCTTCTTTCAAGGAGAGCGCTTCTTCATACAAGCCGCGTCTTATCTTTGACCATGCCATGCCTGACCTGGAAGCCCCGTAGAATTCACTTTTCACATCAACCCTGAGGAAACTCTCTTCTGCCTTTTCAAACTCTCCCATCTCCAGATAGAGGTAACCCAGAAAAAGCCGCACACTACCCGCTATTTTGCCACCCCTGTTCAAGGGCATATCTTTGAGATGTCTTTCCCCTGACTTCAGGTCGCCCATGCTGACCATTGTCTGCATAAGGAGGATTTTTGCATAAGGATATATCTCGTCTTCTCTGCTAATCTCTTTTAATGGTTTTATAGCCTCGCTAATCCTTCCTAATTTGTATAACGCCATCCCTTTAAAATAGAGCGCCACACTATTTTTGGTCTCCTGCGAGAGCGAGACGATTTCATTGTAATCGCCACTTTTGTATAAGATGTTAAAGATAGAAAAGATATGTGGATTTGCCTCTTGAGGAATTTGATAGGAATTTTCTGAAATAGCATACCTAAGAGAAAGGTCTGAACGTATCTTTAGTATCATTGCCCTGTCTCTTATTGATTCATCTTTTGAGTTATTTAGTATCGTGTCGCAGGTGAGCGAAGCAGAAAGGTAATCGCCTGTTCGGTATAGAAATTGTGCAGCCTCGAGGTCATGCAGTTCCTTCCAGTAAACTGTAGGTAAGGTATCTGATGCCGATATCAGAACAGGGTTTTGCAAAGATATCAGGAAAAGAAATACAAAAAAGAAGAACATATTACTCATGCTTTCTTAAATCCACCTTGATATCTTTACCGTCTTTTTTGAATAAGACCTCCAGATAGGAAGGAGTTGAAATATCAAAAATCCCTCTCATAACCCCACTGCGAGTTATATCTTTTTTATCTTCCTGGAGTTGATATTGGAAGTAAATAGAAAAACCATGTTTACTCCTTGTTACGACGCCTCGGTAAAGCTCATGTCTGCCCCCAAAATCAAGGGCATTATTTTCCACATCATTATAGATATGACCCCAGATTGGCTTTCCTTCATCTTCAACGTTAACAGATATAAGTCTAAAACCTTTTCCTTTCTTTACAGAAATTACAATCGGCGCCATTAAAGAGCTGCTCTGAGTTTCTTCGGCTGCCCTTTTTAGTTCATTTAATTCCTTATCAACAGTCTCATAGTTCTTATAGAGCTCATTTGCTAACTCTTTCACTGAACTCTCATTTGTCACCTTTGATTCATCTGCATAGAGTGGAATTGTAAGGATAAAAAAGAAGAAGACGAAAAAATTAAAATACTTCATCGCATGACCGGTGTGTAAATGCATTTCATTGCGCAATCTATACCACATCTCGCCCTTCTATTTCAACCATTGCAAATTCTCCAATAATAGACTTTAATTTTTGTGGAAACCGGCAAGTTGTCCCCGATAGATTCAGTTTGGGACGGAGACTTTTTTTATGCCATAATGAGGGATGAGCCAAAATTTTAGATGCTTCCTTAGGCAATGACTTATAGGTTATGGGTTTTCCTATCGTCTATTGGCTCTTGCCTACCTCCTGTCCTTCACAGCCTTTTCCATCTCCCTTTCAACAGTCTTTTTCTTTATAGCCTCTCGCTTGTCAAAAAATTTTTTGCCCTTTGCAAGGGCAATTTCAACCTTTGCCTTTCCATTCTTAAAATAAATCTTGGTCGGAATCAGAGTGTATCCCTTTTCCTTAACTTTTCCTATCAGCTTATTTATCTCATGCCTGTGCAGGAGGAGTTTTCTTGTCCTGTCTGGCTCAGGTTGGCTGAATCTATCTGCCTGCTTGTAGGGACTTATATGGGTGTTTACAAGAAAGACCTCTACGCCTTTTAATGTTGCATAGCTGTCTTTGAGGTTTACATGGCCGAGCCTCAGAGATTTTACCTCTGTCCCGACCAAAACGATTCCAGCTTCAAACGCATCTTCTATAAAATAGTCGTGGTATGCCTTTTTATTCTGACATACGACCTTTATATTCTTCTCGCTCATCAGAGGACTCTGACAACCACGGGCCTGAAGCCTTCTTTCTTCTCAAGTCTCTTGCCCAATAATCTTATAGCAAAAAATGCTATTGCCAAAAATAAAGCGCCGAGTATTCCTGACAACAAATCAGGATTTACGGGTAGCGCAAATCGTTTAACAAGTGTCTGCCCCAAAACTACGCCGATGATTAGCCCTGCAATAGGGCCAAGATAGAGCAACAAACTCGCCTTGAGGATTGTGGCTGTGCCTACCATTATTGCAACCCTGTCTCCTAATTTAGCATTTATGCGATTCTCAGCCTCTACAATCACTTCGTTTGTGCCTATAACACCGTGACATGTCTCGCGCGCAACACAGCTCTCGCATGAAGTGCCCTTTTCCGTCTTAACAAACGCCCTATTATTCTTTATGTCTACAATTACACCTTGTTCTTCAATCATGTTTTTATCTTATCAGATGATGCTCCTGCTTGCAACCGGTTGCTTGTTCTCAAATCCCGATTTAGAAAATCACATCGGGATTTAAACTGACAATACATCCCGAAATATTGCGAGTAAAAGATGGTCTTACGACCTCGGCGATTTTGCTCCTCACCATACGGGCGACAGTATGGCTGCGTCGCAAAATCGCCTGCGGCCTTGTCTTTCGTGCGTCTTGTCAGTTTCCCCAAAAATCAATGCCTATTTTTGGGTTGTTAACCATAAAAATTAACAGGGTTGACAATCTAATGCCCGTATGTTATCTAAATTTACTATGGTTAAAGCAATGCTGAATAAATTTGAAGAAAAGGCATTAAGCGGCAATGGCATTTCCTATGACGAAGGGTGCGGGCTTATAAATATTCCTGACAGCGATATCTTTGAGATTCTTGCCTCAACTGACAGGATACGCAGATTCTTTAAGGGCAATGACGTAAATCTCTGCTCAATAATAAATGCTAAAAGCGGGCTTTGCTCTGAAGACTGCGCGTTCTGCTCCCAGTCTGTTCATTATGATACTGGGGTCAAGACATATCCAATGGTAGAGCATCAGAAGATTGTTGAGGCTGCAAAAGGGGCTATGCAGAATGGGGCGCGGGAGTTTTCCATTGTTACAAGCGGCACTTCAGTAGGAAAGGATACCGATGTGAATATTCTTGCGCGGACGCTCAAGGAGATGAAAGCTCAAGTAGCTTTGGAAAGGTGTGCATCGCTTGGAATCATGAATGAAGAAGCCCTGAGAAAACTCAAAGACGCTGGCTTGCAGAGCTATCATCATAATCTTGAGACAGCAAGGAGTTTTTTTCCAAACATATGCACTACGCATGATTATGAGGATGATGTAAATACAATAAGGACAGCTAAGAAGCTTGGATTTTATGCGTGCTGCGGCGGCATATTCGGTCTTGGTGAATCAAGGGAACAGAGGGTAGAGCTGGCTTTGACCTTAAGAGAATTAGATGTAGATTCTGTTCCCATAAACTTCTTAAATCCAAGACCTGGCACTCCGCTTGAAAATGCAAATTATCTGACGCCTATTGAATGTCTTAAAATAATCTCCCTTTACCGGTTTATGCTGCCTACAAAAGATATTGTAGTCTGCGGCGGCAGACAGGTGAATCTAAGGGATATGCAAAGCCTCATATTTGCCGCAGGCGCAAATGGAATGATGATTGGGAATTATCTTACAACCTTGGGAAGATCGCCGGAAGAGGATTTGCATATGATTAAAGATTTGGGGCTGAAACTAAGAAAATGATTCCAGAAGTTTTTGATTTCATAGAGCAAGAACTATCCAATCTCAAAAACACCGGCCTCTACCGCCACATGTCTCTCATACATGGGCATCAGGAACCAAAGGTAACTGTAAATGGCAAGGATACTATCCTCCTCTGCTCCAATAATTACCTCGGACTTGCTAATCATCCAAAAATAAAACAGGCTGCAATCTCGGCCATTGAAAAATATGGTTTTGGCTCTGGCGCATCAAGGCTTGTTTCAGGGAATATGAAACTGCATGAAGAGCTTGAGCAAAGGCTTGCGAGGTTTAAAGGCACAGAGGCTGCGCTTGTATTCAACTCCGGCTACCATGCAAATATCGGCATTATATCAGCCCTTGTCGGAAGGGGGGATGTAATTTTTTCAGATAAGCTCAATCATGCCTCAATTATAGATGGGTGTCTTTTAAGTAAGGCAGAACTAAAAAGATACCCTCACAAAGATATAAATTCGCTTGAAGCCCTTCTCAAAAAACACGCAACACGTAACACGCCCCTGATAGAAACATTTAGGGGTAGGCATCACGCAACACTGATTATCACCGACGGCATCTTCAGCATGGACGGAGATATTGCTCCTCTGAAAGAACTTTCCGAGTTGGCAGATAAATACAACTGTATGCTCATGGTTGACGATGCCCACGCAACCGGGGTTTTAGGGAAAAACGGCAAAGGGACACTGGAACATTTTGACATAGACAATCCGAATCCCGTTTTAAGACATAACGGAACAGGCATAATCCAGATGGGAACTCTCGGTAAGGGGCTTGGATGTTTCGGGGCTTATGTTGCAGGCAGTAAAAAACTTATAGACTATCTCGTAAATAAGGCCCGCTCTTTTATCTATACGACGAGCCTTCCTCCATCTGTTTGCGCGGCAAGCATTGCCGCAATAGATATAATAGAAAATGAACCGCAATTAAGACAGGATTTATGGGATAGAATCAGCTTTTTTAGGAGCGGCCTTGAAAATGCAGGCTTTGACATAATGAATTCAGAAACGCAGATTATTCCCATATTAATCGGCAAGGCTGATAAGGCAATAAAGATAAGCAAGAACCTTATGGACAAAGGTGTATTTATTCAGGCCATAAGACCGCCAACAGTGCCTGAGGGCACAAGCAGATTAAGGATTACCCTGATGGCAAATCACTCTTGGGATGATTTGAAGTATGCAATCGAAACAATTAAACTTGCATTGGAGGCTGTATAACGCTTGCAACTTGCAACCTGCAACATTCAACTCTTATTTATCCACGGCTGGGCGACTGACTCAAAGGTATGGAAATATCAGTTAAAGGAATTTTCAAAAGAGTATGCTCTTGTTGCCGTTGATTTGCCGGGACATAGTGGAAACGATGGATGGAGTGAGCCAACACTTAATCCGGCGATTAAAAAAGTTTTGAGCACAACAAATTCCACATCCCACATCCTACATCCCACATCCCGCTTTATCGGCATCGGCTGGTCTCTGGGCGGACAGGCCCTTTTAGAGGCAGCGGCAAACAAGCCCGGCCTTTTTAAAGCACTCGTGCTCATCGGAGTATCACCATGTTTTACGGTAAAAAAAGATTTCCCATTCGGGCAATCTGCAGGCATAGCAAAACGGATGCTCAAAGACATAAAAAAGGATTTTACAAAAACTATGCAGAGATTTTATCCATTGAACTTTACAGAGGATGAATTTTCACAACCTGAAGGACGATGGTTTACAGGACTTTATAAAAAGCCTCGTCCAAAACCCTTCCGCGACAGCACTATTACAGCGCTTGAGGCGCTTTTGGCAATTGATTTAAGGGATATTATCCCTGATATAAAGATTCCTGTGCTTGTCATACACGGCGAAAAAGACAATGTCTGCCCAGTTGATGCCGGAAGATATCTTGCTAAGAATCTACCCGATGCAAGGCTTGAGATAGTCAAAGACGCAGGTCATGCTCCGTTTTTGACAAGGCATAAAAAATTTAATGAGTTAGTTCAAAAATTTTTAGAGTACACCGTAAAATTCCCCCTTAGCGGGAGTGGACAAAGGGGAGGGGGATACCTATGATGAAAGCTCACCCTCACCTCAATCCTCTCCCATCGAGGGAGAGGAGGGAAATGGATAAAGCAAGAATTAAACTTTCCTTTTCTAATGCTGCAAAGAATTATGACAGCAATGCTCTTTTCCAAAAAGAAGTGGCAGACGAACTATTGTCCAAATACTTCAATCCCCCCAGCCCCCCTTTTATAAAGGGAGGAGAGGGGGGGGGGTTCAGTATTCTCGACATCGGCTGCGGCACAGGTTTTCTATCGCACAATCTGACAGAGCGATTTCCTGAGGCTAATATTTTAAGCTGTGATATCAGCCATGCAATGGTGAAACAGGCGCTCAGCAAGTTGCAAGGGACAAGTTGCAAGAGACAAACAAATAAAATACATTTCCTCAATTCAGATGGTGAATTACTGCCTTATAAAACTGAATCCTTTGACATCGTAACATCAAATCTTACCTATCAGTGGATGAATGATATAAAGACCGCATTTTCAGAGGCATACAGGGTCTTGAGACCTGGGGGGGGGTTTGTCTTTTCAACACTCGGAACTGCTACATTAAAGGAGTTAAGGATGTGCTACATTGAGGCATCAGCGATATTAAGCAGAAATGGACTTCCAGCGTTTATTGGTTTTTCAGATCAACCGTTCATACAATCAGCGCTTGCAAACGCGGGTTTCAAAAATATATCTCCTGCAACAACAAATATTATTAAGACCCATGATGATATGTGGGGATTGCTTAAAAATATAAAATCCATCGGCGCCGGCAATCCATTCAAAGATGGCGACAACAGCCTTGCCAGAGGTTCTATATTAAAGAAGATGGCAGAAATTTATAACGACAGATTCAAGATTAAAGATTCAAGACTTACAACTTGCAACTCGCAGCTTGCAACTCGCAACCGTATTTATGCGACATACGAGGTTATGTTTGTCTACTGCAAAAAATAAAAGGCTGGAAGTGCGGGACAAGAAGCATGTATGGCATCCCTTTACCCAGATGAAGGAGTGGGAAAAAGAAACTACTCTTATCATTGAAAGGGGAGAGGGAAATTATCTTATTGATACTCATGGAAGAAAATATCTTGATGGTGTTTCGTCCCTCTGGGTGAATGTCCATGGGCACAGAAAAAGAGAGATAGACAATGCAATAAAGGCGCAGATTGATAAGATTAGCCATTCTAGTCTCCTCGGCCTCGGGAATATCCCTTCTATTGAACTTGCTGAAAAACTTGTCCAGATTGCGCCAAAAGGATTGACAAAGGTCTTTTATTCAGACAACGGCTCCACTGCTGTGGAGATAGCTTTAAAAATGGCATACCAATACTGGCAACAACTCCGAACTCCGAACTCCAAACTCCGAACTAAATTCGTGGCCTTCACAGGTGCATATCACGGCGACACATTCGGCTCTATGAGCGTGGGTGAGATTGATGTATTTGTTGAAAAATATAAGCCGCTGTTGTTTCCCACATATAAGGCGTATTATCCATACTGCTATCGGTGTCCGGTAGATAAGACATATCCGTCCTGCAAGATTGCCTGCATAAAAAAGCTTGCCCCTGATTGCCTCTATCAGGGGTTTGAGGAGATTTTAAAAAGCCATCACAAAGAGATTGCTGCATGCATAATAGAGCCGATTGTTCAAGGCGCTGCTGGTATGATTGTATCGCCCCCTGGGTTTTTAAAAGAAGTAAGAAGGCTTTGCACAAAATATAATATTTTGCTCATTGCAGATGAGGTTGCCACAGGGTTTGGAAGGACGGGAAAGCTCTTTGCCTGCAGGCATGAAAATGTAGTACCTGATTTCCTATGTCTTGCAAAGGGGATAACCGGCGGGTATCTTCCGCTTGCGGCAACTTTAACTACAGAGAAGATTTACAAGGCATTTCTCGGCAAATATGATGAGTTAAAAACATTCTTCCATGGCCACACATATACAGGAAATCCGCTCGGCTGCGCGGCAGCTATTGCAAATCTCAATATATTTAAGAAAGAAAAAACCATTCAAAAAATACAGCCAAAGATTAAGCTGCTGTCTGAATTGTTAGCAGGTTTCAAAGAGCTGCCCTATGTCGGCGATGTGCGCCAAAAAGGGCTTATTGCCGGCATAGAGCTGGTCAAGGATAAATTGACTAAAGAATCTTATCCCATGAATGAGAGGATTGGACATAAGGTCTGCATGGAGGCGCGGAAATACGGCCTTATGATAAGGCCTCTGGGAAATGTGATTGTGATCATGCCGCCACTGAGTATTACAGTTGAAGAGTTAAAAAAGATGTTAGATATCGTCCATCAATGTATTCAATCTGTCACAGGGTAAACCCACACCAAACGTATTAAATTAAAGTGACATCTATTTTTGTATTAGTAAACAAAGGTAAAATAATAGATTGCTAACCCTGTGAAAACACTTATGACAAGCATTACCACCTCAATCCAGGCAAGTTTACGATGCGCAGAGGTAAAGCCCAGTCCTGCTATCTGGCCAGAACACAGAACTGCCTCCCCCCTCCTCATGGTGATACTGCCCAGGATGAGGGCAGCCGCGCTCAGGGTTATGTGAAATGCTACAAGGGCAAAGTAGGGACCCTCTGATATGCGTATATTTGACCTCAAATAGTCTATCCCGCCCAATAAGGTTAGATTTGCCTCATAGATAACTACATACAGGACAAGCACAAAAAATATTGACATCATGATTGCCCTGTGGAGCGCAAATCTCTTCTTTTTCACCAATACTATTGCTGTTAAGAGGGCAGGCACTATGATGGTTACTGCTACAATGAGCACATCGGAAAGCAAATCCCCCCGCGTCCCTAAAAATCCTTTCATCGTTTTCTATGCCTCAGATGGCAATCTTTTCTTTCTTATCGCTTGCCAACCTTGCAGTCTGCATTGCAATTCTCCTGAGTCTTAGCAAGCCTTTTCACATCTCCCTTAAACGGCTCCATATTCCTCAGGCTGTCTGAAAAGGTTTTGATAAGTTTGCCCTTAAGCTGGCCAAATGGGTCGCCCTGATTAAGTGCGTAATAACAGTGCAACTTATCTTTGGTCATATTCACAACCCCTGTCCTTCTTAAAAGAGCCAGGTGTCTTGAGATCGTGGGCTGTGGCAGATTAATAGCATCAACAATGCAGTTTACGCAGAGGTAGGAATCCTTCAGTAAAAGCATTATTCTCAAGCGAACTTCTTCTGAAAAGGCAAACAACAAATCTTTTATATTCACCATATGGTAACTACTATATTCGTATATACGAATATAGTCAAGAAAAAAATGCAACCTCTACTCGTTTTCAATATCTGATAGAACAGATTTATTTATCTCACTAACCTTATCCTTACCCACTAAAACCTCCACAAGCTTAAAGGCAAACTCTATTGCAGTACCAGGCCCCTGACTGGTAATGAGATTTCCATCCCTTACAACCCTACCATTTGAAATCTTTTCTTTTTGCAGAATATTTCTCACCGAGGGATGGCTTGTGACGGTTTTACCGGTAGTGACACCAATGGCTGAAAGCACGGTAGGCGCAGCACAGATGGCTGTAACAAATC
This sequence comes from Deltaproteobacteria bacterium GWF2_42_12, assembly GCA_001797665.1. GTDB lineage: Bacteria > Desulfobacterota > GWC2-55-46 > UBA9637 > UBA9637 > UBA9637. The sequence goes on along the minus strand of MGQA01000068.1, from coordinate 12,981 downwards.
TCCCCTTTTTGTAAAGCCTTTCTACAATCTCCTTTATTCGGGTATCCTTCTTAAGATTTTCTGTGCCAATAGCGCCGCCGGGCAGGACTATCATATCAAAGTCCTGTTCTTTGACAGAATCCAGAGATGCATCGGCCAGAATCTTTATCCTATTTCTCCCTTCTATGGGATTTTCCACTGTCCCAGCCATAACCACATCTACGCCTGCCCTCCTTAATATATCTACAACAGCAAGCGCCTCTATCTCTTCAAAACCGGGCGCTAAAGGTATAAGAATTCGTTTCATATATTGGTAGAAGTATATTAGAATTCTCAAGAATGTCAAGGGGTTGACCCTTGGCAATATCCAAGAATTGCATCATATTATACTTAATATATGTGCTTGACTTTTGCACTGTTTAAGATGAAATTATGGTGCAATATAATGGAGGAAGGATATGAGAGCTACAGTAACCATAGAAAAGGATATTTTAGATGAGCTTATGACGGAGACAGATGCCAAAAGCAAGGCATCGGCAGTAAAAAAGGCCATAGCCGAATATTTGAGGCACAGAAAGATTGAGAAGATAAAAGCCATGAAGGGCAAGCTGAAGTTCGAAAAGACAGCCGAGGAGCTAAGACATTTTGAGCGCTAATATTCTTATAGATACCTCTGTATGGATTTGTTGATTATCGCTTCCACCCATACAGCACTCCTTAATTACGTTGTTATCCATCCCCAAGAATCAATGCCGATAGTTCGGCATCAATACTTCAATCCCAATTTTGAAGAGACTTCTTGCAGTTTTTTGTCGCGTTTCCATAAGGGTATCTTAATCAAAAAGGCTGATGCAAGCAGATGCACATCAATGTACCCTAAACCCTTTCCCATAAGGCGATAATTATCTATGAACCGCATCACTTCTTCATATTCTGCATGGAGCGCCATAGGAAGCGCTTCGAGAAGAGAGAGTATTTCAACTCTATTTTTGAGATTTCCGCAGGCAAGTTCACCGATAATGAAGGGATGACAGGCAACATGGCCTTCATTCAACAAAGCTTCAAGGCCGATACTTCCACCCCGTAAATGTACTACCCACACCGAGGTATCAACAAGAACCATTTTATTCGCCCACTGCTCTTCTACGGGGTATCACCTTCAGCTCCTTTTCAGTTCCCCCAAGCTTAGCGAGTCTCTTGGCGCTTTCCCTCGCTATAAGCGCCTCAAGCCCAAGCCGTACAAGAGATGTTTTTTCCTTAATGCCGGTCAACCTTGCCGCCTTGTCAAGCAGTTTGTCTTCTATATTTAACGTTGTTCTCATAATAAAACCCCCTTTCAGCATATCCGTTATTATATGCTTTAATATGTATTAATAGTATGTGGTTGTCAAGGGGAGTTTGCTACAGAAGCCTCCCTGTTTTCCAACTTATGCCATGAATTCAGGCAGATAATTCTTAATCCCTTGTTTTATGACCTTTTGCCATCGCGGGGGGAGCGAATTCAGATACTCACGGCTCTTCTGGCGTTCCTGAGGCCGCAACTTAATCTCCCGCAGTATTGCTGTAATCTGTAATATATCCTTTTCTTTTTTGGAAGAATCCCTTCTTGACTTCATTATCAGTATCTTGTGAAACGCAAATACCCATGGGTTTGGGACAGAATATGCCAAACCCTGCCTCTTTATATTAAGCGGCTCATCAAAAAGCATCTGAAGATATCGCAATGGTTCGGCGTTTATTCCAAGCTCTTTAATGGGAATTGCTTTATCAGTGCCTTTGCCTTTTTCAGGCGTCAGAAATTCTATTTTAAAGGTGCCGTTGGTAAAATATGTTGAGCCGTCCGGATTAAAGCCAAGCGAGAAGCCCAAATCTGAAAAAATTGATTCTATATCTACCTTCTTTCCTTTATATGGGTATGGAATGAGAAAATCTACATCCTGTGTCTTGATTGTCGGCAATTTCAGGCTCAGCGCCTCTCTGTATGCTGAAAGACAGTATGAACCTATGAGCAGCGCATTGATTTTGTGCTGCGAAAAAAGGCGCAGAATCTCCTTCACTGTCACAGCTTGCGTATCAATGGCTTTGACTATAATATTTATGTTGCCAAAGACTTCCTTTTTCTGGGTCTCAAGGGTCTTTCGTCTCTTTATTTTATTAATTAAATCTACCGGCGCCTTTCTGCCGAGCGAAACTGTATTTACCTTTTTACCCTCTCTCCACTGGTGATAATAGTAGGAAATTCCGCCTATCTTCTTGACAGATATGCTTCCCTTCGGCAGATTAGCAAGTTCATGTTCTATTCTGGAAAGTTCACGAAGGAAAAAGATATAGTTTTCCTGGAGGGTATTTTTGACAACAGACATAGTTAACTACATATTAACTACACTTTTAAAGAATGTCAATAATGTAGTTAATATCTCTTGATGGCAAAATAGCCGTTGACCCTATTATTCCTATTATTCGGCGAGAGAAAAAAACAGGATAAAAATCAGGATGGGAATGTCAAGAGTAAAGACCTGACCCCAAAATAGGAGACATTCTACATTCTTGCATCATGCTGCTCTTTTTTCGGTAATTTTCTTAACCCCGGTCTTTTTTATAAAATCTTTCAATCCATCATTAAAATACCTGATCCGTTCATCCCTTGTCATATTTTTTGTCTTTTGATAGACCTCTTCTTTCCATTTCCATACTTCTTTCAGTTTCTTTGATTCATTCATCGTCAATCACCTCCATATGAGTTATCATTTCCAATTCTTTCAGATAGCCTTGTAAAATACTTACCGCGCGCACCTTTTCTTTTTTGGAAAGATTGGCCAGATGCTTATAGTTCCAGCTTACCAATGCGTCCATCTCATAAACCGTTGCGATGGCTATATGCAGCGCATCATCTCTTTTCTTTTCGGGAACAACGGCTTCGGCAATATAAACATCCGCCAGTTCATCAATTTCACCGGTAACATCCAACATCGTCGGCGGATACATTTTTATAAGACTTACCAAATCCGAAGCTGTTTTCTTGTCTGCGTTTTCAATCTCCCTGACAACCACGGAAGAAGAGTAGATATGATAATGGCCTGATTTGAGGTTTTTAAAGAAGCATCTGGTTACTTCTTTCTTTTCCGGCGCATCATCGGCATAATAGAAATTCCAGACGGATGTATCAAGGTAAAGCCTTAATTTCTTCATGCAAGGAATTATAGCAAATTACGGGAGATAATGCCAAAAAACAAATGCAGGACAATTTCCGGCAAAACGCGCCTTTTGTATTATATGAATTTTCTTCAAGTCTGCAAAAGAATCAGAACTCTCCGCTGAAGAGGGAGTTTCGTTTGCATTCTCCGGCATCTCCTTCCACAGGGTTGCAACATAATCTCTTTTCATGTCCCTATCATCCTGCAGACAAAGGCAGTCTTTCTAACATTGATGCTGGAAGCAGGCTGCACCTTGCCGGTATTGGTTTTAATTATTTAAAAAACCGTTGGAATTCCACGGATATCTTACTTAATGAGGATAAATAGGTATGATGTCCTCAGCAGAATTTACGAGAATAAGTATCCTCCGGCAAAGCCGGAGGTTTTATGATTGCTGCCCCCTCAAAGGGGGCTAATCGCAATCTGTTAAAATCAAAACCATCGAATCGTCATTCCCGCATGTATTTAGCGGGAATCCATATTTTATGACTGGATGCCCGATAGAACCATTCGGGCATGACAACAGTGAGAACCAAAATATTTATAGCGGAACAAAGCACAATCCTGTAAATGTCAAACTCTGCGAGTCCCCCAGCAAAGCTGGGGGTTTACCTATTGTTAAATTATGAGGCTGAATAGTTAATGACAAGAAAGTAGACCTGACCCTCTTGCCTGCTCCTCTTGCCTGCTCTATTGCTGGTTCAATCTTGAAGAAAATGATAAAAATGGGGTTAGAAATTGTGGCTAAAAAAACGGGAAACGCTCCTAATTTGTACAATTTGGTTACAAGCTGTTAACCACAGGTCTTATTTGGTTAAAGGGATGTTGCGGAACTGAACTTTGAAATCATTTCCATCCGTAGCATTATTAATTTCAAGTAATGCTATCATATTCGCCTGTGATGAGACCTTTTCAAAGGTTACACTCGCCTTTACATAGATGCCGGAAACAAGTAAATTCTGCACACCCATAGTACCCATATCGAAAAAACCCGTACCTCTACCTCTTTTGTTTCCGAGTTGGGCGTCGCTTTGTCTATATTCATTACCAGAATCATCAAATATTCTGGAATTTGGATGACCCCATTCAAGCTTTCTATCCTGACCATTGTTCGTAATCATGAAATCGCATGTTATACTCCCTGACATTTTGCATCCCTTTAATTCAAATGTGAAATTCTGGGCTTCTGCTTTCTGTCCTGCCTTTGTCTCTTTTTTAACAGACGGTGTTGAGGCAGGCCCTTTAGTAGTAGCAGTATTTTCTATCCCCCTTGCCAGCAATTCCTCAATTGCCTTTGTCTTTGCTATGTCTCCCTTTGAAGCGCCGATTGTCCTTGCGGTGTCCGTTGCAATGACCTTGCAGGTAATCCTTATGCTGTCCCCAAACGGTGTTACAGAGCCTGTTACGATTGCGTCAACACCTGCCACCTCACCTAATTTTTTGATTTTTTTAGGGTCGGTAATTCCAAGCATGGAGAGTTCGTGTTCTTTCATGACGCTATTCAGATGCGTCCTGTCAATTACCTCAAAGCCCTTTGCCGCTATTGTCATGTCAACAGAAATCTCCTCGGCAAGAAATCTGCCGAGTTCTGTAACATTGCCTTGCAAATCCGTAAAGTCCACTACCGCAACAGTCTTCTTGCCGGCAGTGGTAACGCTCTCGGCTATGCTTGAGGATATAGTTTTTATCTCCTTTTCATAAGCCATTGCTATGCTGATATTTGATACTAAAACCATTATTGAAACAACCAGCCCTGCCACTAATCTGAATAATACAAAACACCTTTTCATGTCTTTCCTCCTGCCATAGAAACCGAATTTCCCATCAATAGTTCTATCCCCTTTTCTGCCCTTTTCTGCCTGACCCCACCGCCTATCTTTGTTGCACTTCAAGGTTGAATGTGGAGATAAATAACCCTCCCTATGTAGAAAAATTACTGGTTCAATCTTGAAGATTGAAGCAGTAGTAAGCGTGTACAACAGCCACTGTTTTTTAAGATTATAAATTTAACGCCCACTTAAAAAAATCGCGATAATCATAATTTAGATTACCTACATGAGTACCAATCTTTACAAGTACAGTATACTTGTCTTTCGGTACATCAAAACATAAAGTATCTTTTCTGGGCGTATATGGATTATATGCCGGTGCTATATTCAAGCCGCCACTACCTAACATAGCATCACCTGAGATTGATGTTGCCACATACCTTACTCCATTTTCATTTACCAAGGAAAAACCTAGGTTTTTCATCATCATCAACGGTTGTTTCCCTGTGTTCGTAGCAGATACAGTTAAACAAAGAGACTCTGTACCCCAATCCACTTTTTCAAGCTTAAGCTTAAAACTACCAAACATCACTTGCTCTTCTTGAGGATGTGTTGGTATTTCTTGATTAATTGGAATTGTCCCGCACCCTACTATAATACCAACCAGAATGACTATTTGCCCCCAACACATTAATTTTTTAAACATAAGTACCTCCCATGAATAGTGCCTTTGTCAAGCACTAAATATTTGATTAAGAATCTTTCTGAATAAATATTCTTCCCCGAATTCTGGGGATATCATACTTAATTCTTTTATCCAAGTAAAATTCACCTTTCCTCCTTCTTACTACTTACTTGGCAAAATCATCCCATCAGTAACCTCTAAGTTATACCCGACAAACCCACCCTTGCTGCGAATGGTGTCGTATCCATTCAAGAAAATGGGTATTTCAACTGTCTTAACAGGTTTGTATGTATTGCGATAATCAGGGTCTTCCGCATAGGCTGTAAGTACAACCTTGTAATTGCCCGGTTTTGGCAAACGAAATTCCGTGTATTGATCCTGTTTCAGCATATCGGTTGAGATAGGATAAGTGATTTTAATCCTGTATGTTGATTTATTCTCAACAAGAACCAATAAGGCGGCATCCTCACGTTTAACTGTTTGAACCTCTACAGGGATATTTACCTGAAGCCCCTTGCATCCCGATAGGAAGGTCAGAGATAAAATTCCACTGAGAAGCAAAGCGTAGCAATCTTTACCTGAGAGTTTCATGGCAATCCACCAAGTATGGAGTTGAATAGGGCCGGGATATTATTAAACAAAAACGGGTAGGCCATGTTTCTGGCCTACCCTTTTGATTAAATAATTTTGTCTTTAGAAGTGGTGTTAAACTGACTGACTGACTGACTGACTGAGCAATGTTCGTGCCTTACGGTTCATATAAAAATCCTCAAAAGATATTAAGATGGCGAGGAAAAGTAATAAACCAACCTTTTAATAAACATACCCCTATTACCAGACACTTGAAACTATTCCTGCCTTTTTAATCTGCTCGTCTTTTGTAATCAATATTGCATCAAAATAAAGGGCTGTTGCTATAATTAACCTATCGTGCATTTCCATGTTGGCTTCAATTTTATCTGCTATCACAAGGATATCTATATCCAGTGGTGCAATTTCAAAATTTTCATATTCTTTTATCTTGTTAAGTGTCTCTTTGAATGTAAGGTTGATTTTCCCTTTTTTGGAAATGAACATTATCTCAGCCAGAACTACCGCAGGAACAATTATGGTCCCCTCTTTAATTGTCCCTTCAAAAATATCCAATGCCTTTTTGCTCAGATGAATATCTTCCGTAAAATACCATACAATGGAATGGGTATCAGTCACATAGTCCATGTCATTCCTTAATGGGGTTCATAAGGAAATAAAGATTTCTTTGCTTCAATAAATAACGATTCATCAATCTGACTGTCTTTCCAGACTCCTTTCAATGAACCACGATTTCCTATTTTTTTTGTCTCTGGTATTAATTCACTAACCAACAGGTGAATAACTCTGTATAGTTTTGGCATCCTGTCCTCTGGAATCTTTTCTATTTCTTTTAATATTTTCTCTTTATATATTGATAGCATTATTCATCCTCTCCATCAAAGGGAAAGTGAATATTTAGGTTTAAATCTGTTCAATCTGCGATTGCGATAAATATACCACTTTAAAACAATCTGTCAAGGATTGTTTGTCCTAATGTAATGTAAAATCCCCTGTGTAATTTTGAAATAAGAACAAAAAAAGGCTATTCTCTCCGTAGTTCAATTTAACCGAAAAATGCATTTGATTTTTATTTTTCGGGTCAAACGCAAGATTTGAGCCAGAGCCTGCCCCTGAAAGTTTCTATCAGGGGACAAGGAAAAGCTGGTTGGACAAAACGGAGCATACTGTTTTAAGTATAGTAGTTGCCCATTTATGGGCGTTTTAAAAATCGCCGATGAATCGGCAACTACAGTATTTGGCCAGAGTCTGCCCCTGAAGGTTTTTATCAGGGGATTGCGTTTGTAAGAAAATGTTATTGCATTTTCTGGGTTAATACTGCATCTCTTGAAAATACATCATATATAGCGTCAAATTCGTCAATATATTTGTTGTAAGTGTAGTAGGCAATTCGTCCTGTGCCTACCTTATCGCGCGGGGAGGGTTTTATACGGCAGTCATAGACAGCCAATTCCTCAAAATCTGTAAGTACGGACAGGGGCAGTTTTGCGCTCCATGCGTAGCGGCGGAGTTGATAGGCAGGGTCAATGTCGTCTTTTATAGATACAGAAGGCTTTTTAGCCTCAAGAAAGAACTTTCTTTGGCCTCCTATGCGGAAGGAGTAGTCGGGGGCTTTAAGCGAGACTCCAACCTTGACAGAATCCTCATGCACAACATCTTTATATTGCTCGGCATAGCCTGCCTTGTTGTAGACATCCCATCCGAGCGCCTCAAAGAACGGCTCTATGAACTCGCGCCTTGTCTGAGCCTCGTTGTAAGAGCCACTTTTGTAGACATCAATATTGCGGCTGAACTGCTCAACAAGTTCTTCAACCCTTCTTCTGGCCGCATCTTTCATGGTTAGGTAATATATCAGAATATGACTGCAATATAAAGCCCTTTGGTCAAGGGTTTGACCTCCCTCCCCCATTCTGCTACTATTCTGAATATGTTAGCAAAGGGGTTTTTTATCACAGGCACTGATACTGGCGTTGGCAAGACATTTGTTACTGCTGGCATTGCAGCAGCGCTGAAAGAAAAAGGGATAGATGTTGGCGTCATGAAACCTGTGGAAACAGGTTGCCCTGAAAATAACGGCAAACTTGAACCGCAGGATGCCCTGATGATTAAGAAAGCAGCAGGTGTTAATGAGGATATAGATTTAATAAATCCTTATCGGTTCAAAGCGCCACTTGCGCCGAGTATTGCTTCAAGAAAAGAAGGCAAAACAGTTGAGTTGCACAGGATAAAGGAGTGCTACGATAAACTCGCCTCTCTGCACAACTTAATGCTCGTAGAGGGTGCAGGCGGATTACTCGCTCCTCTCAATGATACTGAAACGATTGCAGAACTTGTAAAACTTCTTAATCTGCCGCTCGTAATAGTTGCTGCATCAAGGCTTGGCGCAATAAATCATACATTGCTCACAGTTAAGCACGCCCAGTCCATCGGCATAGAGGTTAAGGGCATTATCCTTAACTATCCATCGTTCTCACCTGACGAATCCCTTTCTACAAATCAAACAGAGATAAAACGATTGACTAATTTACCTATCTTTGGCGAACTGCCTTTTTGCGATGCAGACAGGGTTCCAAAGATGGTTAGAAAGTATATAAATCTATCGGTTTTCGAGGTGTAGGCAGTTATACAACCAAATCCCCCGACCCCCACTTTGCTAATAGGTTGTTCCATAATGTCATTCTGAGGCGTCAGCCGAAGAATCTGATTTTTAAAGCAGACCCTTCGTTTCACTCAGGGTGACAATAGGGGTATTCAGAATGACAACTGGTTGGCTTTTAGGGTTATGACACAGCCTCTAAAGGGGGGACAAAGGGAGATTAATTTATAGTTTGGATATGACACTAAAAAACTGGTTTTTACCCCTTCTGATTATAATCAGTTTTAGCCATCTTGCATTCGCTAATCAGGATTACATTGCTGTCAGACTTGACAGCGCTGAACCAATCAAAAGGCTCGGACAGGACATCTACCTTGTCTCAGGAGAAAAGGCAAGGATTTTCACACCTAATAAAAAACATGTTGAGATAGATAAATCCATCCAGACCTTAAGGGCATATGATGAAAGAGGTCAACTTTTTTTAGAGACCTTGGTATCTACAGGAGAGCCTGGTATAGATGAAGAAGGTTGGGAGAGGAGCGAGACCCTTTCGGGTTTCCATAAGATTGTGGAAATGAGGCCCTTCAGGATATGGTCAAAGGATGAGAATGTAAAGATGCTTAATTGGATTGGGATTGAGCCAGGCGTTGAAAAAGGGATACATAGTCTTGAACCAACAGGAAAATTTGCAGGGTATGAAAAATTCCTCGGCAAGAAAAAGTCCCATGGTTGCATACGAGTGAGCAGAGAGGCAAGCAATGTATTATATGAATGGATAGGCGCTGCATGGCAGACATACACCTTTATCATTTATATATATGAAAAGCCTATACAAAGAAGAGCAGAAGATGAAAATTTGATGTTACTTGCCCAGGACGCAGGATTTTACTCATTTTCTTTAGAATCACAGGATGAGCCAAAGCTGGTAAAAAATGGCAGCGAGCCTGAAAGTTGGTTTAACCCCGGCGATATTCTGATATATAAAAAGATAAATGGGATGTGGAAATTTATAGTGAGAAGAGGCAGCTCTTATTAACTATCTATGCAGACTGTCTTTTTAAGTTTTGCCCTTTTTCTCTGGAATCTTTAATCCAAGCGCTTTAAGCGCCATCTGCATATCTTCCCATACCTCTCCCTTTTTACTTTCATTTCGCAAAAGGTATGAGGGATGAAATGTTGGCATAACCTGGATACTGTCTCTATACCAGTAGAATTGTCCACGAAGCGCAGTTATTTTTTCAGTTGTATTTAAGAGCGTCTGGGCTGCGTGCGTCCCAAGCGCAACAATTATCTTTGGCCTTATTGCATCGAGCTGTTTTTCCAGAAATGGCCTGCACGTTGCAATCTCATCAGGCTCAGGGTTACGATTTTTAGGCGGTCTGCATTTAACAACATTGCAGATATATACATCTTCTCTTTTTAAGCCCATTGCGTTAATTATCTTTGTTAATAACTGACCTGCCTTTCCTACAAACGGCTCACCCTGAAGGTCTTCATCCTCGCCAGGGGCCTCACCAACAAAGACTATACTGGCGTTTGGATTGCCGACCCCGAAAACAATATTAGTACGCCCCTTGTGGAGTCTGCATCTCTTGCAATCTCCGAGTTCCTCACGAACAGATTCAAGGCTCATATCTTCTCCGACGCCAAAAGTTTTGGTGTCTGGATTTACAACCCCTGACCCCTGGCCACTGCCCCCTGCCTTTTTCACAGGCAGTTCTTCTATTCCAATATCCCTTAAGTAGTACAGATAGCCTTTTATATCACCTGCTATTTTTTTGTCTGCCATAGCTTACTCTCTTTACAATGAGATTTTTTTGCTGTAACATTTTAAACATGTCTATTTTATTTATTATCGTTTTTCTCATAGCAATTCTGATTCCTGACAATGCATATGCATGGGGGCCTGCAACCCATCTCGAATTTGGCCGTGACATCTTGAATAATCTAAATATCCTCCCTTTTTTCCTTCAAAAACTCTTGTCCCGGTTTCCCTATGACTACCTTTACGGCAACATAAGCGCAGATATAGTTGTGGGAAAAAATCTAACAGAAGCCCTCAAGCATTGCCACAACTGGAGGATTGGACTCAAGGTGTTGAAAAAGGCAGAAACTGACCCGCAGAAGGCCTTTGCCTACGGATACATCAGCCATCTTGCAGCAGATACTATTGCGCATAATTATTATATACCAGAGAAGTTCATTCAATCATTTTCCAGCAGGGTCCTCAGACATACTTACTGGGAAATGAGATTTGACGCCCTTTGTGATAAAAGTGTCTGGAAACTGCCGCTCAAGATGTCAAGAGAGGTTCACAAAGAAAATGATAATCTCTTGAAAAATATCCTCGAAGACACCCCTCTATCTTTTAGAACAAATAAGACCATCTTTTCAAGCATCCTTTTAATACACAGATTAAACCACTGGCATAACATGTTGGATGTGCTGTCTTCCTCATCAAGATGGGTCCTGAGCAAGGAAGAAAAAAGACAATTTCATGGCCAGTCCTTAAATGCCATTAGAGATTTTTTAACGCATGGCAAACTGGCAAAATGTTTTACTGATGACCCAACAGGAAAGGTCAGACTTGACACAGCAAAGAAACTGAGAAATTACTTGAAGTCCCTCAAAAGAAACGGCAAAAACTGGCACGATGCTATGGAAAAGGCTATAACTGCAATGAGGCAATAAGTTTCACGCGCTGATTGTCCTTACTACTTTATCAAGTATCCGCTCTGCAACCTCATTTTTTGAAAGCGGCGGCAGTTCTTCTACCATGTCATCCTTCTCTACAACAGTCACCCTTGTCGTTTCACCGTCAAAACTGCTTGGGTCGTTTGCAACTATCAAATCTAATTTTTTCTCCTTAAGTTTCTTTCTGGCATTTGTAAGCATATCCTCTGTCTCAAGCGCAAAACCAACAAGGAATTGGCCTCTCTTTCTATTCCCCAGTTCTTTAAGAATGTCCTGCGTCCTTTCCAATTCTATATTGAGCCTTGTTTCTTCTTTTTTCACCTTTCGCCTGTGGCTTATTTTAGGCCTGTAGTCAGAAACAGCAGCAGCCATGATGACAATGGTAGACTGGGGATAATGCCTCATCGTAGCCTCTGCCATCTCCTCAGCAGTTATGGTCTTTACAAATGTAATACCTCGCGGCGGAGATAGATAAGAAGGCCCGCTAACCAACACAACCTCAGCCCCCCGCCTCTTTGCGGCCTTTGCAATAGCATATCCCATCTTCCCTGACGATGGATTTGATATAAATCTTACAGGGTCTATCGCCTCTCTTGTCGGACCTGCGGTTACCAATACCTTTTGGCCTTTTAGGTCTTTAGGGGCAAGGCACTCTTCTGCTGCATCTATAATATCTTCAAGAGATGCAAGCCTGCCTCTGCCTTCATACCCGCATGCAAGCTCTCCCTCATCAGGGCCAATAAAACAGTAGCCAATCTTTTTAAGCCTTTCAATATTCTGCTGGACAATCTTATTTTCATACATATTGGAATTCATTGCTGGCGCAAAAAGCACAGGGGATTTTGTCGCCATTATAACTGTGGTTAGAAGGTCGTCTGCAATGCCTGATGAAATCTTTCCTATAATATTTGCTGTTGCCGGCGCAATAACAATAAGGTCTGCCTTCTCTGCAAGCTCGATATGCGATATTTTTGCTTCCAGTGTTAAATCAAACATATCCTGACTAACCGGATTACGTGCAATAGTCTGCATGCTTAACGGCGTTATAAAATTGGCTGATGCCTTTGTCATAATTGGCCATACCTCTGCCTCATTTTTTATAAAAAGCCTTGCAAGCTCCAGCGCCTTATAAGCAGCTATCCCGCCTGTAACGCCAAGGACTATTTTTTTATTATTCAATATCATGATAGTTTGTCATGCCCCATCAGAAAGTTTTGCTAAAACGCATAATATATTCTAACGTGGCTTATCTTATCAGTAAAGATACGGAGCGTCAAGCCGAGACTATTACATGCTCAATGGTTGACATTCCACTGATAATATCTTACGCTGCTATTTAATTTTTACTGAAATCAACCTCCATTCAGCAAACTGCGGGTAGCCAAAATTTCCCCTCCCTTGGAGGCTGTGTCGCAATGTCATTGCGAGGGAGCGAAGCGACCGAAGCCTTGTCCCGATCCGCCTGAGGCGGAG
>MGQA01000067.1 GCA_001797665.1 Deltaproteobacteria bacterium GWF2_42_12 | reverse complement strand
GATGTTTTTATCAGCAAGCCATTTAATGATACACATCTATATTCTGCAATAAATAAGGTGCTTGGTTTAGATGCCGTTCGTAAGAGTGAATTGAAGTAAATCGGGGACTGGTTCACATTTTTCTTTGCTCATATCCTCATTTTGTCATTCCCGCAGAGTTTTTGAGCGGGAATCCATTGAAGATACTCTGGATGTCCGACTGAAGCTTTCGGGCATGACAACTGGTTTGAAAGAGTCTTTTATGCCAATTAAATTCTGAGAGCGTTATTAACGGTCTCATAATAGTAACAACATGATTTAAAATATAACCAACCAAATTTTGTCAGGCCCGAAGGCTACTATCGGGCATCCAGAGCCTTCAAAATGGATTCCCGCTTAATACCTGCGGGAATGACAGCGTGGGGAGATTTTTGTTTTATGTAGATTCTATTTTGAGATTGTTAATAACAAATGAGCAAAATGTGAACCCGTTCCCGATTCTTTCAAAATTAATACGAAGGGAGAACTGTATGAAAACCTATTATGCACCGGAAGATTTATCTAAATTTCCAACTATTGGCGAGGGTGCGCCAGATTTATGGAAAAAATTTTCAGAATGGTATGGCGCTGTGTTTGCCGAAGGAGCCTTATCTGAAAGAGAAAAGGCTTTAATCGCCCTTGCAGTTGCTCACACAGTTCAATGCCCCTACTGTATTGACGCATATACCCAGACATGCCTTGAAAAGGGTTCAAACGAAGAACAGATGACCGAGGCTATTCATGTTGCAGCAGCCATCAGGGGAGGGGCGTCTCTTGTCCATGGTGTGCAGATGAAGAATGCGGTAAAGAAGGTATCAATATAAAAATTTCAAATGCCAATGTAGGGGAGGGGTTTATCCCCTCCCGATATCCGTTGTAGGGGCGTGCCTTGTGCCCGCCCAACGGGAGACCACAAGGGTCTCCCCTACAACGTAATGTCCTGAAGATGCATGAAAAGTAAAATAGTAAATCCCGTTGGGGAGGGACTTGTCCCCTCCCGTAAATCCACCAGATTAAAGGATTTCAACTATGCTCAAGCCAATGCTGTTTTCTTTATCACCCTCTGTTCTCTCAACAAAAAGCAAGTTTTCGTAAAAGATGATTTTAATACAGAGGTCATGAAATGCATTAAAAACGAGCGAAAACAAATCGGGCACGCTATATACGTTTTTTGTTTAATGCCCGATCATCTTCATCTTTTATTGAGCCCGTTAGAGACTGGGATTCCTGTCCCTCAATTTATGGGCGGTTTAAGCAGCCTGATAACCCGATTATCGTGGAGATATAGTTTCACGGGCCGCTTATTACAGAGGAGTTTTTACGATCATGTTATTAGGAAAGATGAAGATTTGAGAGGGATTGCGGAATATATCCTCAATAATCCTGTGCGAAGAGGTCTTGTTGAAGAATGGCACGACTATCTGTATTGCGGATTCATTGATCCTCTGCCAATGTAGGGAAGGCCCTTGCGGCCTCCCAAATGGGAGGGGATGAACCCCTCCCCTACAGAATAAAATAAATGAAAACGAGAGGGGACAAGCCCCTCCCCTACACTCTGTAAACAAGGAGCGTTATGAACAATCTCAACCCATTTGATATCTCCTTATCGAGGAGTGCCCTCCACCCCCTTACTGCAACTGGCATCACCATCTTTCAGGTGAATGTTGGCAAACTCTGTAATCAGGCATGCAAGCATTGCCATGTTGAGGCAGGGCCAAATAGAAAAGAGATAATGCAAAAAGAGACAATGGCTGCTTGTTTGAGCGCTATTGAAAAAACGGATATTCCAACTGTTGACATAACAGGCGGAGCGCCTGAAATGAATCCAGATTTCAAGTGGTTTGTAAATGAGTTTATAGAAAGAAAACGCCATGTCATGGTGCGCACGAATCTGACAATTCTCACTGAGCAGGGCTACGAAGATATTCCTGATTTTCTCGCAGAGAATAAAGTGGAAATAATTGCGTCACTTCCATATTATGTTGAACAGACTACAGACAAACAGCGTGGAAGCGGCGTATTTAAAAAATCCATAGAGGCATTAAAAAGGCTAAACAGTATTGGCTATAGCAAGGATGGCTCAGGGCTTATTTTAAACCTTGTTTATAATCCAGCAGGCGCATTTCTTCCACCTTCTCAAAAGGCGCTTGAGGCAGATTATAAAAAAGAAATGTTAAAAAGAAATGGAATTACCTTTAATAATCTTTACACGATTACAAATATGCCTATTGGCCGTTTTTTAAATTACCTCAATACATCCAGTAATTACAGCTCATATTTTCAGAAGCTTATTTCAACTTATAATTCTAATACTGCATCTCAAGTTATGTGCAGATATACTCTCTCAGTTGGGTGGGACGGCTCCCTCTATGACTGCGATTTCAATCAGATGCTCGGGATGAGGGTAAATCACGGCGCTCCTTCCCATATCGGAAAATTTGACCCTGAAAAACTCTGCAATCGCAGGATTGTTACTGGCATCCATTGTTACGGCTGCACAGCAGGGGCTGGTTCAAGCTGCGGCGGCACGCTTAGTATGCCTATGCCAAGCTAAGCTTGGCAAGACAGTAGTATAAACATAAACAAAGAGAGAAGGAGAAAATAATTATGCAATTTCTATCTTTTGAAAAAGGGATAGAGGTCAATGGCCAGACTGTCTATGCCATTGTTGATGGGTTCAAGCTTATAAAGTCTCTTGCCTATAAACACCTCAAGGAAGCAGGTGTTGGAGAAGTGGAAAAGGATGAGAGTGTAAAGATAAACCCATCAACATGGTATTCGCAGGAGGCATGGCTTAAGGCCTTTGAAAGTATATCAAAAGAGGTAGGAGATTCTGTATTGTATCAGATTGGACTTGCTATACCGAGAAATGCGAAATTTCCTCCTTGGGTTGTTGATATTGATACTGCCGTTCAATCAATTGATGTTGCCTACCATATGAATCACAGGAAGGGTGGGCGGGAGATGTTTGACCCTACAACAGGAAAAATGTTAGAGGGGATAGGGCATTATGGATATAATAGAATAACAGGCGAGAACAAAATCATAAGTGTATGTGAAAATCCTTACCCATGTGAATTTGACAAAGGGATATTGACAACAATGGCGCAGAAGTTTCAGCCTCTTGCCAAGGTGAAACATGACGATTTAAAGCCATGCCGCAAAAAAGGCCAAAAGAGCTGCACTTATGTTATTACCTGGTAATTTCATCAATCCAAAAAATGCAGTTGCATTTTTTGGCAACCTCAATCCCTCCCCCTTTATCCCCCTTTTCTGGGGACAGATTTGAAATCTGTCCCCACAGGGGGGCAGGGGGAGGCTGCGTCATCCGCCTCAGGCGGACAGGCTGTCCAAATACTCACATACGTAAAATAGTATGCTCCGTTTTGTCCAGCCTGCTTTTCCTTGTCCCCTGATAGAAACTTTCAGGGGCAGGCTTTGAGCAAAATCTTGCGGTTGTCCCGAAAATAGTTTTCATAACACCCCTCTAACCCCCTCTTACCTTGAGGCTGTGTCATAATCCTCTTTTTGTCATTGCGAGCGACCGAAGGGAGCGTGGCAATCTCTTGTTTTTCAATAAGTTGCAGATTGCTTCGGTCGCTGCGCTCCCTCGCAATGACATTATGACACAGCCTCCTTAAGAGGGGGGACTTGCTTCCCCTCTTGGGACAAGAGGGGATTGAGGGGAGTTAGCCTAATTTTCATCCTCTCCGCCAAAGGCGGATGAGCCGAAGGCTCGTGTGGGTTTCTCCCGAAAATACCTCATATGCGCATTAACGTAGCGTTGCCCTTTATGGGCAACGGTTTTTAGTTGGCACGCTTAGCGTGCCGTTGGGGATAAACCCCAACGCTACAAAAATCCAATTTTCATGCCCTCCGCCTAAGGCGGGCTCGTGTGGGTTTGCCCCGAAAAATAAAAACCAAATGCATTTTTCGGGTCAACATAAAATAGTTGGGTCCGGAATGAAGGTGGGCTGCCAATTTTTTTTCTCTAAGATTTGACTAATCTCCGGCGCTTCTTCAGGTATGTCATAATGAGTTCTGATAAATAAGTGTATATCGTAAGGTATTCGTCCTGCGGCTTTCTTATAAAATTCAATATAATTTTTTAATTTTATCTTCCTGCCTTCAGTTGTATCATTAGGCCTCATGCAGAGCTTAGCTGCCAAAGGAAGAACATCCTCTATGGTTTCCGCAAAACATAAAAGATTTTGAGGCGCCGGACCCGCTTGAACAATATCTCCAATTCTCTGGTCTTTTACCTGCCAGTCACCATCCTGGCCTAAAAGGTAAAGACCGTAATTTTTAAATCTCGGCCCAAAGATAACTGGTATTCCAAGCCTTGCCATGCCAAGCGCTGAAGAAAACGCCTTCTGCGTAAATGCGCCCCAGAGGATTACAGTGGCGCCTACCCTGTTAATGATATAATCCGCAATCTCTTGGTAATTGTTTTCTAACTTTCGATGGCACATTATCTGGGCAATCTTGATGCAAGCGCCTATTAAATGGGATGCAGACACGCACGAGCCAAGGTTTGTGAGATTTCTGCTATCAAAGGAATCTGGGCTATCTTTAAATAAATTTCCCCTTGCAACATCCATCGAGGCGCAGCCGCCGGTGGAAACAATGTAGCCCCTGGAGAGAAACTCCTGTGCAAGATTATGAATGGGTGAATCGGGGAAACGGGGAATCGGAGATTCTTTATCCCCCATTCCCCCCGTCTCCGTTTCTCCGTATCCCTGCCGTTCCTCCGGGCATCCAAAGATTCCTATAATTCCCGGTATCTCTCCCATTACAATGGACGGCGCAACACCCCTGATTTCACTGTCCCTAATAGGGCCTCGTCCGATTCGTAAAAGACCTGACGTTGAGAGGTTAAGAGGGTGAGAAGTTAAGAGTTTTTGCTCATCTTCTAAACTTCTCATCTTCTCAACTTCTTTCCTGCTCCTGATCCCTGACCCTTGACTTCTGACCGCTGCATTTAAAGCCGCCTCCGCAGCCTTTTTCTTATCGAGGATAATGCCCGTGCCGTTCCTTGTAATATATTCGGATGCCTCGTCCGGAGACTTACCTGTCAAATCTTTGAGTCCGAGCGCAGTCTCCTGGGTCGTTGCAATGATAATACTGTCAACCTTCCTTGCCTCCTCAACTACATCGGCCCTGATGCACTGGGTATCAAGAATTACCATATCCGCAATACCCGACTTAATAACATCTATTTGCGAGGCCTGATTGCCTATTATTTTGAAACCATGACTATGCCTTGCGCCATCTGATGCTGCGCAACAAAGACCGCATACCTCTATCTTATCCTTAAGCCCTCTATCTTCAGCAAGATGCATAATCTCATGGGCAACAGTGGAGTTATGCCCGATGATAAGAATCACAGGCTTTGATGTATCAATAGTCTCTATGCCAATAGTTACAAGCGGCGAATTTGATTCGCCCTTTGGCATATTCATGGCAGATATCTGCGCAACATCTGCCAACTCCATGGCAAGATTATCCAGCATGCCTGCATGGAGCATCTTGCTTACAAAATCTTCAGGAGATGCCTCTGTGCCGAAATTTACGGATGACAGAAGATGGATTAACTGACCTTCTATATAGACGAGGATATCTTTAAATTCACCGATATTTTTCGGTGTGCAGCCTGTTATTAAAGTTGTAATCGGGGTTGGCATCGAGGTATGCGAGCCCATGTTTACAGGACAGTCTTTACCGAATTTGTTTATTAAATCTTCAGCCAGCCTCGCAGCATGAGAGACATGGCCGGATGCTCCGATAACAGCATCTAATAAAGCTTCCCGTGCCTTGAAACCTTTCTCATCAATACCGCATTTTCCAACCCTTCCGCTCCCTACCCTTACTAAACCTCCATCATCCCCCCCCTTTAATAAAGGGGGGGCAGGAGGGGTTAGCTTGCACGGCCCCATGGCACATAGATGGCAGGTTTTATTTGGTTTAGAAAAAACAGGCTTGTATCTCTTAAGGAGAGTAAAATCCCAATTACGCAGGTCAAATATGTCGGGATATTGGCTCATGAATTTATAATCTCATTAACATGTGTTTGAATTATCATAAAGAACCTTTGCAGGTCAAGCCTTGTCAAAGCAGCCCTTGATAAAAAGCCAAAGCGATTGTTACCGGCAAGCCACAGATTTGTCAAGGAGGAGATCTCAATATTTTAAGTTGACATATTAAAATCCTGTGCTATCAATTACCGAAAAGGGAAAAGAAAGGTAATATATAATGGCAGATACCATCACACCATAATTCTCACGATAGAACCTTTTTATTATTATTGGTTCATATCCGGAACTTTGTGATGTGGTGGTAAACCCCTACACCAAAAATTTTGGTGTAGGGGGTAAAATAAACCCCGTTACACTAATTTTGATGGCGGGCTTCTCTGATGGTGGAGGGCCCAAGGTGCAACGGGGTTTATTTTTGAGATGTATTATTATAACTGATTTAAGATGCCTTTTTCCAGTAAGTTTTTAATTGCTTTTTAGACGCTTCTGTTCCAAATTTTCCTATCTTTTTAAGATATAACAAAAATTATGATAAGGGCGATCCCGGTTAAGAGATGAGCTGAGATAGTAGCCTTGATGGAAGGAATGAGCTCTTTGAATTTGTCATAATTTTTAAAAAGTCCTTTTACTGCAATTGCGCCAAATGCGGCAGGGAGCAGGGCAAATAGTGCTGTAGATGGTGATAGGTTTAATGTTACGCTCAGCATAATGCTTAGATATGCGCCAATTATGAGTATTACAAAGCCCCATCGCGCCTTTTTCTTTCCAAGGCGCACAACTATCTGATTTTTCCCAACAGCCTTATCCGCATCATAGTCAGGAAATTCGTTTATATATAGGATTGCAGCAATAAGAAATGATAATGGGAAAGAGGCGAATACAGCGCTAATAGACACATCCTGTATCTGTACATAGTATGAACCAACAACTGTGAAAAGGCCAAAGTTGAGACCGACCAACAGTTCTCCGAGCCCCCTGCTTACAAGAAAGAGCGGCGGTGCAGAATAATAATAGCCGGATAACAGTCCGATAACACCAATAAAGAGAAGCGGCGTCCCTCGCTCATAAACAAGACAAAGGCCTATTATACTTCCTGTGATGAGAAACGCGATGCTTAAAAAATATGTCTCCTTTGGCGTCATAACTTTATTCTGTATCATCCTGCTTCCGCCAGTAAATGGTGTAAGGCCTGTGCGGTTAATATTATCCGTTCCATTAAGATAATCAAAATAGTCATTCAATACATTTATACCCGCATGATAGAAAATGGCTGCGAGGAGGGATAATAGGAAGTAAGCTAAGACGAATATTTTATG
>MGQA01000066.1 GCA_001797665.1 Deltaproteobacteria bacterium GWF2_42_12 | reverse complement strand
TTTGCAAAGTTCAATAAATGGTGTGCGTGTGGTGTTTGCCCCTGAGGCGCGAATTTATGCAGAAATACCTGATACTTTCAATGAATCAAAGATTCAGAGGGGACGATGGGATGTAGGAAAATTTGAGGTGAGGAACAGATATCTTCCAAAATTAATTAGAGAAGGGATTCGGAAAAGAGATTTAAGTTATTTTGATGCTGCACTTGAACTTCTTATCCCGCCTTTCTCCCTTTTTGTGATTATGGTTTTGATATGTTTTTCCCTTTTTCTTATCCTGAATTTTCAGGGACTAACCCTGAACTTTTATGTTTGGGCTTCTATAGTAACCGGTCTCGGAATCTATATTATGAGCGGCCTCATGTTAGCGCATACAGGACTAAAAGTTTATATAAACCTGCTCTATGCCCCTTATTTCCTTCTGTGGCGTGTGTGGGTTATTCTACAAGAGGCTTGGAATAGAAACCACAGGGTATGGGTAAAGACTGAAAGGAAATAAGAAATGCAAAAAGCGTTCAGAGAAATAAATAAGAGAAAACTAATCGTATTTTTACTTGTTTGCTGTTTGATGTGGTCAGTTAAATGCGCATTTACTCAAGAAACAAACAGAGAGGGATTAGAATCTGGGATTAAAGTTGATAAAATTGATAAAAAACAAAAAACAACAAACAATGGAATTCAATGGCTCTCAATATCTGGCAACAAAATCATAGATAAAAATGACAATGAGGTAAGGTTGAGGGGAGTCCAGTTTGATTTTGGCTCAATATGCGGTGATCTGGGCAGATATAAAATGACTGCTGATATAGTTGAATTTTGTGATGATATGCTGGATTATACAGTTACAGAGGAAGCTTTTGTTGATGTTAAAGAAATGGGAGCAAATGTCTTGAGATTCTCTCTAAACACATATAAAGATTTTGAATATGAACCATATAAATATAAGGAATCTAATTTCTTGAAATTAGACAAGCAGATTGAATTGGCAGAGAAGCATAATATCTATCTGTTGATAAGCATGAGACAAGCCCCTGGAGGTCAGAATGCTAGTCCAAACTCCGGCAATTTAGGCAAGAACGAATTTTGGGGTAATGAGGAATATCAAAATAGGATAGCTGCCTTATGGAAAAAAATCGCGGAAAGATATTCTGATAAACCAATAATCTTAGGATATGATTTGTTGAATGAGCCAGAAGCACCCAACAGAGCAGTGTTCAATAAAGTAATGAACCATATTAGTAACGCAATCCGAGAAGTTGATAGCAAGCACATCATAGTTATCGAAGGGAACAACTGGGGGAAAAATCTTGATCGGATAGATCCACCGTCTGATAAAAATACAGCCTTTAGTATTCATTTCTATGAACCTGGAATATATGCTGTTAAGGGGAAGGGTGATTATCCTTCAGTTATCAAAGGACAGCAATTTAATAAGGATGCATTAAGAAAAGCTTTAGCCAAGAGACTTAAACATTCTCAGGGCAGAGTTGTCATAGTAGGAGAATTCGGAGCAATGTCAAAAGCAGGCAATTATTTGGAGTATGATCGTGATGTTATTGATTTATTTGAAGGGCAAAACCTTAGTTGGATATACTGGAATTACCGAAATCTACGGGGCAAATCCGATACTCAAGCCATATATTATGCGAAACCAGACAATGAATTTAGCAAATTCATTAATGACATTCAACGAGGTAAACCATTTTCTTCATTTAGTGAGAGAGAAAAGGCTGATGCATTAGAGGCATTGGAGATTTCAAATTTTTCTGTCAAACAAGATCTAAAAGATTTATTAATTATTAAGGGGGTCATAAAATAGTTTGCATTTAGCCAATTATGCCCCCGATAAACGGGGGCGCTACGGAATTGGGAATGAGGGAATGAGGGTCAGGTCTACTTTCTTGCCATTAAAAAAATATAAGCAAGGCCAGGGGGTCAGGTCTTGCTTTTTGATGTTCTGAATTCATTCTCTCGCCGTTTTTTCCTGCTTCATCCTCTCATGCAGCCATACCTTTATCAGGGAGCATACTGGGGATCAGATTTGAAATCTGTCCCCAAGTGAGTATTTAGACAGCCAGATTTGACGCAGTATTTGGCCAAAGATTGTGTTTGTCAAAAAATGCAACTGCATTTTTTGGGTTAACAAAAATATTTACTACAGGCCTAAAATCGTTTATTATTAGCAAAAATAGCAAGTAGGGGGGCTGTGCCCACCATTTAGGTTTTGCCGCAAATTTGGCAGGCATAGCCCGCTATATCTCTTAGGCTGTGCTATAATAGCATTGGAGGTGAACATGAATATATCAATAAATCAAATGACGACAGCAGAAAAGATTCGCGCAATGGAAGATATATGGGATGATCTGTGCCGCCATGCCGCAGAAATACCATCCCCATCTTGGCACCGTGATGCCCTTTCGCAGCGTGAAGAATCTGTATCAAAAGGCGCTGAAACTTTCACAGATTGGGAGATAGCAAAAAAGAAAATTCGCGAAAAGTTATGAAAATCCGGATTCTCGATTCAGCAACCCAAGATCTGATAGAAGGGTTCCGTTTCTATGAGAAACAGGAAGCAGGTCTCGGCAATTATTTCATTGACTCATTGTTTTCCGATATTGATTCCCTGCAAGTATACGCCGGTATACACTCCATACATTTTGGATATCATCGCATGCTCTCCAAACGATTTCCGTTTGCCATTTACTATAAAATCACGGAGCATGAGGTTTCAGTATATGCAGTGCTTGATTGCCGCAGAAATCCGGCATGGACGAGGGAGCGTCTGGACAAAACCGGGAGCAGGCAGAGGGTCAGGTCTACTTTCTTGTCATTCAAAGTACTGAAAGGCCAGAAGGCCAGGGGCTCAGGTCTTGCTTTTTGATGTTCTGAATTCATTCTCTCGCCGTTTTTTCCTGCTTCATCCTCTCATGCAGCCATACCTTTATCAGCGTCAGCGACAACGACAACCACTTGACGCTTTGCTGTCATGCGGCTTGCAATAAATCGTAAGCAGCACGACAGATGTGCAAGTGAGCTTTGCGTTAGCTTTTTAAAAATAATATTTCCATTCCGCGCTATTTTGTGTATAATAAAGCATGTTTATACACACTGGAGGTAAAAATGAGAACAAATGTCGTAATTAACGATGATTTAATGAAATCAGCGCTTAAGTTTTCCGGGTTGAGGACAAAAAAAGACGCCATAGAAGCCGGATTGCAACTGTTGGTGAAGTTCAATCGTCAAGCGAAAGCTAAAGATTTTAGAGGCAAGCTGAAATGGGTCGGCAATTTGGATGAGATGCGGACAGACAAATGATGTTAGTAGATTCATCAGTCTGGATTGACTATTTTAACGGCAGGAAAACCGATAAGACCGATTGGTTGGATTCTGCCATAGGAAATAAACATATTATTGTTGGCGACCTCATTTTGGCTGAGATACTACAAGGATTTCAAAGCGACAATGATTTCAGAATAGCCAGGAATTTGCTCTTGGATTTTCCATTCATGGAAATGGTTGGCAGGGATTTGGCTATAAAAAGCGCATTGAATTATCGGTTGCTCAGAAAGAATGGAGTTACTGTTCGGAAGACTATAGATGTTATGATTGGAACTTTTTGCATTCATTATCAGTTCTCACTATTACATGATGATAGGGATTTTGAGCCTATGGAGAAGTATTTAAAGTTAAAAACAATTGCAACCTAACAACTCCATCCAGCGGACAGATGATGGCCGCCGCTGATTTTTATCGTTAGGCTTAATCAAAATATGAAGTCAGCTATTATTGTAACCTTAATAATAATTTTAATCGGGAACATAAATACGGCTATGTCCCAAAACAGTACTTCTAAACCTAAGGCAAAATTTTCAGTTAACGCATATGAGCAAATCTCTTCCGGTATGACACGGACAGAGGTAAGAAAAAGGGTGGGTGATCCCTCAACTATACGAGTAGATAGCTTGCCTAAAGGTCCATTTTTTGGTCCGCAGGAAGGAATTGACAACAATGCTTTGGATAGTCTGAGACGTTACGAGGAATGGCAATATGAACATAAAGATACGGTCTATCTCATTTGGTTTGGAGACCCAGCAAGAGAGAAAGGCGCCTGGCGCACGATTGGAAAAAATTCCTATCCAAAGGGGGCAGTATTTTAGACATAACAAACCACTCCAGCGGGCGCCAAATAACGGCGCCGCTGATTATGGTCGTTGGTAGCACATGGTGTCAGGTCTTGACGACCTGTTGAGGGTCTGTTGCCCAAATCTCTTTTTTAAGTCTGTCATGCCAAAATGACTCTGTTGGGCATCCATAATGTATTGAATTTATGAGAACTGGGTTCCCGATAGAAACATTCGGGAATGACTTTTTATTTTTTTCATAGTTCCGAGTAGAGTAATTTCTGAAAAAATGGTATATTCAAAAAATAAGAACTCGGAATGGTATGCCATAAATTTGAGAGATGTTGAAAAATACCGTGCCAATTGGTCTGCTTTCGGCAAATCTTGAAAAAAGGCAAATTATCAGGATTCTGGGTGTGTTATAAAGGGAGTTGTAATTGCGTTATTATTTTGACTGGGATCCAAATAAGGCAAAATCAAATCGAAAAAAACATGGGATTGCTTTTGAGGAAGCATCTACTATTTTTCTTGATCCAAGAATGATAAGCGTCTTTGACACCGAGCATAGCGAACATGAAGACCGATGGGCTACAATCGGAATTGACAGGAATGGCATTTTGTTGGTTGTAGTGCATACCTTTCAGCACTTAGATGCCGACTGTTGCAGAATTAGAATAATTTCAGTTCGAAGAGCAACTAAAAATGAAATAAAACAACATCGGGAGGGAAATAGATGAAAAAAGAATATGATTTTTCTAAAGGAGAGAGGGGCAAATTCTATCGTCCAGATGCTGAATTGTATCTACCAATTTACATCGAACCAGAAATGATGGAAGTGCTAAGAAAATTATCAAAGAAAAAAGGCGTCGAGGTTGCAACGATAGTAAATGAGTGGATAAAAAAAGACATATCCATCGTAGAAACAATAACAAAGTAACACATAACCAATCACTCCACAGGATGCGGCATAATGACCGCCGCACCCGTGAGTTGAGGCATTTCTCTTTTCACTCTATCACCCTCATCTCAAGTATCCTCTCTATGTGAAAGACCCTTTCATCCATCCTCTTGGTGCAGAATGCCTTTAAGCCGGGGAATCTTTTCCCGCTGTATTCAAGCTCTCCGACAGAAAGCGGGGTGATGACCCTCTTTGATTTTTCATCCTTTGTCTTGAGATATACGATTTCCAGCTGCTTGCCTGTCTTTATGGCATCTTCCAAAAAGGAAATCTTTTCATGCAAAGGGAGTCTCTTTTCCGCCAAGTGATATTGATACCTTGTAACGAACTCCACAACCCGCCTGTCCATGAGGATATTTTTTTTTGAAACAGGGATTTTCAGGACAATGCCTTCAAGGGTAGTGCATCTGCTCAGGGCGACATAGAGTTGGCCGTGGCAAAATGTGCCTCTGCCAATATCTATTATCACATTATCAAATGTCATGCCCTGGCTCTTGTGGATGGTAACAGCCCATGCAAGTTTCAAGGGATACTGGGTGAATGAGCCCACCGCCTCTGAAGTAACCATGTTCCTATTTTTATCGTAAGAGAATTTATACATCTCCCATTTATAGGGCGTAACATCCACTGTCTCTCCGTCAGGAAGTTCCACTAGTATCGCATCTCTCCCGTCTTCCTTTGCGATGCCAACAACCCTGCCGATGCTGCCGTTTATCCAGCGTCCTGCCGAATCGTTATTCAAAAGCATTACCTGCGCGCCGGTCTTTAAAACAATCTCCATGCCGGTCGGCAAATCCTTTGCGCTAAAATCGCCTTCAAGGGCGCCTGTATAGCGATATTCCTTGCCCTTAATCTCAGCAAGTTTTTTAATATTTATGCTGTCCGCAAGGATGTTTGTTGTTGTGAGATAGATAGAGAAATCCTTGACCCCGAAACTTGCCCTCGAAGGTTCCCCACTCAAAGCATGCGGTGACGAGTTTAATCGGGGGTCTTTAATCGGGGATCCCCCCTTTTCCCTAAAGTCTGGTATGTATCTCTTGTTTATCTCGTTCATATCATCGTCGGTTGCAGTATTATTTCTAATCGCATTCAGGAGTTTCAAAAAACTCGCATCCTTTTGACGGTAGACCTTTTCAAGTTCGATGAATTCCATGTTAAAGGTTTTATTGCCTCCAAATACCATAGCGTCAAAGAAATACGGGCTTTTGTAATAATCCATAAAAAGCGCCTTTTCCCTTGATGTTACAACAGGCGGCAGTTGATAGAGGTCTCCGATGAGTATCATCTGGATTCCGCCAAAGGGCATGGATTTTCCCCTTCCGTGCAAGCACAGGAATACATCCACGCAGTCCAGCAGATCAGCCCTCACCATAGAGATTTCATCTACCACTATGGCATGAAGTTTTTTATAGACGGCTTTATCTCTTGGTCTGATTCTTCTTACACTGTCAGGGGTTATATCAATCTTGAAATTAAAGAATGAGTGAATTGTCTGTCCCCTGACATTTACTGCTGCAACGCCTGTAGGCGCAAGCACAGCAATATCCTTTTTTGTGTTTTGCCTGAAATATTGAAGAAGCGTTGATTTGCCTGTGCCTGCCCTGCCGGTGACAAAGACATGCCTGTCCGTATCTTCCATCATATGGAAGGCGCGGCTAAATCCTTCATTGAATTCCAGCGTTAAGGATGACCTCTTCGGATGGTAATCTTTAAGCATGTAAATCCTCTTCAGAAGATGCTATTGCATTTTCTCTTTGAGCTATTTATTTTTTTCTTCGCTTACAGCAAAAGTGGGCATGGTTTAACTCCCCCCTACCCCCTCTTTAATAAAGAGGGGGTATAATTTCTCCTCCCCTTGAAGTGGAGGATGGAAGGGGTTATCATTTACTTTAAAACTACCACCGTCACCCCTCCCCCGCCCTCTGATTGTTCTCCCGCTCTATAGCTTTTTACCAACGGATGTTCTGATAGGTGTTCCTGCACAGCCTTTGCAAGGATACCCATGCCGACCCCGTGAATTATCGTAACCTCGGAAAGCCCTGCCATTGTAGCGTGATTCAAAAATTTCTCTAACCTTGGGAGCGCCTCATCAACACGCAGGCCAATAAGGTTTATCTGACTCTCTGCCGTCTCCTCACTGATTTTTTGGCGGACGGAGCCCGCCCTACTTGCTATATCTCTGCCTTTCTTCACCCCCGCATCAGTTATCGGCACTTCCATCTCAAAACTGCCTGCCTTCACCTTCAAACGATTCTTCTTTTTAAGAAGTTTTACAATAGCAGCGTCATAGCCGAGAGGTTTTACAAATACCACATCACCTTCTTTCAGCTCATCCATTGATATAGGCTCAATTTCAGAGACTTCGTATTGCTTTATCTTCTCAATGACCTGTTCTTGCGCAGATGCTGCCTCCTTGAGAAAGCCTTTCGCCCTTTCCTTATCGCTTTTCTTAATCTCCTCAAAAAGATTCTGCATCTGCCTCTTTATATCAGTAATAATCTCTGACGCCTCTTTATATGCCTTTGCAAGTATCTCTCTCTTACGCACATCTGCATCTTTAAGCAATTCATCTACTTTTTCTTCTCTTTCCTTCAATGCCTCCGATTGCCTCTCAAGCCCTTCAATGGCCTCTTCATAACGTCTTCGCTTTTGGTCAAGGTCGTGGATGAGGTTTTCAAGGTCAGCCTTTCTTTTGCCGAGCATCTCCTTTGCAGATTGTATAAGGCTTTCAGGTAATCCATATCTCTTGGCAGTCTCAAGGGCAAAGGATTGGCCAGGTTCGCCGGTTCTTAACCTATAAAGAGGCGCATGGGTATTTTGGTCAAATTCCATAGATGCATTGAGCATCCTGCCTTCCTTATGGGCAAATACCTTTATATCTGTAAGGTGCGTTGTGGCAAATATCAGCGCACCTCTTTCTTTCAACTCTTTGAGAATTGTGCAGGCAAGGGCAGCCCCTTCCTCAGGGTCAGTGCCTGTGCCAAGTTCATCTATCAGCACAAGGGTCGCAGTATCTGCCTTTTTAAGAAATTCCATCATATTAGAAAGATGCGCTGTGAATGTAGAAAGATTATCTGCGATTGACTGTCTGTCTCCTATATCCACAAGGAGGGCATGGAACAATGGGATATTCGTGGTTGCATCTGCTGGAATAGGCATACCAGATAACGCCATCATTGACACTAATCCAATGGTCTTTAAAGTTACAGTCTTGCCGCCTGCATTTGGGCCAGTTATTACCATCACAGTCTTATCCCCTCCCAGATGGACATCAATAGAGACAATCTCTTTAGCTTTATTCTTCTGTGCCGCAGCATATAGCAACAGTGGATGTTTTGCCTTCACAAGATGTATGACATTTTCCTCATTAATCTCAGGTATCTGCATATGGAATTGTTGAGCCACAAGGGCAATGCTACTTAGGACATCAAGATATACCAAAACCCTGAACTCCTCTTCCATTTCATCAGCTATTTCTCTTATATGAGAGCCCAATTCCCTCAATATCCTCATCACCTCAGCCTTTTCCTCAGCAACAATATTTTCATATTCATTGGAAAGGCCTATGATAGCGATTGGCTCAACAAATGCAGTCTCGCCTGTCCTTGACACATCATGCACAACGCCCGGCACCTGCCCCTTTGCATCCATCCTGACAGGAACGACCCACCTGCCTGACCTTTGGGTAATAAAATCATCCTGCAAAAAGATTGCAGTCTTTTCATCCCTTGTAATCTCCTCAAGCCTCTTTCTAATCCTTGCCTCAAGCCTCCTTTTCTCACTCCTCAGTTCAGATAGCTGAGAAGAAGCGCTATCAAGGATATTCCCTTCCCTGTCAATGGAGCTATTAAGGCTGTGCAGTAACTCTCCCCTGCCGGCAATATTTGCAATGAGTTCATTAAGGGAAACAAGCGAAGTATCCTTTCCAATCTGAATAACAGCCTCATGGATAGCATGGAGAACATCCATTATCCCTACAAACTCCAGAGGCTCAAGCATGGCATCTTTGGGGCGGGCTTTTTGCAATACAGGAACAATATCGTTAAACGGAAGGATGTTAAGCGGCCTCTCCTCTTGCGACATCCGCCGGATTTCTTTTATGCAGGAAAATCTCTTTTCAATCTTCGCTTTACTGGAAAGTGGCGCAATGGATAGAATGGCATTCCTTGACGCATCGCTCTTTGCATGTTGAGCGATTATCTCAAGGAGTTTGTTGAATTCAAGCAGGTCAAGGGAGTTTTGTGGAATCATGGTGAAAAGTTTACTTTATCTCAAAATGTTTTTCCATATGATTAATGAGTGGCTTGACACATAAACAGGGAACCATCTAAAATTTCGGCTTAAGTCAAGGTTGTGTATGGTTGCGGGGTATTGGTGGAGCGAAATTGTGGACTATGAACCAGAGCGGTTCATAGTGGATGTATGCAACTGCGATAACAGGCGTAAATGGCAAATGCTTCACTTTGTATAAAACAAGAACGAAGCTGTAGGACTGCCGGCACACAGACACCTGAAGCGTAACCAATACCCCGCATAACAGCCTTAAAGCCTGTTTCTACGGATACTTTCTTTGTGCCATAATGAGAGATGAACCGAAATTTTGGATGCTTACAGTTAGCAGGATAACCTTGACAACCTGCCATGTTTTATATATGTTTTCATAAAATACAAGGAGGGTATTCTGATGCAGATAACAAATAAGTTTGTTTTTTCTGTTTTAGTAAGTTTGTTCCTAATCTTTCTCCTATTCCCACATCTGGAAAATAAAATATCTGCCCAGGAAATAACAAAGGGCACGGTGATTGAAGTAAGGGATGGAAAGCTGGAGAAGCTTGCGAATGACGGCTGGAAACAGCTTGCGAAGGGCAGTGAGGTCTTTTTGGGTGATAAACTGAGAACCGATAAAAAAGGCCTTGCCATAATAGAAATGCCTCACATAGGACGTTTTGTCATAGGCCCTGATTCTGAAATAGAATTGGGAAAAGATAATAAGGACTTCAAGGCAGATATGCCGAGAGGCGCAGTATGGCTAAACGCCAAATTCCCCAAAGGCGCAAAAGGCTCAATAACAACATCCCTTGCAACTGCTGGAATACGGGGGACAAAATTTTCGGTTTTCTACGGCAGGGGCACGCAAGACCTCTGCGTCTGCACATGCATAGGAAGCGTGGAGGCAACGTTGATTAACGGAAAGACTCTCCCGGTCCCGAAGGGGAATATCCTTATCATAAAAGGCGATGCGCCTCTGCCAGAAAGCGCAGAGTCCGCGCTTCCCATCCTGTCTGGACAAGACGCAGGATTTGATTTCTGCTTTAACTGCCATGTAAGAAGCGGGAGGGGTAAATTAAGAAGCGACTGGAAGAAATAGCATATCCCGCTATAATTGCCATTGTTGCATCTCTTGCTGTAATTCTCAATCCCGGAGGACACCTATCTGTCTTTGAAAATAAGACAATAGATGCCCGCTACCGTTTTTATGCAAGTCCTACATCTCGCACAAACGATATTATCATCCTCGACATTACTGAAGAATCAATAAAGAGGCTCGAGCCTGTATATGGCAGATGGCCGTGGCCAAGGTCAGTGCATGGCGAGGTCATAGAGTATCTCAACACCGACGGCGCAAAGGCTATCGGTTTTGACATCATCTTTTCAGAGCGCGCTGTCAGGCGTGAGGTTGATTCAGACACAGTAAATGAATTGCGCTCATTTGCGCAAAATTCCGACATCCCTGAAGTAAGATCAGAACTGTTATACAGGCTGGACTTGCTAAAGTCTGATTTCAGCGATAGCCAATTTGTTTCTGCTGTAGAAAAGGCGGGCAATGTCTTTTTGCCGTCTGTCTTTTATGCTGATGGAAATGACATACGCCGGAATCCGGAACTCGGCTCTGATGAAGGCAACACGCTGAACATAAAATCCGTCCTTTCAAAATCATCTATACACATCTCAAATAATAATTTCAAAAACATCTATTTCAACGCAACCGTCCCTTTTGAAGGGCTTGCAGCAGCATCTCATGGCATAGGCCATATAAATTATTCCCCTGACAAGGATGGAACCTGCAGAAGGTTTTTTCCTCTCATATCTTTCCATGAAAAGGAGATAGCTTATCCTACCTTTCCTCTGCTGATAGCATCGTATGTAAAAGGCGTCTCACTCGAGGCCATCAAACTAGATAAAGAGAATGTATTTATCGGCGATGCTGCTCTACCGCTTCTTCCTGATGGAAGCGCCTACATCCGCTATCAGGGCGGAGAAATAACCAGAGACAAAGAGGATAAAAATGCTTTCGCCTCTTTTTACCAGTATATCCCTTATGATTATGTGCTGGCCTCAAAAGACCTCATAGAGGCAGGCAAGGAACCCCTGATTCAAAGAGGACAATTTAAAGACAAGATTGTCCTTATCTCAGCCTCTGCCGCAGGACTTACAGACCTGAGGCCAACACCTTTCAGCCCTGTAACTCCCGGAATTGAGATACACGCTAATATTATAGATAATATTTTATCCGGCAAGTTTCTATATCCACTCAACAAAGATTTAGAAAAGCTCTATATCTTCCTTCTTGCAGGTGTCATTGCAGTTGCCGGCCGCTTCTCAGGCCCATATCGGGGGTTCTTCATTGTTGCGATATTCGTTGGTTCAGTTGCATTTTTCCACTGGACTTTTTTCGAAAAGGGATATGTCCTTCCTATTGTAAAACCTGTTGTTGCTATGACATTTGTATATCTCGGCATTCTTTTAATGAAGTATGTGATGGAATACAGGGAAAGGAAATATTTAAAGTCAGCCTTTGGGTATTACATAGCCCCTGCTGTGCTTGAGGATATATTGAAATCGCCTGACAAGCTGAAACTTGGAGGGGAAAGAAAATATATGACTGTCCTTTTTTCTGATGTGGAAGGGTTCACCACATTATCCGAGCAGATATCGCCCGAAGAGATAAGCGCCCTCCTTAACGAATACCTGACCTCTATGGTTCACTGCATAACGCAAAACAGCGGCACGCTGGATAAATTCATCGGAGATGCTGTTATGGCATTATGGAATGCGCCATGCGAACAAAATGAACACGCAGCCCTTGCCTGTGAAACTGCACTGCTCATGATGAAGGAATTAGGCGGAATGAGGAAAAAATGGCAGGAAGAACAGAAACCGCTCATTAACGCACGCATAGGCATCAACACCGGAGATATGATTGTGGGAAATATGGGCTCTAAGAAGATTTTTGATTACACAGTGCTTGGGTCAGAGGTGAATGTTGCTGCGCGTCTGGAGCCACTGAATAAAGACTTTGGCACGCGAATAGCAGTATCCGAAAGCACACGGACGGAGGCAGAGAAATATAGACCCGAAAGATTTGTATTCCGCCGCCTGGCGCGGGTCCAGCTCAAAGGAAGAAACAAACCATTGGAGGTGCATGAACTTGTGGGCCTTCGCGAGGATACCGGCGAAGATATTTTAGGGATGATAGAAATGTTTGAAACAGGTCTGGGCTTATTTATGGACTCTAAATTTGCTGAGGCAAAGGCGATATTTCAGACTATCCCTGAAAAAACACCCATTGATGGGCCGTCAAAGACCTACATCTCACTCTGCGAATATTACGAAAAAAATCCTCCTGAAAATAGCTGGCGCGGCATATATGTTCAGGAGTCAAAGTAGACTGTGGGCGGTTGCTCAAAGCAACATCATCTGCCCCTTAATCGCTTCCCGCTCTACTTTTTCAAATATCTTTATCTTTCCATATTCGCCGTCATAGCCGGGGGCAATATGGACATTTCCTTTGCGCATGCGGGAGATGGCTTCCCTGAGGAGAGGTGAGCTTGCCTTTTCAATCTCTTCAAGTGGGGTATCCTTGAGGATTTTGAATTCGCTTCCTAACTTTTGAAGAAGGGCCTGATATTCACTATCTACCTTTTTGCTGTTTACGCCTACCTTCAAAACCTCGGAGATGATTTCAGGCAAGGGGATAATGGAATAATAAGGAAGGGCATTCCTCGGTTTAAAACCATCTTCCCTGTCTGCAAGTTTTTCAACCCTGTGCATAACGCCTACAGTGACCTTTTTACTACATACCGGGCAAAGATAATTGTGCTTGAGAGTCTCCTGCGGTGTGAGGCTGGCCTTGCAAAACCTGTGTCCATCGTAGTGGTATTTGCCCTCTTCAGGGAAAAATTCTATAGTCCCTGAAAATCCTTTCTTGGTTTTGATAGCCCCTGTGATGGCCTTATAAGAAATTTCTGTATCAAAGATATTTGCCTCTCTCCCTATCTTCTTCGGTGAATGGGCATCTGAATTGGAGATGAGGGTAATCCTGTCGAGGGCCGAAAGCCTCCAGTTCATTGCAGGGTCTGAGGAGAGCCCTGTCTCAATGGCATGGATATGCGGGGTTAATTCCTCAAAGCACTCTTCAAGCGTGTCAAATCCCGATGCCGAGCCGAACACGGAAAAATGAGGCGTCCATGCATGGGCAGGGACAAGCATGGCGTCAGGCGACGCATCAAGCACTATTTTTAAAAGCTCTTTTGCATCAAGTCCAAGGATCGGCCTTCCATCGGCAGCAAGATTTCCTATTTTGGCAAGGCTGGCATTTATCCGTGCGGCATCTTTAAAATCAGGCGCAAAGATGATGGAATGTATCTTCCGCGTCTTTCCATTCTTGCTATAAATACAGCTTATTTCGGCAGAGAGGAGAAAAGAGACATCTCCCTTGCAAGAATCAGGGATGTCGTCTTTCTGAAACTCTTTCTTTAGTTTGAATAGGCCGCTGCCTGCAGGTGCAATCTTTTCATTCAATTCCTGAAACCATTTGGGATGTGTGAAATCCCCGGTGCCGATGACCGTTATCCCCTTAAGCTGAGCCCACTTCCAAATGCTTTCAGGAGACATCTCCCTGCTTGTAGCCCTTGAGTATTTTGAATGGATATGGAGGTCTGCAATAAAACGCATGGAGGGATTATAACAAAATTCATTATGTAATCAATTATAACCTTTTCAATGAAGTTGCCTTGACAGGAGTGTGTTTGTTATATAGAATTTGTTCAGTTATCGCATAAAGATAAAAATATAGTTATGCATAAAAAAATTAAGCTTATAAATATTTACGGTGCTACTTTCATATGCCACGTAGTTTTATATGTATCGTCTCATTTTCTATTGCAGTTGACTTGAAAACTTTCAAGCAGGTGAACACAAAAATAGAAGCTGGACAATCTAAACAGACAATTCAAGAATTATTGGGCCCTCCCGGTAAGATAACAAACACAACTAAACACAACAAATATATTTGGGGACCAGAAGAGCGTTTTTGGGACGAAATCCCAATGGGAGCAAAGTTGGAAGTGTGGAGTTATACATTTTCTGATGGGAGCTTGAACTTATACTTTGTTGATGGAAGCGAAAAGCTTAATTATTTAGCATTTGCTCCTAAAGGAGTCGTATATTAGGGCAATAGTGAATCGCATAACAATAAAATTGACAGGTTTATTTATTTGACCTAAAATCAGCAAAAAATGATGTTGCGATATAAAAAAGAATGATAGGGGACTTCCACATTAAAATGAAGAACACAGGCGCAAATAAATGGGGAATCCCTCTACTTCTCCTATCAGCTTCCTTGATTGCTTTAAGCTTCTCGTTTGCAAAAGTAGGTGAGTTACAAATCCCAAGCACTTCGGTATCCGTTAGCCATAAATTACTTTGGTTACCTTTGTTTGTGGTTTTTCTATTCTTTATTAATGAAGTAAGGAGTTCTGACTTGCTTCTATCTCATAAATTAAAGAGGAAGTTCCATTCAGAGCTTGCCACTTGGTCACGCAAGAGGAAAGAATATGAACGACCCGGTTTTTATACACCTCAATACTTGCCAATTTCAAAGAACCGATTCAAGACAAAGTGGGAGTGTAAATATTGTCAAGCTGGCAGAAACCTTGAACCGTCAGTTACTTATGTTTCTGGCATACTTACGACAATTTCTTTATTTCTATCGGCATGTGTTAAAGTGTTTTTTCAATTGAGTATTCTTGTAAGATTTACCTTACCAGTTATTGTCTTTTTGGTGGCAATTATTTCGAAGGTTGTTGTTTCGTTTTTCTAAACCCCCAACAAGGCGCTGCACTGGACGACAATGCCACTGCGCCCTATTGCCACCAATGAGCTTGGTCGTTAGTGGTACAAGAGAAAACAAGATGAAAGGAAATAATAAATGTTACTTCGCACAATCGGACTCTTTATAGTAGCTGGAATCATCACCGTCGTGTCTTCAAAATTATTCCATATCGCAACAAAGGACATCGTGATTCTATCCACAGTATTAGCCCCACTATGCTTATTGCAAACAAGAGGTCAATAGGGTCAGGTCTTTAATCTTGGCATAAGAAGTAAAAGAAAGTGACAATGCTAATTTTAAAGACCTGACCCCAATTACGCTTTTAGCTGGACAAATAAATGCTCATAGAACACACGGGATTCAGATTCGGCGTTCAAGATCAAAAAGGAAGGCAATCTTCCGTCTACCGTATATGGAAAGGAAAGAAGACCAATGATATCTGACAAGCAATAGGGTCAGGTCTTTAATCTTGACATAAGAAGTAAAAGAAAATGGCAATGCTAATTTTAAAGACCTGACCCCAATTATGCCTGCTATGTTCATCACCTTAGTGCCTCTATTGCATGTAGTATCTTTTCTCTAACCCGTTTATCGAACAGTATGCTTGCGTGGTTGAGCTCATAATTATAGTGTTCATCTGACCATGGAAGTATAGAACTCTCGGCAGAGACCAGGCCATCACCCTCGCCCATTTTTAGCTCAGGAGGACAAAACCCCTTAGGAATAACTTTGCATAGAGTGTCAGGGATACGGATGCCGGAGATTTTAAAAAGGGTTGGGTATGTGCCGCCTATGGAAAGATAATATACACCCTTTCGGGGCTTGTCTTTTAATATTTTAAAAAATGGGGAGTCAGGTAAAAGCTCTTTAAGCGCCTCACTCTTAAGGAAATTCAGACTCCGCCTCACTGCTGAGGAAAACTGCCCTTTTGTCTTTGAAAACAATGGCTCTATCCTATCTGCGAAAGGAGAGAGATACATGGCATACTTTGAGAGGGAAGTGCCTTTATGGGGTGTAGAGATTGTTATGAGCGCCCGTATGGATGAGTTCCCCTCTAAAAGATATCTCCGTGCAACAAGCCCGCCCCTGCTGTGACCTATGAGGATAATGCCATCCTTTGTCAATCCTTTTGCAATCTTTGTCACTTCTTTTAATTCTTCCACTACTGCATCTATCGC
Organism: Deltaproteobacteria bacterium GWF2_42_12; assembly: GCA_001797665.1. Taxonomy (GTDB): domain Bacteria; phylum Desulfobacterota; class GWC2-55-46; order UBA9637; family UBA9637; genus UBA9637. The sequence goes on along the minus strand of MGQA01000066.1, from coordinate 5,604 downwards.
TGCCATAGGTCTTCTCTGACTCCAGGCAATTACACTGTAGCCCTCATGCATAAGGTCTTCGTATACTGTTTTTACATCCTTGCTTTTACCTAAAATGACATGCAGAGGAAGCAGGCCACCAAGGATGCGGGACTTTAGAGGGTTTATCCATATATTTTTATCCATGCCAAGTCCATGGATTAATACTACCGCAGGCTTATTAATATTGCCTTTGTGATAGGAGATGTCGATATCCTTATGAGGATTCATTTGTTGAGCCCAATAAGTGCGCTAACCATGGGCATCAAAATTTCAGTGTTTCTCCCACCCTCATTTCACGCATCTTGGTCTTGACACGTTGTTTTTTAAGCGCTTTTCCAAATGCCTCTGGAGTGCCTGTCAATACCGGAAATGTTGCATAGTGCATGGGAATAGCAGTATCAGGCTTCACGAGCTTAACTGCCAAAGCAGCCCGCTCAGGCCCCATGGTAAAGCGGTCGCCAATACAGGCAAGCATTACATCCACCTTGCTGAACTGGCTGATAAGCGCCATATCTGAAAATACATCGGTATCGCCTGTATGGTAGAAGGTAGGGCCGTTTTTCACTTTAACGAGTAAGCCGCCTGCGCTCCCTGCATATTGCTGAAGGCCGGCATATTGGGTCCCCTCTGCTGCATCTATACTGGAGCCATGCAAGGCATTGGTAAAGGTTATCTTTACTTCGCCAGCAAGCATGCTGATTTCTCCGCCAACGCTTCCTATGGTATCAAAACCAAACTGCTCTTTGGGATAACCTCCATACATGACCATTGCCTTTACAAGGTCGAATGTGCCAACCAGCTTAGCGCCTGTCTTCTTACCGATTTCTGCTGCATTGCCCACATGATCTGAGTGACCATGGGTTACCAGAATAAGGTCTACTCGCTCAAGCTTTGCTATATCTTCTTTGCCATTTTTGTTTAATGGATTGTCAATCCACGGGTCAATGAGCAGGACCTTGCCTGATGGTGTTACAATTTTAAAGGCAGAATGGCCGTACCAGGTCAGCTCAGTCTCACCAGCCAATGCAAATACTGGCAGAAATAATGCAACCAGTAATGCCAAAACAATTTTGAAAATTCCTTTACTCATATGTTCCTCCTCCTGTGAGAGAATTGATTACACAGATATCAGGGATACGATTACACAGTTTTTTAGAATACAGATTCCAAATCCCAAATCTCAAATCCCAAACAAATTCCAACGATCAATTACCAAAATAGGTCGTTCTGTAATTGGAATTTTGGTTATTATTTGAAATTTGGCGCTTGTGCTTTGGTGCTTGCTCATATTAAATCGGTGGGAAATAATTAGGGTTGGAAATAATTAGGGTCATCCTGTTTTTAAGACTTTATACACCATCGCATAAAAGAGCGTATAACAAATCCTTTGAGCCAACGCAGAGAGACAGTGCATTGTTTCCTGTGATGTCCATGCCCTGCGCGGCTCAATGCGGCATTACAACGGTCAATAAAATCTAAACAACAACATTTTTAAATCAATGGAATGGTTATGAGATTGTAAAATAACGGCCGTTGTGGGGCTGTTGAAAAAGTCCTTTTGCTGTCTTTGCGAGCAAGGCGAAGCAATCACGCAGTTATACAAATCAACAAGTTAGGGATTGCTTCGTCGCTAAAAATGGTCCTCGCAATGACATGTTCGGAGTTTTTCAGCAGCCCCGTTGTCCCCAATTTCTAAAATATTGAACCAAGGAACTATTTTCCGGAAGTGATGACAATTTCCATGACAGCGTCTCTACCATCAAACTTTCTAAACGTACCCTTGGCATAAGATCCAGCATTTATGCTGGACAATGGCTTTCTTTCCCCGTTCTCAATAATTTGACTCATCGCTCTTACATAAACTTCAACATCTCCCTCATTGGTCGTCAAGGTGAAGGTATTGGATATGGTGTTTATATTGGATATCTTACCCTCCAATTCAAAGATGCCTGTCTTGTTGGCAGTAACTGGATTTTCTTTTTTTGTCTCACCTGTTGTGCCTTTCGGGGATTCACCGCCCTCTTTACCTCCGCAAGCTGTCAATAATGCTGCGACTAAAATAACTACTAATACTTTTGCATATTGTTTCATCGGTTCTCATCTCCTTTTAGATTTTTTAGTCTTTATTGTATAGATGTGCGCGGATTATGTCAAATTAAAATGGGCTATATTTTTGCTTTATTTGCAGCGACTTTTGCAATATACAATTCCGGCGTTCGTATTGTCAACAGTTTTGTTGCAGGAGAATGTTGCAGGAGAAATGCCTTTCCTCTTAACTGGAAATCAATTTGTTTAAAACCATCACCACAGCCCCAACTCTGCATTTGGATTTGCAGACCCTCTGCAACTTTTCTACCAACTCCTTTGGCCCCGGCTTTATCCTTTTGAAGCCAAGTCTTTCAAAATATTCTATTAAGTCGGTGGTTATATAGACATCATCGGTAGGAAATCTATTTATCAGATACTCAATAATCATCTTTCCGATACCCTGATTTCTCCTGTCTTCAACCACTCCAACACAACCCAATTCATAAACCTCTTTATGCGGCCTTACTCTTCCAAAGCCTACAATATTTCTACCGTCTATGGCAACAATGAATTGACGATAATCAAGGTCTTCATCGTCCAGTCGGAATCTTTCAATGCACTTTTTGATAAAAGGCATATCGCTGGGAGACGCGGGTTGTATATTTATCATTTTATTAAGGAATTTTTTCCTGACGGGCGACCATGCATCAACTGCCTTGCAGGGTTTTTCTCCAGTAAAAGCAGAATGGATTTCATTAGAAGGAATCGCAATAACATCGCCTGCTTTCAATGTAACCTCTTGCCCGCCATATGAAAAAGTCAACTCTCCTTCCAGCACCATGGCTATCTGCTCTGCCTCGTGGGAATGTTCGGGAAATTTTGTATTTGGCTCAAGCTCAAAATATGTGAGCATAGACTTTTCTAAACCTACAGCCCACATCTGAGCGCCGGAGACATCGGGTTTTAATGGCAAATCGCTTCTGCTATATACTTTTATTTCACTCATAACCACCTGTTATAGTAGTTGCCCAATTTATTGGGCGTATTTTGTAACTCAAGGTTTTAGCCCTCCCCCTGCCCCCCCTCATGGAGGGGGACAGGGGGAGGAAACCTGAAGGTTTGAGTTACAAACGCCGATAAATCGGCAAACTACAATTATTCTTTTTAGAGATACCGCTATGTTGTCAATCTGCCAAATTTACAATCTGCTGAAAGTGCGGATTTTGCAGCATCTCCTGCAATGACTTCACAAAATCCGGAGGGGTTTTAAAGGGATGCTCTTTGAACAGTGCGGCATACTGCTCATCAAGCGTATCGCACATTTCTCTGTTTTTATTTTTTGACACCTCTTCCACCCTTTTCACATAGTTCGCGTTAAACATAAGATTGTGCGGGTCGACATATCCGACCTTAATCCATGCTGCTGTTTTCTTTGCGCAGCGGCACGGATTGTTTTTGTTGATCAATCCGCATTTTTTATTCATAAAATTGCGCATATCCTTGCGCGCCCGCGAGAGCCTCTGCCGGAAGTTGGCCTTGCTGATTTCCATAATCTCGCTTCCCACAACGTCGCTTATCTCGAATATCTCGCCGAGGATATAAACGAGCCGTTGTTCTCTGTCAAGACAGAGAAGCATTCCCATCATACAGCCTATTTTTGCTTCCTCCACGATAAGCTGCGTGTCAACGGGAAGGGAGTTTTGGTCAGGCAAATCCATATCCAGCGTCTTGTCCAACTCATCTCCGTAATATTTGAATCCTGTGATGACTTGTTCAAGACATTGCTTTTTCATATTGATCACATGATTTGCCACAATGCGGTAGAGCCATGTGCGGAAGTTGCTTCTGCCCTGAAAGGTGGAGAGTTTTGTAATGACCTTTATCAGAACCTCCTGTGTAACATCTTCGGCAATCTGCGGATTCAAGACCATGCGCATGGCGATATTATAAATCCATGCCTGATGCCGCAAAATGAGTTTCTCCAGCGCACCCTTGTCACCCTTCTGCGCAGACGCCACCAGCGCCCCATCGGTTGTGTCCGTGTCATATTCTTTTGCAAAAGGATTTATCATTGCTGCCTTTCCCTATTTTTACGCTTGCCTTTTTCCGCCTAATGCTGCGGATACGGAGAAAACTGGTCTGCGACTATCATCCACTTTTCATTCTCATGCACCAATGCAAACATATCTCGGCCATCCGCCTTGACAGTCTGTCCGTTCATTTCATACGACATCTCCCAATAATAGGTTGCCACCGCAAACTTGCCGCTGCCGTAAATCTGAATCTTGGGAGAAATCTCTTTCCAGGAATGTATCTTCGCCGCCTCTGCAAATGCCTTCCAGCCTGCAACGCAGGCATCTCCCCCTTCAATGCGCTCGCGGTCGGTGCAGGTGATTGCCACCATATCCCGGTGAAAATATTGCTTCAACTCCGCCGCCTTTCCTTCCATTGTCCACAAACGATTCATTGCCTGAATACTCTGCCAGATCTCATTTTTTACTTTTGCTTCTTCCATGACACTTGCCTCCTTTTATTTTAGTCTTTCTCTTTATTTAGACAAGAAAAAAAGGCAAGTGTGACAATTGTAAGAAAAAATAATTTCAATCCAGCCCGCCACGCTTATCGTGGCCACAAAAATCCCATATACTTTTTAATCTTTCCTGTAATGCTTGCCTTTTTGCACCACTCCATCAGGTTTTCCCTGTCGCCGATATATTGATAGCAAGGCACGCCATAACCACAGCTTGTCTTTACCTTTTCTATACGCAGGATTATCAACTGCCGGACATATTGAGAAACCTTTCCGTCTAATTTTTCTTTAAGCTCTTTCCCCACAGGACTGTTAAGGGCTACAGCCTCTCCATGACCATAGAGATGAAGAACCATCGGTGTTTTGTCAAAGCTTGCAAACATCATGGTCAGCTTTCCGTTTTGCTGAAGATGGGTTGCGGTTTCATTACCGCTTCCCGGATAATCGGCATAGACAATGGTGTTATTGTCCAATATTTCAAGCGTATCGTAACCTTTGGGTGATAGATTGACATATTCTTCATGGAGATTATCCGGCGCAGTAGCTACAAAGAAGATTTTTTGCGCCTTGATAAAATTTATAAGCCTCTCATCTAATTCTGGAAATATTTGAGCCATGATGTCTCCTTTACCCCTCACCCCGCCCCTCTCCCGCAAGGAGGCTGTGTCATAATGTAATTGCGAGGGAGCGTAGCGACCGAAGCAATCTACAACTTATTGAAAAACAAGAGATTGCCACGTTCCCTTCGGTCGCTCGCAATGACAAAACGAGGATTATGACACAGCCTCAAGGGTAGATGGTGTAATAGTATAGTAAGGGACAATGTAATTTATTCCTTTTCAATCGTAATCGGCAGAGAAACTTTATCCCTCAATGCCTTCAACACAGTCTCTTTCATCCTCTCATCCCCCAAGTCCTCTTTCCCTCTCATTTCCTCAATATCTATCCGCACAATGCCGACCTTGTTTAATTTTTCTTCTGTGTATTCTCCGTATCCGCCGTCGGGCTGATGTTTTTCCATGAGG
>MGQA01000065.1 GCA_001797665.1 Deltaproteobacteria bacterium GWF2_42_12 | reverse complement strand
TGTTGAGCCAGAATTATCCGAAAAATTAATTGTGGTCTATGACAAATCAAGCCGGCAGATATATAATTTAGCTAAAAGGTGGCAGGATTTTAAAAGCAGGTAATGCAAGTTTCGAGTTTCCAAGGCAAGTATCGATACAAGCGTCGTCAACCATAAGTCGATATACACAAATTCACAAAGCTGGTTTAGTGTTGTGGAAGCTTGTATAGTGGCTTGAAGCTATAAGATAGAAGCTGGGCAGGAAATATATTCAAGTTTCGAGTTTCTAAGACAAGTATCGATACAAGCATCTACAACTATAAACTTTTATTACAGGAGGCTTCTTTGAAGGTGTCATTATTAGATCTTAAACGTCAGTATCAAGGCATAAGAGAAGAGGTGTTAAAAGAGATTGAGAAGGTTTGCGATAATCAGTCATTCATACTTGGAGAAAATGTAGCCAATCTTGAAAAGGAGATAGCACAGTATTGTCATACAAAATATGCTATCGGAGTTGCCTCTGGAACAGATGCTATATTATTAGCTCTTATGGCCATAGGTGTTGGTCCCGGCGACAAGGTTATAACAACGCCCTATACATTTTTTGCTACAGCAGGCTCTATTGCACGGTTGAATGCAATTCCGGTATTTGTTGATATAGAGCCTGAGACCTATAATATGGATGTAGATAAATTAGAAGCCTGCCTTAAAAAGGAGACCCGCTCTAAGAAATCAAAGATTAAGGCTATTATCCCAGTCCATCTCTTTGGCCAGTGCGCTGATATGGAGCCGATTATTCAGCTTGCAAAAAAATATAGACTGACTGTTATTGAAGATGCGGCCCAAACCATTGGCGCAGAGTATAAGGGAAGGCGGGCGGGCTCCATAGGCGATTTTGGTTGTTTTTCATTTTACCCGTCAAAGAATCTTGGAGGTTTTGGAGATGGTGGTATGGTTGTTACAAATAATGAAAGATTGGCTGAGAAGGTTAGAATCTTGAGAGTGCATGGAAGCAAGCCAAAATACTACCATAAAATGGTAGGCATAAACAGTCGCCTGGATGAGATACAGGCTGCTGTACTCAGGATAAAACTAAGACATCTTGAAAATTGGACGAATGGCAGGATAGAGAAGGCTCGTATATATAATAGGCTTTTTGATGAGGCGGGTCTTCAGGAAATTATGACGCTGCCAACAGCATCCGCTGACCGACATGTGTTCAATCAGTATGTCATCAGGGTTAAAAAAAGAGACCAGTTAAGGGAGTATCTGGCAAAGGAAGGCATAGGCACAGAGATTTATTATCCTGTTCCTTTACATATGCAGAAGTGTTTCCGCTATCTCAGATATAAAAGAGGTGATTTCCCTGTATCAGAAAAGGCTGCCAGAGAAACGTTGGCATTGCCAATCTATCCTGAACTTACTATTGAAGAGCAGCAGTACGTGGTAAATAAGATTGGCGATTTTTATAAGCTATAAAATAATATTAACCAATAACATTATCTGAAAGTCAACTACCACCGCCTAAAGACGGTGGCTTTGAATTCGGCTGTAAGCCGACTAAAGTACTGCAACTGCTTATCCCCTCACCCCAACCCTCTCCCGCAAGGGGAGAGGGAGTTTTAAATATTTCCCCTCCCTTGATGGGAGGGGATTAAGGGGAGGGTGTGCTTTTGCATCTTGATGTTTGAACTAAAGTCTTCGCCTAAAGGCGAGGGTTTTTCTCCCATTCTCCGAGGGGGACAATAAAAATATGAACCCATCCATAACCAAACTGATTTCCATTGTAATACCTGTTTTTTGCGAGGAACAGAATGTGTTGAAGTTCTATAACCGTCTCGAGCAGATTACAAGAGAGATGCGTAATTATACGTGGGAATATATTTTTGTCAACGATGGCAGCGCTGATGGTTCGTATTTAGAATTGAAAAAAATAGCTGCGAAAGATAAAAAGACTAAGGTCTTAGACCTCTCAAGAAACTTTGGGAAGGAAATCGCTCTAAGCGCTGGTATTGAGGCTGCTTCAGGGAGCGCTGTTATAACTATAGATTGCGATTTGCAGCATCCGCCAGAACTGATTCCACTTATGATAAAAAAATGGGAGGAGGGTGTAGAAGTAGTTGCAACCATAAGAAAAAAGATAGAGAACCAGCCGCTGACAAGACTGATTGGCTCTAAATTATTCTACTTGTTAATGAGTAAGATATCTGAAGTGGAAATGATATCACAGACAACGGATTTCAGATTAATAGACAAGAAAGTTGCGGATATCTTTAAAACCATATCAGAAAAATCCAGAATGTATAGGGGCATAATTGACTGGATGGGGTTTAAAAAGGAATATGTTGAGTTTGATGCGGATGCGAGGGCAGAAGGGGTATCAGGATATTCATATAGAAAACTGTTGAATTTAGCGATAAACAGCATAACCTCATTTTCTCTGTTCCCATTAAAGATAGCAGGCATCATTGGGGTGATAATCACATTTTTTAGTAGTTTGCTCTTGTTGATAATGTTGCCAACGTATTTTATATTTAGGTCACCCTTTTTTTCGCCCTTGGCTATTGTAGCTGTCAGCAATACATTCTTTATCGGAATCGTATTGATATCGTTGGGCCTTATAGCTCTCTATATCGGGAATATACACAATGAGGTGGTAAATCGGCCTCTTTACATAGTTAAAGATAGACTTAATTTTGACTAAGCGGATGAATATGATAAAAGATAGTCTTTTTAAAGCAAGCTCATTAGTTTTAATGGGAACTATGGTTGGAAATATTTTCAACTATGTATTCCAAATTACTATGGGGAGGATGCTGACTGTTTCAACCTTTGGCGAGATGAATGCCCTTTTATCTGTAATGGTTATATTTGGTGTGCCCTTTGCCAGTATAACAAGTTTTCTTGTAAAAAATGTGGCCACATATGATGCACTATCCCTCACTAAACGGACAAATGATCTGATAATAAAGAGTTACAAAAACCTTTTAGCGGCTGGATGCATCATGTTCTTAACCGGCGCTTTTTTTTCCAGCTATTTAAGCAAATATCTTAAAATTGACAGTGTCATTCCAGTGATACTGCTTTTCCTTAGTATAGTAGCGTCTATATGCATTCCTATAAATACAGGCATATTACAGGGTTTGCATAAATTTAAAATGCTTTCATTCGTGTCAGCCGGCGGCGGTATTTTTAGGTATTTGCTGTGTTTTTTTTTGGTCTACTTAGGACTGGGATTAATCGGCGTGATGATTGGCATAATCTTAACTGTAGTATTAATCGGTGTTATATCATTCATGCCCATAGCCAATCATCTTAAATTAGGAAGGGAATATATCGACGAGAAATATAATAGTTTGTTGCCTGTAATAATCCCCATATTTATAGCAAACCTTGCATTTGCAATATTGACACAGAGCGATATTATCCTTGTAAAGTATATTTTTACACCGCATGAGGCTGGTATATACAGCTCAGCCGCAATAATAGGCAGAACAGTAATGTATCTGCCAGGCGCTATAGTTATATCCCTATTCCCAATGGTAGCCTCAAACAAGGCAAGGGACGAAGGGACATTACACCTTATATTAAAGGCGCTCGCAATGACTATTGCGCTGTCTGGCACAGGGACCCTTGCGCTTTACCTATTTCCCGATTTTATAGTCTCATTATTTTTTGGTAACAGATTCTCTTCCGCAGCATATATAATAGGATTATTTGCGATAGCGATGCTGCCAATGGCCTTTTTAATGATTATAATGCATTATAATATGGCAAAGGGCGGAAAATATTTTGCATATATTATGTTATTAGGCTCTGTCATGCAGGTTGTTGGCATTGTTTATTTTCACGATAGCCTGATAACTGTTTTAAAGGTTATGCTAATTAGTGGTTCTTTGTGCGTAACGATACTGTTTGCATTTTTGACTTTAGAATACTATAGAGGGAAATTACAGAGTCTGGTTTTGTCGGTAAAAGCAAATAAATGAAAGTAGATATAATAATACCGGTAAAAAAAATCAACAACTACATCTATGAATCAATTCCAATAATTTTAGAGCTTGATTACGAAGATTTTGGAATCATTATTTTTCCCGATTCATTTGATGGTGAATCATTCCCAAAGACTAAGATTATTCCAACGGGTGCAATAGGTCCAGCAGACAAAAGAGATCTTGCGTTATTGCATTCCCATGCTGATATCCTTGCATTTCTTGATGATGATGCATACCCGCGAAAAGACTGGCTCAAAAACGCAGTGTTGCATTTCAAAGATCCGAAGGTTGCAGCTGTTGGCGGTCCTGCCGTCACCCCTATGAGTGATTCGCTTTTGCAGAGGGTTTCTGGGGCAGTTTTTTTAAGCAAGATAGGCGGGGGTTTTCCCGAAAGATACTGGCCGCTTGGACGAGTAAGGGAAGTTGATGACTGGCCATCAGTAAATTTGCTGGTTCGTAAGGACATGTTTGAAAAGGTTGGCGGCTTCAATTCTGAATATTGGCCTGGGGAGGACACAAAGCTTTGTCTTGATATTATCAAGGCTGGTGGCAAGATAATATACGATCCTGATGTCTTTGTATGGCATCACAGGAGAAAGGGACTTATAAGGCATTTAAGGCAGATTGGACGTTATGGAATCCATAGGGGTTTCTTTGCAAAAAGATTTCCTGAGACTTCAAAAAAGCTTAAATATTTTTTACCATCCCTTTTTGTAGCATTTCTAATTGCCGGAATTTCTCTCCTTTTTACAGATAATATTTTTTTTAGTAGATTATATTCTTTGGGTATTATAATATATTCTGCTTTGCTTTTATTCGCTTTTTGTCAGATTCAGAATAAAGAAAAAAACCTTGCGGTTTCTTTTTTTAGCTTGTTTTATATTTTTTTGACTCACATATGGTATGGCATTCGTTTCCTGCAGGGGTATTTATTCACTGAGGATTTAAAAAGTAAGTTAGGAAGAAAATAGTTTCGGGTTGCGGGTTGGGGTTACATCTTGCATTGTAGAGGGTTATGGGCGAAAAAGATATAAGGCAGAGTTCATTAAATTTCTTACTTATGCTCATGCCTCTTGCGATGAAACTATTCTTCATCTGAACTTTATAAGAAACACTAACAAAATTGATAAAAAAGAAATGCAGTCTTTTCTTAACTCATACGATGAGTTAGGCGGCAAAATAAATAGATTTATTCAATACGTGGAGACAGAATGGAAATGAAACTCGATACCCAAAAAGCGCAACCCGCAACCCGTAACCTTAAAATCTCCATCTCCTATCCCCCACTTGAATCGGATAAGGGCATCCCGCTTTTAAGCCAGAACCGCCAGTTCCAGTGGTTCAGCGAGCCAACCTACATCTATCCCATGGTTCCGGCCTATGCTGCAACCTTATTGAAGGAAAACGGCTTTGAAGTAATATGGGATGATGGCATTGCAGAGGGGCTTACATATGAGCAGTGGATTGATAGAATAAAGAAGGAAAAACCAGACGTTATAGCCATTGAAACCAAAACCCCTGTAGTCAAACGCCACTGGAAAATAATCAATGATTTGAAACAACTCGCAACCCGCAACCCGCAACCCGTAACTGTTCTCATGGGCGACCATGTCACAGCCCTGCCAGAGGAATCAATGGTGAACAGTCAGGTTGATTTTGTCCTAACCGGCGGCGACTATGACTTTCTCCTCCTGAATCTTTGTCGTTCACTCGCAATCCGCAACCCGCAACCCGCAACCCGTAACTTTCAACTTTCAACTGACTTGTCCCCCGGCATCTGGTATCGTGAGGAAGGAAGGATTAAAAACACCGGTCAATGTGAATTGAACCACGACCTCAACTCTCTTCCTCCTATAGACAGAGACCTGACAAAATGGAAGCTGTACAGCGAGAAGAATGGAAACTACAAGTATCTGCCCGGAACGTATACCATGGCTGCGCGTGATTGCTGGTGGGGAAAGTGCTCTTTCTGTTCATGGACTACAATATACCCAGGAGCCAAATACCGCGCCCAGTCTCCTGGAAAAATGCTCGATGAAGTAGGCATGCTTGTTGAAAAATACGGTGTAAGAGAAATAATGGACGACAGCGGCACATTCCCTGTTGGTGAATGGCTTGCGGAATTTTGTCAGGGCATGATTAAAAGGGGCTATAACAAAAGGGTTAAGATAGATTGCAATATGCGTTTTGGAATACTTGGTGAACAAGAGTATAAGATGATGGCAAAGGCAGGGTTCAGGTTTATCCTTTTTGGGCTTGAATCTGCAAATCAGAAGACACTTGACAGAATAGATAAAAATCTGAAAATTGAAAAGATAGCAGAGGGGGTTAAATTTGCCAAGCAGGCAGGACTTGATCCGCACATTACCGTAATGATGGGGTATCCGTGGGAGACAAAAGAAGATGCCCGAAAAACCATTGAATTGGCACAACATCTGTTTAAATGTGGCTATGTTGACACCCTTCAGGCAACTATTGTGATACCGTATCCAGGCACTCCGCTATTTAAAGAATGTAAAGAGAATGGCTGGCTGCTTACCGAAGATTGGGACAGGTATGACATGAGAGAGCAAATAATGTCATCACCTGTGTCTGGAGAAGATATAAAAGAGTTAACGCAAATGTTATATAAGTCGTTTATTAGTCCGCAATTCTTCTTGAGAAAAGTTCTTTCTATACGTGGCGCTGATGATCTGCGCTTTTTTTGGCGTGCCGGGAAAAAGATTATTGGTCATCTGACGGATTTTAAGGCAGGGGAAAGGCCTTGTTAGAAGTTGTTCAAAATGTTAAACTCCTAAGTTTCTGTTCTCCGTCTGTTTCTGTTATAATTCCAACATTGAATTCGGCAAAGACCCTTAAGCAGTGTCTGGAAAGTATTGCCGGGCAGGGATATCCTAAAGATAAAGTAGAAATAATAATCGCAGATGCCGGTTCTACAGACAAAACACTTGATATTATTTCTGAATTTTCTGCTGCCTTAAATATTAAAGTTATTCTCAACCCCTTAAAGACAGGTGAGGCAGGCAAAGCCGCTGGTCGTAAACATGCCAAGAATGATATAATTGCCTTTATTGATTCTGACAATATACTACCTGATAAAGATTGGCTGAAAAATATGGTGGAGCCTTTTGATGACCCTGAAATTGTAGCATCAGAGCCGATTGAATATACATATAGGACAACCGATAGTTACATAACTCGCTACTGTGCCCTTCTTGGTATGAACGACCCTTTATGCCTGTTTTTGGGAAACTATGATAGATATTGTACTTTGACCGGACAATGGACAGAGATAGAGCATAAAGAAGAAGATAAAGGTGTTTATCTGAAAATAGAATTCAATAAAGGACAGCTTCCGACAATCGGCGCCAATGGCTTTCTCATTCGCCGTTCTGCACTGGAAAGGTGCAATATAGGAGATTATCTTTTTGACATAGATGTCATACACGAACTTCTCAGCTCAAGGGATTCAATCCGGTTTGCCAAAGTTAAGACCGGCATAATTCATATTTTCTCAGGAGATATAAAAACCTTTGCAAGAAAACAAAAGAGAAGGGTAAGGGATTATCTCTATTACAACAGGCTCGGCGTTCGAAAATATCCATGGAAGAGTGTCAGCAAGATAAAATTATTGGAATTTATTTTGTCATGTTTAATAATTATTCCGTTGGTAATTCAAAGCCTTAAGGGTTATCTAAAGCGACCAGACAAGGTTTGGTTTTTTCATCCCGTTGCTTGTTGGATTACGCTGTGGGAATATGGATGGGGAAGGATTGGTGGAGTATTTGGTGTTCGGGAGTTAAGAAGAGAAAGATGGGGGCAGTAGCAATTTTATGACGAAAAAAATTGGCGTATTGATATTGACCCCTTTTTATGAACCAAATATAGGCGGGGTAGAGACACATTTGAAAGATCTTACTGAATATCTTAATAAGAATAGCGAATATAGGGTATATGTTTTAACTTATCAACCAATTACAACAGAGACCAAAGGCCATTATTCTGAAGAGAAAGGAAATTTAAAAGTCTTAAGAATCCCATGGATTGGTTTCAATCTGTTTCACAAATTAGAGCCGTATCCGATCTTAGAGTTTTTCTATATAACACCGTGGCTGCTTATATGGACTTTTATTTTTCTCCTTTTTAAAAGCAGAGAAATAGATGTAATTCATGCACAGGGATTTAATGCCTCCTTTATTGCCAAATTGCTTATTAAGGTATTCAGAAAAAGGTTTATTATCAGCACCCATGCTGTTTATGAAATGAATCCTGATTCTTTAATGGCAAGGATGGTTAAATGGACTTTAATGTCTGCTGACAAAATTCTGACCTTATCAGAGGCCTCAAAAAGAGAGCTTGTTAAAATAGGGCTTGATGCAGGAGGTATTGATACCTATACTTACTGGATAGAACAGGAGATATTTAGACCCGTTTCCGAGGCTAAAAAAAAAGCCGGCTGGGAGGATATGTTTATAGTCCTCTTTGTCGGCAGATTTATTGATGCAAAGGGGACAGATATATTATTGGAGTCAGCAGGGAGGATGAAGGGGAAGGTTCATTTTGCATTTATCGGGGACGGCCCGTTATCTGGAAAGATAGAAAGAGAAGCCGGGATATTAAATAATGTTATTTTTATAGGGAAGGTTGAAAATCGCAATTTGCCGCTCTATTACAGCGCAGCGGATATTCTTTGTGTGCCTTCAAAGTATGAAGAGGGATTCGGAAGGGTTATCCTTGAAGCCATTTCCTGCGGGACGCCTGTAATTGCTTCAAATAAGGGCGGCATCCCAGAGGCGGTTGACAGCAGCATTGGCATGCTTGTAGAGCCAAAGGCAGAGGATTTCTATAAGGCGATTCTTTACCTCTTTGAAAATCGGGAAGAGTTGGAAAAGAAGAAGAGATTATGCAGAGGCTATGCAGTAAAAAGATTTGGAAAATCCAATGCTGATAAGATTCTGAGTTCTTATAAGAATTAAGATGGAAACTTATTTGAATAGCAAGCTTGATGATCTGACTGTAAATATCGGTGATATGGCCCTTAAGAGAAGGGTTAAGAGAATTATCTCCGAGCTTGATATTAAACCAGATGATTTTGTGTTAGACAACGGATGCGGCGATGGGCTTTATTTAAAGACAATCAAAGAATTGGGTTCGTATAACATAATAGGTTTTGACCTTGATAGCGGGTCATTAAGGCTTGCCCAGGGGCATACTGATAATTCAGTCTCAATTATACAAGGCAACGGTTGTATACTGCCTTTCAAAGACTCTGCATTTGACAAGATATACTGCACAGAGGTGATAGAACATATACCTGACGACTGTCAGGCATTAAGAGAGATTTACAGGATTTTAAAACCAAAGGGCACGCTTATTTTAACTGTGCCAAATCATAATTATCCATTCCTGTGGGACCCAATAAATTGGGTTATGGAGGCAGTAACAGGCGGCCATATAAAATCCGGCTTTTGGGCTGGCATATGGAATATGCACTTAAGACTTTATTATCCTAAAGAGATAAGCAGTTTGATAAAAGACGCCGGATTTAAGGTTGTTTCTATGGAGCCTTTAACTCATTACTGCGTGCCTTTTAATCATATTGTGCTATACGGGCTCAAAAAGGTGCTTGATAGCGGCATGCTGCCTGATGGGATGAAGAATACCGCTGATAAATTCTCAGTCAATGAGAATAAGCAATCTATGTTGATAAAACATGGCTACAGGGTTTTAAATCTTCTGGATAAATTTAATGATAAACTTGCAGATGGCGAGTCATCTGTATCTATCTTTGTAAAGGCTGTGAAGGATTATTAGGTTTAATATGTTTAGATTATTTGTTTTGTCGGCTAAAAGCCTTGCGTCTTCAATATCCTATAAGCTTAACCGAACAATCAAGAGGCCTGTGAAGCCTGTCTTTATTAATTTTCCTGTGACATACAGATGTAATGCCAAATGTATAATGTGCGACATATGGAAGAAGTATAAAAAAGATGATAATGAAAATAAAAGACTTTCCGACGAACTGACAGTTGAAGATATTGCTGGCTTTCTAAGAAAAAATAGAGACTTTTTCTCAGATTTAAGGAGCATAGGTTTTACAGGCGGAGAGGCATTTCTGAGGAAAGACATGGTAGAGATTATAAGGGCAGGGCACGAGGAGCTTCCGTGGGTTGATATCGGTGTCCAGACAAACGGACTCCTGCCAGAGTTGATCAGGGATAAGATTATAGAGATTCTTAAATTTTATCCGAATTTTAAGATTGCTGTATCGCTGGACGGCATTGGCAGCACTCACGATGAGATTCGGGGTATAGATGGCGCATATGAAAAGGCTGTCAGAACTATAGAATACGCTGCAGAACTGGGCATAACAGGCATTACATGCGGTATGACGCTTACATCCAAAAATTTTGACAAGATAAAAGAGGTTTCAGAAAAGGTTGAATCACTCGGTTGCGAATTTTCCTGCTTCCTTCCTGAAAGCAGCGAGTATTTTGGCAACCTGAATAATAAAAATCAGCTTACAAAAAAAGAACTTGATATTATTGCAGAAGAACTCAAGGACTTCGGCTACCACTATTTCATGGACAATCTAAGGACGCAGATTACAGGTGAGTCCAGAAGGACGCTCCCATGTTATTCAGGCTATACTTCTTATGTGATTAACCCTTACGGTGAAATACTGCCGTGCATATTGATTGAAGAGAGCTTTGGCAATATTAAAGACGGGTTTTTCAAAGACATAATAAATTCCGATAAGGCATGGGGCTTGAGAAAGAAGCTTGAGAAGTGCAAGTGCTGGTGTGAGTGCGAGGTAAGTTCCTCTGCTATTATAAGTCCTTTTGATGTAGCAAAGTGGTTCCTTATGAATAAGAATAAAAAAGAGATATTAAAGACCCTAAACAAAAAAATATTATTAAAAAGGTTATAATTGAGTGATATGAGAGTCGTTTTAATTTGTTCAGAAGATTTTTCTCTTGGAATAACTTCCCTTTCAGCCTATCTAAAATCTAAGGGTTATGAAGTTAAAGTTATTTTTGATCCAAAGCAGTTTGAAAAATCATATTCACAGAATAAATTCCTTGCGAATTTGTTTGCGAGGAGGGATTTGATACTCCGAGAAATTGAGACATTCAAACCGGATATTGTCGGTTTTTCGGTATTTACATCAAACTACCAGTGGGCACTGAAGATGGCGAGAGCGGTTAAAAAGGTTATAAAAGTCCCTATTATATTTGGGGGCGTACACACCACACTTGTCCCTGAGACTGTCATCAGTGAGGATGCGGTTGATATGGTATGCGTCGGGGAGGGTGAAGAGCCGCTTGCAGAACTGCTCCAGTGCTTAGAATTAGGTAAGATGAGTTACTCCGTCAAGAACATATGGTTCAAGAGGGACGGCGAAATTATCAAAAATGAAATTCGTCCATTAATGCAAGATCTTGATGCACTTCCGTTCCCTGACAGGGATGATCTGTACGCCCAACTGCCACGCTCATACAGCAAGTATCCTATAATACTAACAAGCTATGGATGTCCTTACCGGTGTACGTATTGCGCCAACAACGCCATCGCAACAGTTTATAAAGGAAAGGGTAAATACCTAAGGCGTAGAAGCCCTATCCACGTTACAGCAGAGATTAAAGCTATAAAATCCAGGTATAAACCAAAATATATAATTTTTATGGATGATCTCTTTACTTTCGATAAGGAATGGCTTGAAGAATTTGCACCCATGTATGCCAGTGAGATAGGCCTACCCTACAGTTGTTTATCTCACACCAAGTTTTTGGATAATGAGATATGCGAGCTTTTAAAGAAGTCAGGGTGCAATATGCTTTTATTGGGCCTTCAGTCAGGTTCAGAGAGTATAAGGCGTGAAGTACTTAAACGACCAGAGACCAATGATGAATACAGAAAGGCTACAAGAAGGCTTAAAGAACAAGGAATTAAATTTTCGCTGGATAATATACTTAACATACCTTTTGATACAGAGGAGACCATTAAAGAATCCCTGGAATTTTATAATGAGTTGCGGCCCGATATTATCCACTCCTTTGACCTTATATATTTTCCGAAAACAGAGATAATCAACCATGGTATAAAGGCTGGTATGCTTGAAGCTCAAGCTGCTGATTCTATCAATAGAGGCCTGTTTAAGGGCTATATGAACCTTCAGTTTAACTCGCAGGGCAATTTCAAAAAATATGCTCTACTTTTTACTTCTTTGCCGCTTATTCCGCCGTCAATCGTTAAGAAGATAATCAACAGTGCCAAATGGATGAATTTTTTAGAGAGACTCCCAACGATATTTGTGTTGATAGCAAAATTTATAATAAATATTAGGGCAGGGACGGGGTTTATTTTTTTTACGGTTTTGCGAAATGAATGGTTTTACTTGAGGAATACAGTGTATCAAAAATGGGTTTTAAGACAGGGGTTGGGGAAATTTTTAAATTAAAATTTATAATAATCAATAACGGTATTATATCTTCTGAAGGGATGAGCGGATCAGACCAGCGGGCATTAAATTGGAGCAGGATGTTTATTTTAAAAGGCCATGAAGTAACTTTAATTATTCCTGAGCAAGGGAAAGAAAGATACAAAGGATTAAATTGTATTATAACTGTATCTGATTCACTAAGTGGTGGCATTGGTTTAGCTGCTGGTTATTTTTTAAGGGGAATAAAGGCATCGCAGATGCTGTATAAGAGACTGAAGAAAAATGTCAAAGATAATACGGTTATATACTCTTCGTCGGATTTGCTGCCTGATGCCATGCCAGCTATTTTTTCAAAAATAATGATGTCTGAATTGAAGTGGATTGCTGGTCTGCACCTTATAGCACCGAATCCATTCAAGGGCTTCAAAAAGATATCTATAAGGGGGTATGCCATACCTTCTATTTCCAATATCTATTATTTTTTTAGCCAGCGTTTAATTATGAGATTTATGAAAAGATATACACATACTGTAATGGTCTCAAACTCTATGGACAGGGATTTTCTCATTAAGAAGGGTTTTGTGCCTGATAAGGTGATTGTAACATACGGTGCAGTTGACTGGGATGCTATTAATAAAGCTGATAAAAAAGAACCAGGATATGATGCGTGTTATATTGGAAGGTTTCATGAACAGAAAGGTTTTTTTGACCTTATTGAGGCATGGAAACTGGTTTGTGATCGGTTTCCAAATTCAGTAATGGCTGTTATTGGCAGTGATATTAACTTTGATGATGTGGTTAAAAGGGTAAAAGACAAAGGTCTGTTTGAGAATATAAAATTTATGGGTTTTCTGAATGGGATAGACAAGTTTACTGTTATGAAGTCATCTAAGATATGTATCTTTCCGAGCACCTATGAGAGCTTTGGAATGGTTGTAGCAGAGGCGATGGCGTGCGGTCTGCCTGTAGTGGCATATGATTTGCCTGTTTACAGGGAAATATATCCTGTCGGGATGATTAAAGCGGATATAGGTGATATTAAAGGATTGGCAGAAAACATAATAAAGTTGTTTTCTAATAAAGAAGCAAGGCAAAGGATGTCAAAAGAGGCTTATGAATCAAGCCAGAGGTTTAATTGGGAAAAGACTGCGGATATGATAATCGGCAGGTTTAATTAAATGTGCGGTATATCTGGTTTCTATGGTTTCAGGGATGATGTACTTCTTAAGAAGATGTGCGAGATCATTCGGCACAGAGGCCCTGATCAAGAAGGAATATATGTATCCAATAAGGTTTCACTTGGACACAGAAGATTAAGTATAATTGATTTGTCTGAAAATGGAAGACAGCCAATGACAAATGAGGATGGAAGCCTTTTTGTGATTGTAAATGGGGAGATTTATAATTTTCAAGGTTTAAGGGACGAGCTGCTTAAAAATGGCCATCATTTTAAGAGCTGCTCAGATAGCGAGGTGATTCTTCATTCCTATGAAGAAAAGGGAGTTGGATGTGTTGAGGATTTCCGCGGCATGTTTTCCTTTGCATTATGGGATTCAAAAAGGGATAGATTAATACTCTGCAGGGACAGGATTGGTAAAAAACCATTATACTATTGGTGGAACGGCAAAAGGCTTGTTTTTGCCTCAGAGATAAAGTCTATTCTGGAGTGCAGTGATATTGATAGGGAAGTAAATCTGGAGGGTTATTCTTATTATTTGGCCTTTCAATATGTCCCCGGAGCAGAGACCATAGTGAAAAATGTATACAGGTTGCCTCCAGGGCATATGCTTATACTGGAAGATGATAATATAACTGTCAAGAAATACTGGAATCTTTATGACATTAAACCCCAAAGCTGGAGTGGGAGCGAGGCAGAGGCTTGCGAAAAACTCAAGGAATTGCTTGATGAGTCTGTATCGCTAAGGCTTATCAGCGATGTTCCAGTAGGTGTTCTGCTGTCAGGGGGGCTTGATTCAAGCAGTGTGGTGGCAATGATGTCAGGCGCAGGCGCAAAGGAGATAAAGACCTTTTCAGTAGGTTTTGGTGAAGAGGGTGATGAGCTGGGATATGCTAAAATAGTTGCAAAAAGATTTCAGACTGACCACCATGAATTTACCATTAAGCCTGATAATTTAATGAACCTGCTTGAAAAAATAGTATGGCATCTGGATGAGCCTATTGCTGATGGAGGCGCATTTGCAACCTTCCTTGTTTCAGAGGTTGTAAAAGACTATGTAAAGGTTATACTTGTTGGAGAGGGCGCTGACGAGCTTTTTTGCGGATATTCGTGGTATAAGCTGTCAAGTCCGTATCTTGATTTTTTTCCAGAGACAATTAAAAGACGGCTTTATTTTTATCTGAATACATTCTACAGGGGATGGGAAAACTCCTCTGTAATCTATAAAAAATTTGAAGGGCTCTTTGACACAACAAGTAGCAATATAGATTTTTTATCCAGGATGTCGTTCTTTGAGATGCAAAATCTTCTGCCGAATTGCCTTTTAATGAAGGTAGACAAAATGACAATGGCGCACTCCATAGAGGCAAGGGCTCCATTTTTGGATCATAAACTACTGGAGTTTGTTGTTGCCTTGCCCAGGAAATATAAAATAAAAGGCCTTACCGGGAAGTATATACTGCGGAAGGTCATGGAAGGCATCCTTCCTCAGGAGATTGTAGAAAGAAAGAAACGGGGTTTTCTGATTCCCCTTGATAAGTGGCTGGAGAGCGGTTTAAAAGGGTACACTAATGAGGTTTTAATGGATGATTCTTCGTTTTCCAAGAATTTTTTAGGAAATGAGATGCTCTGTAAATTATTTAGACCCCAGAGAGGGCTTAGAAGAATAGAGTACAATATCCTTCTCTGGAGGCTTTTGATATTTGAGGTATGGTACAGATTTTATATAAAAGGCGATAATATTCATGAAAGAAAAAATTCTCTTATATAATCCAAGACCCAATCCACATTTAAGGCCTGTTGATCTGCCATTGTCATTATTGTGCATATCAAGGTTCCTTGATAAGGATGGTTATAATATAAAAATAGTCAGCGAAAATCTGTATGATGACCATTTTGATGTGATAAGGGAAGCTGCAAAGGAGAGCATGATTCTTGGCGTCTCATCTATGACAGGCTATCAGATATATGATGGGCTTAAGGCGAGCAGAATTGTAAAAGAGGCGAACAAGGACATAAAGGTAGTATGGGGCGGGTGGCATCCTTCGCTTTATCCCCAGCAGGTATTGGAGAATCCCTATATAGACATTGTAATAAAAGGGCAGGGTGAAAGGGCGTTCTATGATGTAGTAAAAAGGACAGAGGAGGTAGCGCCCTATGAGAATATTTTAGGTGTGCACTGGAAGGATAATGGCAGGATTTATTCTAATCAGGACAGGATGCTTGAACCGCTTAATGAAATGCCGCCAATCCCGTATCATCTTGTTGATACAGAGAAATGCCTTATTGAAACCGAGTTCGGCAACAGAACTATAAATTATGTTTCAAGCTATGGCTGCCCTTTCAGATGCGGATTCTGCTGCGAGCAGACAGTTAACAAGAGGAGATGGGTTGGATTAGATGCAAGAAAGGTTGTTGATGACCTTGAAAGGCTGGAGAAGGTTTACAAGGTTAACGGCGTATCAATGTATGACAGCAATTTCTTCGTTGATATGAAGAGGGCAAAGGGTATCTTGAGCGGAATGTTGGAGAGGGGCTTGACAATAAGGCTTGGCAATGTTGACGGCAGGACAAAACAGCTTGCTGATGCTGATAAGGAGATATGGGAGCTATTAAGGGCAACACGGTGTTACAGCATCCTGACAGGCGCGGAATCCGGCAATCAGGAGGCCCTTGAGATTATTAAGAAAGACATAAACGTGGAGGATAATATAAGGTTTGCAAAGAGGTGCCATGAGTATGGCATAAAGGTAGTTTTTTCAACCCTTGTGGGGCTGCCAATACCAGGAAAGACCTATGATGAGCTTGCAAAAAAGACAGGTGAACAAATAGATGCTACTATAAAAATGTTTGATGAGCTCCTTTCATATGACAGCAGGCACAGGGGGTTGATGTTTATATACTGCCCGTATCCGGGAACACCCATGTATCAAAATGCAGTTGAGCTTGGTTTTAAAGAGCCAAAAAGCCTTGAAGAATGGAGCAACTATACCCTATATGAAAAACATACCCCATGGGTCACAAAGAAGCAGGTTTTGCTTGTTTCAATGATTTCAAGCTATATTTTCATGTTTTTGGATTCCGATACAATAACATGGATTGGGGAAAGGATAAAGAGTAGGCTTAAAAGAGGCTTGTTTTTAATAGTCTTCAAATTTTATCGTATATTGGCCAGGCTTAGATGGGGATATAAATATTTTGGCATTCCGATAGATTACAGATTATTTCAATTTGCAAAGAGAAGGAATAAATCAATATAAAATTATGGAAAACAAAAGATATCCTAAAACCACACTGCTTGCCTTATATGACCCTGATGCAATAGGCATCAGGACATTGGCTTCATTTGTCAAAGAACATGAAGGCATTCAAGTGAATCAGGTTTTTTTTAAAAATCTTTTTCCATCCAAGTTTCCTTATACTCAGAATGAAATAGATACGCTGGTAAATCTTATAAAGGATTTAGATACCGAGCTTCTTGGGATAAGCCTGAGGTCATCGTCATATAAGACAGCAAAGGCTATTATAAATTTTGTCCGCAATGAGATTAAAGATATAAAGATTTTAATAGGAGGGACTCACGCAATACTCTCGCCAGAGGAATGTATAGAACTGGCAGATATGGTCTGCCTCGGCGAGGGCGAGTACCCATTTTTAGATTTGATCAGGAATTATTCAGACGAACTTAAAAGTATAACAAAAATCTCGGGTTTATGGGTAAAGCAAAACGGCCAGATATATAAAAATCAAATAAACGAACTTATAGATATAAACCAGATTCCGGCTATAGATTATTCCAATGATAATAAGTGGCATATTGAAAACGATACTGTAAAAGCAGGCGAGCCGCTCATTGAAAATTCAGTCGGAGAAATATTCTCCTCAAGGGGATGCCCCTATCATTGCACCTACTGCACCAACAATGTGTTAAGGAGTATAATGCACGAAGGAAAGTTTGTAAGATTAAAAGGTGTTGATAATGTCATAAAAGATATACATAACCTTAAAGGGTATTTTAAGAACCTGAAAAAAATAGTTTTTGCAGATGAGGTTTTTGCATTTAATAAAAACTGGACTATAGAGTTTTGCAATAAATATGAGAAGCATGTAAATATGCCCTTTGCGGCCATGTTCTATCCAAATGTAGTGAGGGAGGATACTATAAAGATGTTAAAGGATGCAGGCCTCAGCCACGCAAGGATAGGCATACAGGCCGGTTCTGAGTATGTAAGGAAAAATCTGTACAAGCGCAATGAAACAAATGAAAAGATAATAGAGCTTGCAAGCCTATTCCATAAGATGGGTATCAGGATAACTTTTGATGGTATTGTGAATAATCCTTATGAAACAGAGAAAGACCTTGAGGAATCGTTGAGGTTTTATCTTGAAATACCAAAACCATTTGAATTAAACCTCCATTCCCTTGTTTATTTTCCAAAGACAGAATTGACTGAAAAGGCTTTAAAGGATGGCATTATAAAACAGGAGCATATTGAAGGTGAAGCTGATGAGGCATTGCGGCTTAACCATGTCTTATTGAAGGACAAAAAGATGATATATGGCTACCAGAATAATCTTTTCTGGAACAGCCTATTTTCATTGACATCAAAACCTTTTATACCCTCATGGATTATAAACTTTTTGTCCAAGAGCAGGTTTTTGAAAAAGAGGCCTGAATATCTTCTTTATATTGCAAAGATAGCAAATATAATTAATATCGGGGCAATCGGCCTTTCTCTTTTAAAGAGGCGGGAGATTGGATTAAAGGAAGTTTACGCTGCTGCAAAGAGCTTTGCCTTTACATCGTCTGTAAATAAATAGTTTGTAGTGGAGGATTTTTAAATGGCTGAAATTCTGTTTGTAAACCCGAAGAGCTTTAATACAATCCCCAGTTACTTTCCGTACGGGATACTCTATATGGCTGGGTTTTTGAGAGCAAAGGGTATGGATGTCGGAATATATGACACAAATGTGGAAGATAGGGATTTCAGGGAATTTTTGAAAAAAACATCTCCGAAGGTGGTTGGTTTTTCAGTTCTTTCAGGTTCATGTATAGGAGATGCCGTTAATAAGTCCAAGATGGTAAGAGAAATCCTTAAAGAAGCGAAAATTGTATGGGGCGGTATACATACAACAATATTTCCTGACCATGTGCTTAAACAGCCTTATGTTGATTACATCATAATAAATGAAGGGGATCGCCCAATCTTAGAGCTTTGCCAGAGGCTCTTAAAAGGTGATGATGAGGCAAAGGACATACTGAATCTTGGATATAAGGAAAATGGGACCCTTGTAAAAAACAAAATCAGACCCTTTATAGAATTAGATGACCTTCCGCTCCCTGCATGGGACATGGTGCCGATTGAAAGGTACATACATAAAAAATTCTATTCCGATAGGGTAGTAACATTACACACAAGTCGTGGATGCCCATGGTCATGTTCATATTGCTATAACGAACAGGTAAATTTTAGAAGATGGAGGGGCTTATCTCCTGAGAAGATACTGGAACAGGTATTGTGCTTAAAGGATAGGTACGGAATAAAGGGGTTTCAATTTTATGATGATGAATTTGACGCTAACCCAAAGAGGGTTGTTGTTTTCTGTAATTTACTTTTAAAAGAGAAGATAAACATAAAATGGGCGCATTATTCAAGAACGAATATTGCAGATGAGGAGCGGTATGCCCTTGAAAAAAAGGCAGGTTGCTGTTTCATAGAATTTGGTGTTGAAAGTGGTTCCCCAAGAATTCTTGAAAAAATTAGAAAAGGCCAAGATGTAGACGGTATTAAGAAGGCCTTTGATATTTGCCACAAGGTTGGACTTAAGGCCGGGGCCATGTTTATGGCAGGTATGCCAACAGAAACAAGAGAGGATGTTGAAATGACCGTAAATCTGGTAAAATCACTAAAGGCTCATCAGACGATAAATACTATCTTCAGGCCATACCCCGGATCAGAACTGTTTAATTACTGTGTTTCAAATGGACTTTTTAAACTACCAGAGTCTCTGGAGGAGCAAGGTAAGGCTTTTGATATTGGCAATACAAGCATCAATGTAAGCAAGATTGATAGCGCTTATCTGCAAAGTATTCACGACATGTTTACCTTCAATAATATAAAGAACGAGCTTATAGGATGCATTTCCAATGGCAACTGGAGGCTACTGGTATACTATATGAAGAAAATAAATTCTGGGTCAATCAAGGTTGTAAGGAGTGCAATAATGGGGTTATTTAAAGGTTTAATTAAAAGGTAGTGTGTAATAGATTAAGGCCTAAACCGATATGGACTTACTAAAAAATATGCAACGGATAAAAAATTTTAGCATGACCTTAAGGAATTATCTGGATATAGAGCAATATAAAAAGTCTCATTGCTTTTTCATATTGTTTTATCTTTTTTTACAATATACCTTTTTTTCAGAAGCTATGAATATCATTCTACTCTCAATCACTATGCGGCAATAGCAAGATTTTTCCCTTTAGAGTATGACGACTTCTCAAGAGAGATAGCTTTTATGCCGCCGCATATTTTAAATATAGTTATTACTAAATTTTAAAGCCTTCAGCGATTATAAAGATTTACCCTTTAGGGCCATTTCAATTGATGGAAAGAACTGGTTAGACCAGCATCTTTCAAAGGAAAACGGGTTAGTGGAATACAACATAGACCTTTCCATATTTACTCGCACTAATTCAAGCAATAACCTATATAAAATTCTATCAGGATCAGGAAATGATAAACATTATAAGTGATTTCAAGATTTACCTTAAAACACAGGAGCAGGACGACGAGAGGCTTAATTTCTCGGCTGATTATTTTGTAAGAGAATCAAGTCAAGTTAGTTAGAGAAGCATAGCTGTAGGGTTTATATCAGGTTTTAGAATATGCATGTAAAAAGTTTTAAGATTGGAATGAAATATAAACACAATACTTTAGGTGGATTCATATTTATAGGAGAAGGCGAATGTTTTTTTCACAGATTTCGATTGAAATAACTAATATATGTAATTTTTCATGCAATTTTTGCCCAATCGGGAAAATGCAGCGTAAGAGGGCTTATATGTCTTTTGAGACTGTTAAAAGGATTGTGGATGAGATATCCGAATTGCATCTTCTCAGTAGTGATGGACACATTAATCCATATATTGTTGGTGAGCCATTAATGCACCCGCAGGCAGATCAGATTTTTAAATATATTAAAAGCAAAAGCCTGAAAATTTTATTGAATACTAATGCAAGTTTACTGACTTCAGATACAATTAAGTTTCTGTATGATATACATATTGATAAAATCACGATTAACTTGAGTAAAAATAAAGATGAATTCTACATGCGAAAACCTAAATTAAGTTATGAAGAACACCTTGGAAACGTTACCGACGCAGTTAAGCAGCATATAAAAAGGAATCCGAGTACAGAACTGGAGTTTCTTATCTTACTCCATAAGCGTGATATAATAAAAAATTCAGTTGAAATACAATCAATAATGCAAATTTTAGATCAGATTGGTATTGAGTCGGTGCTTTTTATGAAGGATGTATTTGCTGGTTTTAGGTATAATTTTTTTAGAAGAATACAGCTTCCATTTGTGATAAGGAAAGAGCTGGTGCCGGGAGTTAATCTTGCCATCGGGGTTTCCCACAGCTGGGCGGGCAATATTGGAACCGATTATGGAAAAGTCAAAAAAGCTATAATCGGAAGTTGTAATGCATTGCGGAAAGACGGGCAGATAGCAATACTGGCTGATGGAACCTATGCACTCTGTTGTCTGGATTATGAGGGAAGAACAAGATTGCCTTTTAAATATGAAGATTGCAACTTTTCAAAATTACTCAATAGCAAAGAATTCAAGCGTATTGCTTCAGAATTTAGAAGATGCCATCTACCATACGAATTCTGCAAATGTTGCAGAGGCGGAGATACAAATGCCAAATGGCTTGTAAATCAATTGTTTTCTTGCATATACTATAATATTCCTCATTATAAAGTGTTTAGACATTTAGCTAATATTATAACGAGATAATTAAAAAGAATAAACAGAGCGTCTATAAAGCGATGGGAAGGTTAGAAGCGGCGAATGTTATTGAGTCTTGTAAATTAGTGGTATTGGTGGTATTGCAGGTATAACAATAATTTTAATTAAACGGTTTATATAGTTCTTTGTGATGAACGATTTTGAATATCAGGCAAATTATATAAAACAGAATGCCAACAGAATCATCTGGATGCAGGACAGACACCCTCTTTCGCCGAGCTACGGATGTTTTCACTATTCCCACTGGCGCGACAAGGTCTCTGAATTTGCCGATATACGCTTTCAGGAGGCTGGCGCAGCCTTAGCGCTCTTAGCACATCCATTGTTGCATGAACCTTCGCTTCCGATGAAGGAGGCGCTTTATAAGGCCTTCTCTGCCGGGGTGGTATTCTGGAATAGGCAGCAGCATTCAGACGGCAGTTTTGATGAATGGTATAAAAATGAGCACGGTTTTGCCGCAACAACCTTTTCATTAATTGCCTATGGTTTAGCAATATATTTTCTTGCTGATAAGATAGAGCAGGAGGATAAAAAAATATTGCTGCAGACTGCTGAGAAGGCTGCCAACTGGCTTTTAAAGCATGATGACTTTGTTAAGATGAATCACCAGGCAGCAGGGGCAGCGGCGCTTGCTATTGCTTATAAGATTTGCGGAAAAGAGGCATTCCTCAATGAGGCTGTTAGAAAACATCAGACTGTATTAAAGGCACAAACAGATGAGGGATGGTTTAATGAAATAGCAGGCATGGATTTAGGCTATTGCAGCGTCTTGCTTGATTACATGATGCTCTACCATTATATAACCAAGGATAATTCCGGCTTGGAGGCAATGAAAAAACTTTATGCCTTTATTTTTCCATTTATACAGCCGGACATTACAATCTCTCCAGAGGCGGGCATATGTCTTAATCCGTATGTTTCAAGGCTTGGGACTCTGCTTTTATCAGAGCATTCCCCGGAAGCAGCTTCTGTTGCAAAGGCTATGGATAGCCAGAGCGCCGGGTTTTCAGGTATTGAGCCTTATCTGGCAGACGACCTCAGATTGTGCCGCTGGGGTTATCTGCCTTTAATAACCTATATTATAAGAGAGCAGATGAAGGCTGAATTCAGATTTGCCAAGGCATGCAATGTGCAGGTTATTAACAGCGAAGGCGCTGCCTTTTATGAGCAGGCCGGGGTCTTTTCATATAAGTCAAAAGGCCTTCATTGTATTTTTATGCCTGCCGGCGGCGGAGGAATAAGGATATTTTATCAGGGGAATAACAGTGTAGATATATATTCCTATGAAGACCTCGGGTATTTCTATGATGATCCTTCATGGACAAAATATAAGATGTTCACAGGCGGCTACAAAAATACGCGGAAGATTGAGAAGGACAGCAATACAGTTACAGCTTATATAAGATTTGCACCGGCTAAATTTTTCTTTCCTCCGTTTATTGCGCGCCTCATCCTGAGGATAGGCTGCAGCATACCATATTTGTCGTACTGGCTTAGATGGCTTATTGATGTATACCGTAAAAAGAAAGGGACTGCAATAAACCAGTCTGTGGCGCCTCTGTCCGAAAAGAGCTTAGGCATTATTCTCAAAAGAAGGCTTATTATGGAAGGCAGCACATTAAAGATAACAGATGAGATTGCATGTGAGAACAATAGTTTCAGGCTTAATCTGAGGCATTTGCATCCTTTAATTTTTAGCAGCAAAGGAATCGCTGAGCCGCCTGGCCTATTTGATTCATTAGGTACGGATAAAGTAGAGTCCGTAATAATAACGAAAGAAATAAGAACTTCTGATAAAGGATTTTCTTTCAGCTTTTCAGCGAAAGGGAAATAAAGTGTCTATGAAGGATTCTCTGATAAGTGTTGTAATACCTTTTTATAATGAATCGGAAAGCCTCCCTATACTGTACAACGAGTTAGAGGAGGTAAGGTTAAAAAATGACCTTAAGATGGAATATGTCTTTATTGATGACGGCTCAACAGATGGGAGCTTTGAAAGATTAAGCTCAATTGCTGGAGAAAATACCAATCTTAAACTTATTCAGTTGAGGCGGAATTTTGGCAAGTCAAAGGCATTGTTTTTAGGTATGCATGAGTGTAGAGGCGATG
>MGQA01000064.1 GCA_001797665.1 Deltaproteobacteria bacterium GWF2_42_12 | reverse complement strand
TATGCAAAGGTAAGTCCAACCTTGTCATTGATTGCCACCTGATTTACCCCTTCGAGTTGATATTCAATGGGGTCCTCAAGGGTAATCACATTGATGGCAGGCGTCTTAATATAAGCAATCATTGCGTACAGGGTAGATGTCTTACCGCTTCCAGTAGGCCCTGTAACAAGCACTATCCCCTGTGGACGTTCAATAATTGATGTTACCCTCTCTTTTGATTGCGGGGAAAGGCCTATTTCATCCAATTGAAGGGCGGTAGCCTTTGAATCAAGGATACGCATTACTATCTTTTCGCCATACTGGGTCGGAAGCGAAGATATTCTTAAATCCATCTCCCTACCTCCAACCCTGACCTGCATCCTCCCATCCTGAGGGATTCTTCTCTCTGCGATATCCATTCTTGCCATTATCTTTATCCTTGATGTTACAGCGCCCTGAACCCATTTAGGCAGCTGCATAACATCCCTCATAATCCCGTCAATCCTCTCCCTCAATTTGACGATATGGTCCTGCGGCTCAATATGTATATCGCTCGCCCTGTTTTCAACGCCATGGATTATGATGGAATCCACCATTTTGATAATAGGAGGCGCTTCACTCTTCTTTAGCAGCTCTTCCGTAGTTCTTGTATAATCTCTTTCGTGAATCACCTCTACAAACTTCTCCTTGGCCATATCGCCTACAATGTCTTCCAAAGGAAGCGAAAGGTGATAATGGGTCTTTATTGCCACAAGGATATCGGATATGGTAGCTACCATAGGTGAGCATTCACGATTTGTAGCAAATCTGATATCATCAAGCGCCTCCATATTAAGAGGGTCTGACATGGCAAGTTTGATAACATTTCTTTTTTCCAATGAAATAGGCACAAGGAGATGCTGTCTGGCGAGTTTTTCCGGTACGAGTTTAATTGCCTCAGGGTCAATAACCGCTGTTGGCAGGTCCATATAGGGAATATTGAGCTGATAAGCGAGGGTCTGGGCTATATCCAATTCTGTAGTAAACCCCTTTTCCACAAGTAAGGTGCCGAGTCTTTTCCCTTTTTGTTTCTTTCCCTCTTCAAGTGTAGCATCTAACTGTTCATTTGTAATAAGCCCAGCTTCTACAAGAAGTTCTCCGAGCTTTTTAGTTGCCATAAATAACCTCTTAATTACACCGATTTTTAAATACAATTATCATGTTCTCAGATATATCCAGAATTCTTTATTCCCTTTTACACCCTTTATCGCAGATTCACAAACACCTTTTACAGCAAGACCTATATCTTCTGCAAATATCTTTATCTCATGAATTATCTTTTCATGTTTTGCAGAATCTTTTATAATGCCCTTTTTTTCCACTTCCCTTTTCTGCGCCTCAAACTGAGGTTTTATGAGTCCGAGGATGATGCCTTGTGGTTTTATAAATTTCATTACTGCAGGAACAACATTTTTTAATGAAATAAATGAAACATCTATTACAGCAATATCGACCTTTTCTCCGATATCTTTGGATTCAAGATATCTGATATTCTTTCCTTCCAGAACCACAACCCTTTTATCGTTTCTGAGTCGCCAGTCCAAAAGTCCCTTGCCAACATCTATTGCATAAACCTTTTGAGCGCCTCTCTTTAAAAGGCAATCTGTAAAACCGCCTGTGGACGCCCCTACATCCATAACTGTTGCGCCATGGACATCTATGTCAAAATGATTTAATACGCCCTCAAGCTTTATTCCACCTCTGCTGACATATGGCTCTTTCTCGAGAATAACGATTTCTGCATCGTTTTTTACCTCTGTCCCTGGCTTATCAAAAACAATACCATCTACAAGCACCCTACCTGTCATTATGACAGCCAATGCCTTTTCAGGATCGCTTACTAACCCTCGTCTGACAAGCGCCTCATCAAGACGCTCTTTTTCTTTCACTAACATTTGTTTTAATTATATCAATTACTGCCTTTTCTATGCCAGCGGCATCTATATTATAAAGGGTTCTCAGTTCTTTTTGAGAGCCATGCTCCACAAACTCGTCAGGAATTCCCATTCGTTTCATTTTGCAGCCTGCTACCCCATTGCGCTCTAAAACTTCAAGGACAGCGCTGCCAAATCCACCCTGAAGCGCATTTTCTTCTACTGTTATAATCTTATCTATTTTTCTGGTGAGAGAAAGTATAATCTCATCATCAAGAGGTTTAACAAAGCGACTGTTCACAACCGTCACCTTAATTCCACCTTTTTCTAACTGATAGGCAGCCTCTAATGAAGGATAAACGGTTGACCCTATTGCAAAAATAATGGCATCGTTTCCATTCATCAATATCTCAGCCTTGCCAAGAGGAATCTCCTTCAAAGGTTGAGAGGTATCAACGTCATACCCTTCACCCCTGGGATAACGGATAACTGCGGGCTTTCCACATTTTATAGCAGTCTTGAGCATGGAGCGCAATTCACCCTCATCCTTTGGAGCCATAACAACCATATTCGGTATATGGCGAAGATATGATATATCAAACAAACCGTGATGGGTAGGTCCGTCAGCGCCAACGAGCCCTGCCCTGTCAACTGCAAACACTATAGGTAAATTCTGCAGGCAGACATCATGCAGTATCTCATCATAGGCCCTCTGTAAAAATGTAGAATAGATAGCTACTACAGGGATAAATCCCTGAGTTGATAGGCCTGCTGCAAAAGTTACCGCATGCTGCTCTGCAATCCCAACATCAAAAAATCTATCTGGAAATATTTTGGCAAATCTGTCTAAGCCGGTGCCTTCAGGCATAGCAGCGGTTATTGCAACAATTCTTTTATCCTGGTCAGCCAGTTCAACAAGCGTCTGACCAAAGACTTCTGTATAGGAAGCAGTCTGTTTCTTAGGTCTTATAGATTTACCGGTCTCTTTTTCGAACGGTCCAATGCCATGAAACCGGATCGGTTCTTGTTCTGCCGGCGTATACCCCTTACCTTTTTTTGTCAGCACATGAATGAGTATCGGGCCTTTTAAATCTTTCGCATCATTCAAGGTATTTATAAGCTCATCAAGATTATGGCCGTCTATTGGGCCAATATAATGAAAACCAAGTCCCTCAAACAACATACCTGGCGTAAGCAGCGCTATCAAGGAATCCTCTGCCCTTTTGGCAAATGATACAAGTCTGCTCCCAATCTTAGGTATAGACATAAAAAACCCTTCAGCCTCTTTCTTGAGACGGGTAGCCAGGCGTCCGGTAATCTTTCTGCTCAGGAACGAAGAAAGGGCGCCAACATTCTGTGATATGCTCATCTCATTATCATTCAGGATGACAATCATATCTTTTTTGAGATGCCCGGCTTGATTTAATCCCTCAAAGGCAATGCCTGAACTTAAAGAACCGTCTCCAATAATGGCTATAACTCTATAATTTTCATGATTTAAATCCCTTGCAACAGCCATACCCATAGCTGCGGAAATCGAGGTAGAGGAATGTCCGACACCAAAGGCATCGTATGCACTTTCAGATGGTTTTGGAAAACCGCTAATTCCGCCAAATTGGCGGATAGTCTTAAATGCCTCTCTTCTTCCGGTAAGAATCTTATGGGCATACGCCTGATGCCCAACATCCCAGATTATCTTGTCCCGTGGTGTATCAAACACATAATGAACTGCCACTGCAATATCAACAGCGCCGAGACTGGATGAGAGATGCCCCCCAATGCCTGAGATGGTATTGATAATCTCATCTCTTAGTTCGCTGGCAAGTGTGGGCAGGTTTTCAGCGGCTATTTTTTTTAGGTCGTTGGGAGTGTTTATGCTATCTAATAGTTTGGACATAAATACAATTATTAATTATGAATCAGGAATTACGAATTTTTTATTCTTACTAACCAGTCCAGAATAGTATTTACACACTATCCCCTTTTGTTCGTCATGCCCGAATTTTTTAATCGGGCATCCAGAGACTAAGAACTACTGGATTCCCGCTAAAAACATGCGGGAATGACACTGGGTGGAATGTATACTCTATATATGCGCTGATTAATATGTCAATACAAATATGGACTCCCTTATAATTCGTAATTTTTAATTCCTATTTGTTGTCATTTTCTCCTTTCAACAATATACTTTGCAATCTCTACCAATGGTTTAGCCTTTGGACCAAAATTACCTATAACAGTTATTGCAATATCTACTAATTCTTGCGCCCTCTTTCTTGATTCATCAATGCCTAAAACAGCCGGATAAGTAATCTTGCCTTTTTTCGCATCCCCTCCGACCCCTTTACCCATATGTTCTCTCTGGCCTTCTACATCAAGTATATCATCAGCTATTTGAAATGCAAGACCAATAGCCTCGCCATATTTAGTGATAGCTTCGAGAGGTTTTTCATCGGCCCCTGCCATAATAGCTCCAGCCCTGCAGCTTGCAAGGATTAATTCCCCTGTCTTATGGATATGGATATACTCAAGCACAGGAAAAGCGACCTCTTTTCCCTCTGACTCTATATCAACAACCTGACCGCCAACCATACCTGTAGAGCCGGCAGCCTTTGCTATCTCCCTGATAGTGTCTAAAAGGCTGGCCTGTTCGTCATTTGTTGCTGCCTTGCAACTCGCCATTATAGAAAATGCTGAGGCCAGGAGGGCGTCACCTGCGAGTATTGCCATAGCCTCTCCAAACACCTTATGATTTGTCGGCATTCCCCGTCTTAAATCATCATTATCAAGGGCAGGCAGGTCGTCATGTATTAATGAATACGTATGTATCAACTCAATTGCGCAACCTATGTTTGTAATATTTTCATTTAGTTTTGCAAATACCTCTGCACAGGCTAAGCACAGTATAGGCCTGACCCGTTTTCCTCCTGCAAATACGCTATATCGCATTGCCTTGTGTAGCCTCTGAGGAAACTCATCTTCCTTGGGCAAAACAGTGTCGAGCGCCTTATTTATGATATCTTCTTTTTCTTTTAGATAGCTATTTAGGTTCAAGATTATTCTTCATCCTGCTCAAATGGTTTGGATTCCAGCTCGCCGCTGTCATTTCTCATAAGAATTTCCACCTTCTTTTCAGCCTTATCCAGCATCTTATTGCACAGCCGCGAAAGACGCACGCCTTCTTCAAATATCTTTAAAGACCTCTCAAGCGGGATTCCCCCTTTTTCAAGGGTACCCACAATCTCTTCTAATCTTTTTAATGCGTCTTCAAACTTTATCTCTGCCATTAAATAAATGCCTCTCGATTACACCACGCTAAGCGTGGTTACGCAGATTTTTGAATACGATTACACAGATTATAATACAGGTCTTTAATCTGTGTAATCTGCTTTTTTTAATCTGCGTAATCAGATAGTTTTTGTCACCTTACAGAATATCTCTCCCTTTGCAAGAACTACATTCATATCATCGCCAACAGATACATCTTTTGAGTTTCGGAGGATGACCATAGATGGGATCTTTCTTGTAATACTGTAACCCCTTGCAAGCATATTGAGCGGACTGAGGATGTTGAGCCTTTCTGTTATATGCAGATAGTCTTTTTTAACCATTTCAAGATAGTGCGATACTGCAATATCAAGTCTCCCCGCAACATCTCCGAGCCTTAACCTTATCTCCTTTAATCTCCTCGATGGATCTATTAACCCGCGTTCTAATCTATGGAGGAGGATTCTTTGGTCATCTACCCTATGTATCATCATGGAACGCAGCTGAGAGTTGATAGCAATCAATTTTTCTATAAATTCTTCTTTGGAGCGGATAACCATTTCAGCGGCAGCAGACGGAGTTGGCGCCCTGAGGTCTGCAACCATATCAGCTATGGTCCAGTCTATTTCATGTCCAACTGCTGAAACAACAGGGACCTTTGATTTATATATGGCCCTTGCAACAATCTCCTCATTAAATGCCCAGAGGTCTTCCTGTGAGCCGCCGCCTCTTGCAATGATAATTATATCAATATCCTTCATTTGATTCAGTTCATAAATACCTTCTGTGATTTCCCGCGCTGATTCAATACCCTGAACCCTTACTGGATAGATGAGAATACTGATATCAGCAAACCGTCTGCCAAAAACCTTCAACATATCGCGGATAGCTGCCCCTGTAGGCGATGTAACAATGCCAATCTTTTTGGGCAAAATGGGAAGCGGTCTTTTTCGATCTGAGTCAAAAAAACCCTCTTTTGCAAGTTTCTCTTTTAACTGCTGCAGGGCAGCCTGCAGCGCACCAAGGCCTTTTGGCTCAATATAATCCAGTATCAGCTGATACTCGCCTCTTTCCTGATATACGCTAACCATGCCTCTGCATATCACATGGAGACCATCTGAAGGTTTAAATTTAAAAAATTTAGCCTGATTTCTGAATACCACAGCCCTTATCTGTGCGCCTGCGTCTTTTAAGGTAAAATAGATATGGCCTGAAACAGGCGACCTTAAATTAGAAATCTCTCCCTCAACCCACACATAATAGAGGTTGGTTTCAAGTAAGGCCTTTATCTTTTGGGTAAGTTCTGAGATGGTGAGTATGCGTCGGGCTGGACCTACCATGAAAAAAAGGATAGCAAACTTTAAAGACTATTACTACTAATAAATTACCCCTTTCCATTGAGAAACAGAAAGGGGTAATGCGCCTGGTGGGATTAAAGAACTATGATTTTTTTATAACATTTGAAGCCTGAGGCCCTTTTGGACCCTGAGTTATATCAAACTCAACTTCATCGCCCTCTTTCAAGCTCTTGAATCCTTCAGAACTGATTGCCGTGTAG
The DNA here is from genome assembly GCA_001797665.1 of Deltaproteobacteria bacterium GWF2_42_12. GTDB lineage: Bacteria > Desulfobacterota > GWC2-55-46 > UBA9637 > UBA9637 > UBA9637. The sequence goes on along the minus strand of MGQA01000064.1, from coordinate 1,077 downwards.
TGGACAAAAACATCCTCGCCTGACTCCTGCTGAATGAAGCCAAAGCCCTTGGTGTCATTGAACCACTTTACTTTTCCTCTCGCCATCTGTTTACCTCCTTTCTCAAGATCAAAGCAGCCTTATAGTTAGGCTGTTTTTTAAACAGATATACCGTGCTGAGCGTGGCATAATCACGCTCAGCGTGATTGCCAAAAAAAAACCGTGGAAGATTCACCAAAGCCTTCCACGGCTCGATAACCACTAATTTAACAACTATTACTGCCACAAAAAAACAATTCCTGCATAATGCATTTTTAAAATAGCAGAATTAGATATCCCTTGTCAAGCCTTTTCTGCAACCTGCTAGGACAACCCAGACACATCGTTATTGTGGTGGCAGGAGTTACCTCCTGTCACTCATTGCCGTCAGGAGGAAACAGGCTGATCGAGAATAGGCAAATTTCCTAAAAACATACGAAAATAATCTTCAAAACATATTTAAATTTATCAACGGAGGAGCTATAATCTTGGCAGTTGGATACTGAATAAAGGAGGTTTCCGATGGCCAAATTCAAGCCCTATCGAAAAGACCAATACTACCTACTTCCTCCCAAAGAAAAAAGGGGATTTATTTTCACCCTTTTCTTGGCCTCCCTTGTCTTCTACGAAAAAAAAGGCGAAAAAAGGGGACAGATTTATTTTCCCCTTTTTCTCGGTCTCCCTTGCCCTCTACATTCAATCCGTCTCCCTATCTTTCTTTCAACTTCTTCAATAAATCGGTTGCTTCCCGTGAGTTGGCCTCTCTGTAATGCCTCTCGTATCAATGCCCATTCGCCATCCGGAATAGAGCCTTTCACAAATTGTTTATATCTCTTCGCACGCTCTTTATCTGTGTTTCCTAAATTCTTGTAACATGGGTCTAAGTCTAACCAGTCAGGTTTTTCTATGCCTGTTTTGCATCTGTAACTCGACCATTTGTAATTTTCAGGCGCATCTACTATTTCAGCCCTTATAGGATTTAATTCAACATAACGACAACAGGCCAAGAGATATTCATCTTGCTTTATAGGGCTGGATTTATAGCGGCCTTCCCATAAT
>MGQA01000063.1:18607-35774 GCA_001797665.1 Deltaproteobacteria bacterium GWF2_42_12 | reverse complement strand
GGAAGCAATGCTCCGTAACCTTAACCTCAGACCAGACCTGTTACAATGTAAATTCTATTATGAGACCCTTAATAAATAAATAAGTAAAACTATTGTTTCTTTCTTACCAATAAAATCTCTCCGCCAAATACCAGCACGGCAACAATAATAGGAATGTAGTATGTGGATGCGGGCGTTGAGGGTTTAAGGAGCAGCCAATACCATGTAGTCATTACGTGCTTGGGACCGCTCTCTCCATTGCTCCCGTCCCATGCTGCAAATGCAATCGGCGTGTATTTGCCTTCCTCAAACTGGACATCCTTATCTTTTTCCTCTGTAGTTAAAGGCCTTTTCATAACAACACGCCAGGTTCCATTATTATAGGCGCTGGCTGCCTTTAGTCCTGCCTTTCCTGCATCCCTCTTATCTATTTTCTGGAATCCACTCGTATTAAGGAGTTTTATGGCCTCTGGTGAAGTGGTTGACCCACCCTTCCACTGCCAAATATTAACCGGCTTTGCGCTGTCGCCCATGCCAAAATATGGCTTTTCCATCTCTTCTGGTATTATTACAGGAAGCTGAATTGCCACGCTATCCTCAAGCACATCTCCCTCTGCTATCTCCTTAGCCTTTTCATCGCCTGGAATGCTCTTTGTCCTATCATCCCACTCAAGGAGTATGGAAATCTCCTTGTCATTATAAAATGCCCTGCCAGTAATGCTGTCTAATGTGGGCGTAAAGAACCTCTCCTTTGCAATTATCTGCGGAACGAGATAAAAACTTGTTGGCTCAGCCTCTGCCCATTTAGGGTCGTCAACCTTGGAAGGCAAGTCCCCTTCAAGCCTTATCACCTTGAGAACCGTATCATCCTTCGGCCTCTTTACATCATTACCGATAGATGCAACATAATTTGCCACATGCCATCTCTCCTCATCAGAGAGTGTCTTTTTGCTGGTTGGGTCAGCAAAGGACGGCATCTGTGTTCCGGGGATACCAACACTTACACGGGTATAAATATTCTTCGGGTCATTATTTACCCTGAATGTCCACGGCTTTGTAAGGTTTCTCGGCCATGTCCTGAAGCCAAGGTCGTCCTTCAGTTTCTTTGTGGCATCACCCTTGCCCTCTTCTCCGTGACATTCAGAACACATATCCTTAAAAATCTGCTTTCCCTTTTCAATGCTTTCACTTGACGATTTTATCTGACTGCTGTAGCTGATTGGCGGCTTTTCGGGTTTCTCAAGACCACTTAATGATTTTATGTAAGCAATTATGTCCCATATATCCTGGTCCTTTAGCACATCACCCCAATCAGGCATGGATGTACCTGACATGCCCTTCCATAAAGAAACATGATTCATGCCGCCGCTTATCATCCTGAAGATATCCTCATCTGCGGGTGTTATTTCGTCAAACGGCGTAGTCTTGAACTTATACCAGCCTGCTGTAAAATCCCTTGGCGGCGGGTTTAAAAACTGGGCAGCAGGACCGTCGCCTGCGCCCTCTGCGCCGTGGCACCACCAGCATTTCTTATCATATATCGTCTTTCCGTTTTCCTTATTGCCCTGGGCTGCAATCGCCTGCGCTGAGATTATAAGACTTAATGCAACTGATAATAGGAGCTTCTTTTTCATAGGCTTTTGACCATCCTTTTATTAAGAGTAAAAGATTTGTGCCCGTTTCAGGGACTGTCCCTATTCTACGACTCCGCTTCGCTTCATCCGTAAATAGGGACAGTCCCTTGATTACTTCTCCCACGACCTCGGCACATATCCTGTGTAATTATACAGGAAGAGTATTACCTTCCAGACGTCATCCTCTGTTAAGAAATTTCCCCAGATGGGCATGGATGATATCCATGGGGCAGCCTCTTTGGGCAGACCCGGACCGCCTGTTGAAATCCTCCAGAAGAGGAATGATTCCTGAAGCTGCGCAATGGTGCCTATATCTGTAAAGTTTAACGGCAGTGGATTGAAGCCATGTGCATAATGGCCTCTGCCATTCAATTTGTCGCCATGGCAATAGAAACAATTTTTAAAATAGACCTCTCCGCCCTCTTTTACAAGCTGGGTAAACTTTGCAGGGTCCTCCTTTTCCAGTTTTCTATAGGGATTTTCAAGGGTCTGGAGACTAAAAGTCTTATTAAAAACCTTAATAGAGGCTGGCGGTGCAGGATGTATAGACCTAAGTTCAACAGGCGCCTCATAGGAAGGTTTTATCTGCTGATATGTTATAAATCCTGCCACCAGAGGGACAATCACAAAAACAATGTTGCGCAATCTCTTTTTGCCGGGGTCTTCAATAAGCGCCTTTATGGGACCAACAAGCCCCTGCATGCCTTCTTCTGTAGAGGTCATCCAGAGGAGGACTGTTATCACAACGAAGAACATATACATCAGTATAAGGCTTGACGGTATGGGCTGTTTAAGGAAAAACCCAGGCGCCTTAAAAATACCGTATACAACAGCTACAATGATTACAAACAATAAAAGTCTGGGTATTTTCATCTTATACCTCTCTTATGTTATTTGATTACACAGATTTTGAAAAAAGATTACGCTGATTTATGCTTTTAATCTGTGTAATCTGTCTCTTTAATCTGTGTAATCATCTTTCAAGTTATTTAGATTTCGCCAAATAATCAACCAGCATTTCAAGCTCGCCAGCCAGCATCTTGGCCCCAAAATCCGGCGGCATCATACCAGGAGGGAATCCTGCTGCAATTTCAGCGCCGGGATTAATTACTGCCCTTCGCAGATATTCCTTATTCTTTTTTGCCCCTATCTTTGTAAGGTCAGGACCGAGTGCGCCTTGCTGTCCTGCTATCTTATGGCACGCACCGCAGCCATACTTTGTTACAACTTCTTCAGGGGTCTTGGCAGGAACCATCACATGGGCTGTCTCTTCAGCGCCTGCTGATGGCGCCTCTTTTGGCAGCTCCACCGTTACATTAACCCCTGCCTTATTCTGGAAATATGCTATCACAGCGTCAACCTCAAAATCTTTAAGACCAATAGCGCCTGAGGTAACAACAGGCATCGGGCTCTGAGTATCATTTGTCCCTTTTACGCCAAAACCTGCAACAACAAATGTAGACGGCTCTTTCATGGACTCCAGGATATATTCTTCGCCTGTCTTTGCCTTCCCCTTATACCGGGGATCTTTTAGCCTCTCTTCGGCTGTCTTCCCCACCTGGTCCAGGAGTGGCGCCCTTCCTCCCACAGGGTTATGACACAGCTCGCATGTGCCCTTTCCGTGGAATATTTCATCTCCAAGGTGTATAAACTGCTCCATGGTCATAGCCCCAAGGTCTAATTTTGCCTCTGCTGGCGGGGGGGATGGTTTTATTGAAGGGATGTATTTATTTGCAAAAAGGGTGTAAAAAACCACCACCAGCACACTGAATATAACAACCTTGAGAAAATTTTTCATTTTTTATTAACCCCCTGTTAAAAATCTTGTCTTATGGAAGCCCTTAATGGTGTGCTGTTTCCTTTTTCCCGCTAAGGGTGCTAAGCCAGAATATAAATATAACAAAGGCCATGAATAATATGGTTGCCACGGTAACAACATTGGCTGCATATCCTATGGTTGGTGTATAGGCATCAGGCGAGCTATCCCTGAATACAGTATAAACATGCCAGTGCTGCCTCAATGCAGACCTTATATAACCCATTAAACCCATAAGCCAGGTGAATGATACAGCAAGCAGGAACAGTGCATACTGGCTTCTGTCAGGCATCTTTCCCCACTGCAGCGGAGCAACCTCCTTCGCGCCCTTGTACATAAATATATTTATGACAGTGCAAAGTATAATTACTGAGAGGGTGGACGCAACTTGAAGAACAGATGATGCAACCTTGTATACAGTATTGGTGAAATAACCGTAATAGATACCGAGTATGCCGATATTTATTATCGCTGTAACGAATATGGCTATCTGAAAGGCATTGCCTCTGGATGCCCATGATACTGTCGGTATCTTATTGCAGCGCTGATACAGCATAAAGCTGAGGAAGGTAAAGAGCAGCATTATATTAACAGCCGTATTTTTGGCAGGCATGATGCCGAGCGGCCCAAGATATTTATGGTATGGGCCGCCGAGGGCCTTAAGTTCACCCGGTGTGAGAATCAATGTATGGGGCGTAAACCACACAAGGAAGCATGTTACTATGACAAAGGCTATATACTTTATATATTTTGTATACTTCACAGCCCCTTTGCTCCTTTCCATACCGCACCAGAGGTAGTAATTGGCAGAAAGGAACAGTGCGCCGATAAGGACCGCCTGGGTAATGAACAGCCATGCAAACACGCCGCCCATTGCTGTTATGCCCATCTGCTGGCTGTAGGCATATATCTCTGCAATAAGCCAGTAACCTGCAAACGGAAGGGGAAGGAGCGCAGCTATGGCAATGAAGTTTGCCGTATAGCCCATCCAGTCGTAGTGTGCCCTGTCCTCCTGTGTCCTGGCGCTTAGAAACTTATACGCTGCGTATGCGCCCACAACAGAGCCTCCGTAGGCCACATTGGCAATTACCCTGTGGAGGTTTATGGGATTCCAGAGGTGGTTATGTATCGCAGCCCACAGATTACCCTCAAACACGCCATTGGCATCTACGCCGTGCGGGCTCATCATAAAGGTAACCCATGCGTTGGCAAAGAACATAAGCATTGTGCCCACCACATTCAGCATCCATCCTACTGTAAGATGCGCCCATTTGCTGAAGCCTGTTTCCATAGCATGCCAGCCGTAGTAATAGATATAGAGGCATGCGCTCTCTGCAAAGAAGATCAGCGCATAGGCAAGGAAGGTGGGGCTGAAGATATTTGCCATATATTTCATGAAATCCGGATAGAAAACAACGAGTGTAAATAGAAGGAGGCCGCCAAACACGGCTGTAATGGAATATGCGGTCAGACTTACTTTAATAAATTCATAGGCCAGTTTATCATACCTCTTGTCCTTTGTAGCCATGCCTATGGCTTCGATGATAAAGACAAAAATTGGGACTGCGAGGACAAATGCGGCAAACCATAGATGAAGCTGGGCCACCATCCACGTCATAATCCTGCCGTTTATATACTTCACCTGGGGATAATCGCTTTCTTTGAGCTGAGGGGCAGGCGGATATTCTTTCTTTTTTTCTTCAGGCTGGGCTGCCTTTACCTCTCCTTCACCCGCTGGTGTTGCAGGCTTAGCAGCATCTTCTGAGGCATATACAGTATCTATCCCGGCTGGAAAGAAATCTGCCGACTTTACTACAGGAAGGGCAAACAGGAAAAACAAAAGGAACAGGGCTGTCAAAGACCGCCTTTTTGCTATTGGGATTTCCCTGTTAACTACAGAAAATAATCTCATATCATCTACTCCTTTGCAGTCAATTTGATTATGCAGCAACAAGAAACAGTGCTTATAGAGCTAAAACAACTACCCTTTAAATATCAGTGATAACCCCTGAGCATTAAAAAGGACGACATCGAGCAAGAGAAAAAATACAACCATTGCCGCTAAGGCAAAAACAAAACTTACAATCGACTTCATAAACTCTTTTCCTCCCCCTCTTATTATTTAAAAAACAGACTTGGTAAGTCTGTTTTATGCTGAAAGCGTCACGCAGAAAAAATATCCCCCAAAGGGGCGCTTCTCATCAATGCTTGGTAATAAACCAGTAAATAAATATCAGTGTGGCGACTACTACTACGGTAAATAGGGCTGGTCCTGCCTTGCCTGTTTTTTCTTCCTGCATCTTAGACCTCGCATAAATTTTGATTTGACAATATGTCCTTATGGTTCTATAATTCCTCTATGTTTAAAAACTGGCAGCCAAAACCTGTTGACTACGTCATATTTATCGGACTTGCTGTAAACCTCGCTGTAATAATTTTCCTGCTTGCCTATTACTTCATTAAGTAGATAAAAAGACTGTGTTCCTATAACAACTTTAAAAGTTGTTGTCAAGTTTTTTTTGTGAATTTTTTTTAATTTTTGAATTTTAAAACTTTTTCCAGCCTTCTTTATTGTCATCTTTCCACCAACTCAAACCTCACAACGCCACCTTTTTTAACTGCACGGAGTATGTAGGGCTTTTTAATTGCCTCGCCGTCCTTGTCCATGGAAATCTTCCCTGTTACACCCTCCATATCCTTCATGCCTGCCAGCGCCTCCATTATCCTGGAGGGTTCGGGTGTTTTGGCCTGCCTTATCGCCTCTGCTACGAGCATGAGCGAATCATAGGCAATCGCCGGATATAGTCCCGGCTCCTTTCCTGTCTTTTTCTTATATTCTGAAACAAATCTTGAAACAAGCGGCGACTTATCCTCAGGGAAAAAACCCGCATAAAGCATGGTGCCTGCAACAATCTCGCCGCCTTCTTCAAGGAAGTGGTCTGTATAAAGGATATCACCGCCGATTAGGGGCGCATTGATACCCTGTGTCCTTAATTCCTTCAGAATCTCAATGGCAGCATCGTCATCGCCTGCAAATATAATTGCATCAATCTTTTCCTTTGCATCCTTTTTTAGCTGAGCGATTGCCTCCTCATGGGTTACACCCATAAATAAATGGGTCTCGCCGACAATCTTGCCATCATACTTTATTATAGCCCCTCTGAACAGCCCGCCTATCTGAAGGGATGTCTCATCATCCCTCATTGATGTTATTATGGCATAATTTTTATATTTTAGCTTTTCAAGGGCATATCTTATGGTTTCCTCTGTGCCGATGTCATCGGACAGGGAATTACGGAATATATATGGTCCGCTCCTGCCTATATGCCTCTTGCTGCCGGCTGACATAAATATCACCTTTGCCGCATTTGCCAGCCATACCGGACCGAATGTTGACCAGCCGGTGGGGGCAGCTATCATCGCTATAACCTGTTCCTTTATCAGCTGCTGGACAGCAACCTGGGTCAACCGCGAATCGCTCTTATTATCAACATGAACAATCTCTATCTTCCTGCCGTCTATGCCGCCGGCATTATTAAATTCCTTTACTGCCAGTTCAACACCTGCAAGTATCGTAAGGCCTATCTCAGCATCTTCGCCTGTCTCGGGGCCGATAATGCCGATCTTTAATGCTCTGGGGTTTTCAGCGTATGAAGGAAGGGTGAGAGAGAAGAGAAATAATATTATCAGGAGGGTTTTTTTACTTTTTGGCGGGTTCAAGCATTGCCTCCTCAAGCTCCTCTCCCTTATTTGGTATACCGACAATAAAGTCTTCTTCAAGCACGAATACATTTTGAGCACCTCCCCTCTTGGCAAATATACCTCTTTGTTTTCTGTCCTTTTCTCCGGTTATGAGCTCCAGCCTTTTACCCTTTTCATCAACTATCTTAATCTTCAACCTTGGCGTGGAAAGGCCGTAAACAGACAGATCCCTGGGAGATTCATCTGCGAATGCCTTTATCTCTGCATTTTTTATCTTATAGAGGAGTTCTGTCATCTTTATCGCATCCGCTACAGCAGCTTGAGGTTTAGTAATGTGCCACTGGCCTTCTGAAGGATGGTCAATGGCTATTATCCTCCCATCCGCCCATTCTATCGCAACATTCTTAATCTTGAGAGGTTCAAATGCCAGGACTGTCTTATCCCGAAGGTCATAAACTGTCTTATCTGTCTGTGCCTTGATATCCGCCGTTAACCTGAATATCCTCTGGTCGTCCTTCAGGATCGCAAAACCCAGATTCATGGTAGGGTTTCTGTTTCCGAAAACAATTGTCCTTACCAGACCGGAAGATGCCTTGAATGTAACCGTGAGTTCGTCTGGTCCGCCTATCCCCATCTCCTTGAGTTTTTCCTCAGACTTGGTATCAAACAACGTTGCGTCAAATTTTGCGTTTATAACTGCTTCAAGGAGCTTCTCTATAGTTTCGTTATCACCGGAAGCCCTTAAAGGGACCTCCATGAACCAATTATTATCCTCTTTTATTAAAAGGATATTTTCATTCTTTCTGACTATCCGGAACTCAACTATATCCTTAGGCTCAAAGGGGAAAAGTCTTTTCTTGGTTTCCTCTACAACCTTTTTTTCTTCAACCCGCCTGTCTATGAGATAAAACGAACCAGCGATTAAAGCAAGTATTATGAACCAGAAGACAGTCTTTTTAAAAAACCTCATCCTATCTTGTCAGCCTCCTGCGGGTAAGTATGCCTATGCCGGAAACCAGGATAATGGAAGGCATGATAATTACCGGCAACCAGAAGATAAGCCTGCCCTGGCTGGCAGTTAGTATCACAGGCGTGGCATCAGATTCTTTCTTCCTGATGGAAATCATGTCAGCCTCTTCTGCAAGCCAGTTTACAGTGTTGAGGAAAAAATCCCTGTTGCCTGCAAGATTTATGTTTGTATTATTTACAAAATCAGAATCGCCAAAGACAACTACCTTAGCATAATTCTTCCGGCCTGCCTCCTCCTTATCCTTCTGCTGTTCCATAGCAGCATGGCCGGCATGTTCCGCGTGGCTGTCAGGTTCTTTAATTTCAACCGACGCAACAGCGCCGATGGAAACAGGGCCTTTTTTATCCTTCCCCTCATTGTATTCAACCCTTCCGTCCTCAAGCGCCTTTTTATCTGTCTCTGCCCAGCTCGCATCCCCTGTCTTTACCATCTGGTATCTGCCTTTGGCGGGGTCATTTTCCACCTCTACTGACCTTGCGAGGGGGAAGAATGTTGCGACACCAAAGTCCTTTGTTACCGGATGTTCATTATCGTACTCAGTAACAACAGGCGTAAGGTAATTTGCGCCAAAGACCTGGGAAAGCTTGTCAATTATTATGTTATCACCCACGTTGAAACCGTAATCCTTAAGGTATGAAACCATGCCGGGGACAGTCCCGGGGTCAAACATGAACAATACCTTGCCGCCCCTGTTTATATAGGCTGTTATCTTCTTAAGCTCGTCAGGCAGAAACTCCTTTTTTGGACCGCTTATTATGACGACAGCCGCATCATCAGGCACCTCGCCGGCGCTCAATAACACAATCTCCTTTACCTGGTATTGTTCCTTTTCTATGGCCTCCTTCACAGCCTTATAACCGCTGTTCTGCATATCCAGTATGCTGTTTTCGCCATGACCCTTCATAAAATAGATAGTTTTTATCTCATCCCTGGAAATCTTTAATATGGCATTTGTCAGCTTTTCCTCGCTCTCAAAACCCACCACTTCCTCTTTATTTCCGCTTCTTATGAGCGTTGTCCTGTACGATGTTACATTATACTTTGCAGTAAGCCCCGGGTTTTTATCAGGGTCTATAAACCTGTATTTAAACCTGGATGAGTTGTTTTTGTATTCTGACAGCAGGTCATGCATGGTCTGCCTTGTCCTCTCATCGCTTCTGTAAAATGCAACGGCCTCCACATCCTTTTTAAGAGAGGCCAGCAGTTTCAGCGTCTGATTGGAAAAGGTATATCGTTTGGCAGCAGTCATATCCCATCTTGTCTTGTATTTGATTGACATAAATACCGTAAAGACAATCAATGCAACAAATACCGCTATCATCAAAGCAGTGTTTGCCCCATATCTGGCAGACCTTTTAGATAGGATACTCCTTATATCAGAAAGGCTTATATAAAAGAAAAATAGCAGCGACAGCAGTCCTATCAACATCAGGACTGCCATGGATGTCGGTATAGCGCCTATGATGAGAGATGAAACCCCTCCGATTGCCAGTAGTAAAAGTCCCAATATCGGTATAATTTTTTTCATAGTCTTTTTATTTTCTCCTAATCCCTAACTCGGACGAACCGAAACCAAACAGGTCTGTCATGCCCGAATGTTTCTGTCCCCGATAGAAACATTCGAGGACGCATCCAATTTTTATCTTTTAATGCTTGTCCCCGAAATCTTTAATCGGGGACTGGATTCCCGCCAAACAGCTGCGGGAATGACAGCGTGGTGTTTGCATTTTTTTTCCATTTTGCGCAGAATTTGATTTATAAGGTACTAACCCCTGTCTTTATTATCCTCTCCATTTTTTTGATTCAAGTATTCTCAGCGTCAGAAATAAAAATAGGGTTATAAATAGCAAATAATATACGATATCCTCTGTATCAACCACACCTTTGGCAAAACCTTCAAAATGGGTTGTAATGGATATATACGACAATATATCGCCGAATGTCTGGCCGGCAAGGGAGGCAGAAAAACTTATCATCCAGAAAAGGAGCAAGAGGCCAAAGGCTACTGTCGCGGCTATTATCTGATTTTCCGTCAGGGAAGATGCAAATATCCCGAGGCTGACAAACGATGCGCCTACAAAGAATAAACCTATATAGCCTGTTAAGATGGGGCCGGTCTCAGGCTGGCCGAATACAATCAGCAAAACAGGATAGAGGGCGGTCAATGCAATCATAATTGCGAATACAGCCATACAGGAAAGAAACTTGCCGAGAAGCACCTGCATATCGGTAACCGGATATGTCAGGAGAAGCTCTATGGTGCCGGACTTCTTTTCTTCTGAAAAGAGCCTCATGGTAAGAAGCGGCACCATGAGGAGCAGGATAACGCTTATATTTCCAAAAAGCGGTCGGACTACACTCTCGGTTATATTGAGAAGGCCAACCTGTTTCGCCAGCATTGGATTAACTGTCGCCTGAAAACTTATGGTGGAAAACAAGGCAAAGCTGTTATAGAAGAAATAGCCGGTGAGTATAAGAAACATGGTAATAACTACATAGGCAATGGGGGATGCAAAATATGACTTCAATTCTTTTTTAAAGATAAGGTAAAAATTCCGCATTAAAACCTCCCATGAAAGATTTACGATTGTAGATTTACGATTTCAGATTTTAAAGATTTTAAATCGTAATTCGTAAATCGTAATTCGTAAATTCATAGTATCTCCAAAAAGACAGGTAACAGGTTATAGGTGATGTGTGATAGGAAAAACCTATAGCCTATTCTTTTGTTACCAGCTTCACAAATATATCTTCCAGGCTCATTTCCTGGGGTCTGAGTTCAAGGAGCGCCCACCCCTTATTTACTATGACCGGCGCTATATTCCTCTTTATATCCCTATCCTTTATTGCTTCAACAACATATTCACCAACCCCGTTATTGCCATATTCATCCCGTCTTGTAACCCTTTCAACCCCGTTTATGGCCCTAAGTTCCTTCATCACATCCTGAGAGGGGCCGTCAATCTTAACGAGGAAACGGCTTGCGCCCTGAACCTTCGCTGTAAGATTCTGCGGTGTATCAACCGCAATCACCTTACCCTCATTTATAATAACAACACGCTGGCAGGTCATGCTGACTTCAGGAAGGATGTGGGTTGAAAGTATTATTGTCCTTCTGCCGGCAAGATTTTTTATAAGTTTCCTTATCTCTATAATCTGTCTGGGGTCAAGGCCTATGGTCGGCTCATCCAGTATAAGGACTTCAGGGTCATTGACAAGCGCCTGCGCAAGGCCAACCCTCTGGCGGTAGCCCTTTGAAAGTTCACCTATAAATTTATAGGCAACATCTGTCAGCACACATTCATCCATTACCTTTGTTACAGCATTCTTTACATCTCTCCTGGCAACCCCTTTTATGCCTGCTGCAAATTCAAGATAATCCTCAACTGTGATATCCTTGTAAAGCGGGACATTCTCAGGCAGATAGCCTATCCTCTTCCTTACCTCCAGGGGTTCCTCAAACACATCAAAGCCTGCAACCCTTGCCTTGCCGCCTGTTGCAGGGAAGAAGCAGGTGAGTATGCGCATTGTGGTGGTTTTTCCGGCGCCGTTAGGCCCGAGGAAGCCAAGTATCTCTCCCTTGGCTACTGAGAAGGTCACACCCTTTAATGCGTAATAATTGCCGTAATATTTGGTTAGATTTTCTACCTCTATCATTATGTCTACCTCGAAAACAAAGATTAAGGTTGAGGTTAAGGTTGAGAAAATCTCCTTAAGTCTTATCGCGCCTTAATCTGAACCTTAACCTAAACCTCAACCTGTCTTTATCTATTTCACAGGTTTCATTATCATCATATCTGAACCACCGGCGCTCTTCCCCTTTAATGCAGTTTCTATCTTCCGTTTCTGCACGGGTGTATTCATAAGCTTAATCAAGGGCTCATCTTTTTCCAGCAGCTTAAGCAGGTCTTCTTCACGCCATGTATTCTCCCAGTTGCCTACAAGGGCATTCCATACCTGCGTAATTGCCGCTGCCTCTCCGTTTCTTATCTCTTTAAGGCCTGCCTTTTTCCCCTTAAGCTGTGATATGAGTGTCCGCATATTGTGGACAACCACTACAAACGGCGGGCCGCACCTCATGCAATATTTCGCGGTCTTATCTATGCTGTGGCACTGGGCGCATTTCCTGTGCGCCAGTTCAACTGCCTCGTCAACGGTGTATTCTATGTAACCCTCGGCCTTGAGAAGGCCTACAGCATTTTTGCCTGTGACAGCTATAACAGCTATAATGGCTGCAATAAGTATAATAATTATGGTTATCTTCTTATTCATGTAAAGAGGATACAAAAAAAGACAGGGCACGACCCCCTCTAACCGGCCGTGCCCTGATAAAGGTATAATACCTACTTATTTCATTCTCTTTGCTTCTTCTTCTGGTGTCCTTCTCAAACCGCCATCAACATAACCGCCGCCCTTCAATTCGTCTCCGCCGCGGCCGGCCAGCATCGCCTCAAGCATCTCCTGAGCCTCGTTAAACTCTGCGCTCTTAGCGGCATTTAACGGCGTAACCGCATTTGCCGATGACTTGGGGTCAAAGGAAGATTTAGGGTTCAGGTATTCTTCCAGATTTGCGGGCTTCTTCGTATCTGCATTTGCCCTTATCCATGCTATAACATTCCATATATCCTGGTCCTGTATGAGATTGCCCCATGCAGGCATAGCATCAGATAACTCTACCGCAGCGCCGCCGCCTTTGATCACTGTAAAGAGCTCCACATTGGTCTTTTTGTTCATGTATTCTGCGCCAGCAGTGAGGTTTCTTGGATACGGGTCGAGGCGAATTGCAGTAGGACCATCTCCATGTAAAAGCCACCCATGACAACCTACACAATAAACATAAAACCACTGCTTCCCTTCATTTGGATTAGCCCCTGGAACAAGGCTTGTCTTAAAGGATGGGGACCATGAATTTGTCCAAAGATTATAAGCGGAATCTCCTGTAAATGCCTGTGCCTTCTTCATCTTGTCATACCGCTCCCACATCTCGGTCTTGCCCGTTCCCTTTGAATAACCGCTGTCCCCCTTTTCAAGTGTAGCCGCCCCTGCCTTGCTCCCTGAGGACCTCTTTCCGACACCTGTAAGGTAGTCAAAACCTGTAATACCATAAGTACTGCCGGCACGCCCTTTGAGCATATCCATTGCCTCTTTATCATAATTCTCGGCGGCCTTTTCCAAAGCCTCCTTCGTCTGGGTAGGGCACTCAACCTTTACACCCTGTGCCTTACACCTCTTTTCTGCTGCCATTGCTGCCGGAACCATGGCAAACAATGCTACTACCAACAACACCAACCATTTTGCATTCATTTTTTTCACCTCCTCCTTTAATTTTAAAAATTATATTTACTGCTGAAAAAACCTTTATTTACCTTTGCACTTGCAAAGCTTTCTTAAATAAGCCGTCAAATCCTTTATCTCAGCCTCAGTAAGCGTCTTGCCCCATGGAGGCATAATAGTTGATTTGCTGACTGCCGCGCCGCCGCCTGATATCGCACTTTCTATATCCGTATCAGTCAGTTTATTCATATCTTCCGGATTTGTATGGTTTCTTGGCGTAACTGACATCTCAGGCAAATCAATGCCAACTACCTTTGGTTTTGAATTTGCCCCTTCACCTTTGCCATCTGAACCATGGCACTGGGTGCAATAAAACTTGTAATTCTCCTCAGCGCTTACAGCAAATGCTGCCCCCTTTCCGGTAAAGGCTATCGTACCTATTGAAAAAACCGTGATTAAAAATATCTTCGTTATCATTATCATTACCCTATTATTACCCCCTTCCTTAAGAATTTATTTCTGGGCTGCTACAAATCCAGCAAGCGTCTTCATTTCATTATCGTTTATAATATCGACAAATACAGGCATCCTCTTCACAGGCTTGAATACCTTCGGCTCCTTAAGATAGGCGTATACCCAATCTGCTGTAAGCCTCTTCCCTGCCTCTGAAAGGTCAGGCCCGCTTACGCCGCCAACCTTCTGCGCCCCTGCCTTTATGGAATGACAGCCTACACAACTGTATCTCTTTATAAAAAGGTTTTTCCCCTGGGGTGTCACCTTCTCTTCTGCTGTCCCTTTTGCCACCTCTTTGGCTGTGAGGGTCATCAGATATTCTGCAACCTCGTCAGCCTCTTTTTTAGAAAGGGCCGGGTGCTTGTCAGTATTCTTATCGGTTACGGAGTTATATTTCAACGGCCTTATAGTAGTAGGCTTCTCCAGCCACTCCTCCAACCACTCCTTTTTAAATTTGCTCCCTGAATACCAGAGTTCAGGGCCTTTTTTCTTAAGCTGGTCATCAAATGTCTTTTCAGCAGCAGGGCCTTGTATCTGATGGCAACTGCCGCAGTTCTTTGAAGCAAATATACCCTTTCCGTCTGCCAGACTTACTCCCCATGAGAGAGCTATAAAAAGAGCAGTTACGGGAAGCACCAGCATCCACCTGCCGATATTACTTGCATTCATTACCAGACCTCCTTAGGATTTATGAAACTTCCTTGCTTGTGCTTGAGATATATACCAAATGCAAGGGTTTTGTCAAGGATTTATTTTCTCAAATATCTTTTTCTGACTGGCATCCAGTTTAACAGATAAATCGGGGGCATCGTAGTTTTTTGCCGTTGCGTAATCTATGTCCAGCCTCCCTATGTTATTCGTCCCTGTTTCACTAAACCACACATTGCTATCAGAATCAACAGCAATGTCAAATGGCTGTCCATTGTTTAAGGCGATATCAAACTCAACGAACACGCCCTGTGAAGGATTTAATCTACCCAACTTCCCCCCCTTTTTGTCGCAATACCAGATATTCCCTTTTTTATCAGCGGTTATTCCTTCCGGCACGCCCCTGCCGGGAATATCAAATCTTTTAAACTTTTCCGTTGCAGGATTGAATCTTACAAGCCTTCTGTCTTTCCTTTCGCTAAACCAAACATTCCCGTTCCTGTCCACAGCAATTTCATTGGACACGCTGAATGAACCAGGCATAGGATATTCCTTAAATTTCTTTGTAGCAGGGTAGAATACAGCCAGTTTATTCGCCTGCGCCTCAATGAACCATATACGTCCCTTTGCGTCTGCTGCAATGCCGATCGGCTGGCTTAATGGCGTAGGGATGGTATATTCTGCAATATCCCCCTTCTTTGCATTGAGCCTGCCTATCTTATTTTCCGCAAATTCTGTAAACCACACATTCCCTCCCCTGTCCAGGGTAAGCCTTATAGGCTGACTGTTGTGCGTCGGGATTTCATATTCCTTGAAGGTCTTTGTCCTGGGGTCAAACCTGCCTATCTGATTTGCGTCCTGTTCTGTAAACCACACAATACCGTTTGCATCAACCACTATGTCAGTGGGAATACTTCTGGTTGTGGGGATGTCATATTCGAAAAATGCTGAAGTTGCAGGCTGGAACATGGCTATCTTATTCACATTCAATTCCACAAACCATATCTGGCCCTTTGCATCAACACTTATGGCTATAGGCAAGCTGCGCTCTGAAGGGGTTGGATAGAGCTTTATTGCAGATTCAGCGGCTATAGCCGGCATGGTAAAGAGCAGGCAGTAAGCAGCGAGCAGCAGTAAAAATAAAAAACGAATCGGGGAATCGGGGAATCGGGGAATCGGGAAGTAGTTTTCCCCGATTCTCCCCTTCTCCGTTTCCATCCCTTCTCTGACTCCTGACCTCTTGCTCATTCCTGCTTCCTCTCTTTCTTCCTAAGGATATACCATACTATAAAACCTGTAAACATTATAATAATGAGCGCTGCCATGATTCTTGACGCCCTCAGTAAATTCCCCATTCCGCCTGCCTCAGCATCTGCGCTGCCTGGTGAAGCAACTGCTGACGGGTCAAGCCTGCCGAGCTTGTTTGCATCCCTGTCTGTTTCCGTAAACCATACCACACCTCTGCTATCCACGGCAATACCGAGGGGAAGACTTTTATAGGTAGGGATTTCGTACTCAGTAAATGTAGCCGGCATCGGGTCAAAAACCCCTATCCTGTTTCCCCTGTTCTCAGTAAACCATATGCTGCCTCTCTTATCTATTGCTATGCCTGAAGGTACTGTCGCGAGTTTTGGTATTATTGCCTCATTGAATTTCTTAAACTTTACATTAAACATCCCGAGCTTGTTGCCGTTCAATTCCACAAACCAGATATTTCCGTCTTTATCTATAGAGATATCAGACGGGTTTGAAAACAGCATGGGGACGTCATGTTCTACTATCTTACCTGTGGCAGGGTCAAGCATTCCCAGTTTGTTGCCGTTTGATTCTGTAAACCAAACAGCGCCATCTGCACTTACGGCTATACCCGACGGCTGGCTGTTAGCAGTCGGGATTTTATACTCTGCTATTGCTCCATCCCCGCTATTTAACCTGCCGATTTTATTGCTATTTCTTTCTGTGAACCATATAGCGCCGCCTTCATAAGCAGTAATGCCGTATGGGTTGGCATCCGACGTAGGGATTGCGTATCTCTTAAATTTTTTCTCACCCGGAGAAAAACTTATAATGCTGTTATCCCTGGACAGGGCTACCCATATAAAGCCGCCTGCATCAACAGCTATCCCCACCGGACTGCTGCCCTTATAGGGTATCTCAAACTCTTCAAATGTCTGCGTAGATGGGGCAAATCTCCCCAGTTTATTGCTGTTCTGCTCGGCAAACCAGATGTTGTCTGAGGCGTCTGCCGCAATATCCACAGGATTACTGGACGGAGTTGGAATTACATACTCTGTTATCGGTCCATCCGCAGAAAACACTACCCTTGTAAAAAATACAATGTTAACAATACCTATTAACCAAAGCTTCCATTTCTTCATCGGTTAAGAACTAATTATAACAAATGCAATAAGTAAAGTGCCATTGCAGGGAGTAGATACTGTAGGGGAGAGGCTTGTCCTCTCCCGTTTCTGCGGGCGGACACAAGGCCCGTCCCTACACTGTCTCTTCATCGGTTAAGAACTATATATAGCGTCATTAGTACGCCGCAATGACGAGCCGAGGAGCAACGCA
>MGQA01000063.1:0-18559 GCA_001797665.1 Deltaproteobacteria bacterium GWF2_42_12 | reverse complement strand
TCATATATATGCCGCAGCTGCCAGTTTGCATCCTTATAAGTCTCAACCTCCTGGCCAATAACCGACTCGCCCTCTGTCCCTGTCTTGCTGGCGCGGTATTTTCCAACCGCTATCTGGCGCTGCCTGTCTAACTTATAAAATACCGCCACATCCATTGGCGGACGATTCTGCCTTACACCTGTTGTGGGGTTGTGACAGGCCAGACAGCCGTGCAGCTTAGATTGATAACCGCTTAACACAATGCCGCCCATTACAACGAAATAGACCGCAAGCGGCGGCAGCAGGATGAGTAATCTTGAGACAAAACCTGACAAAGGATTTCTCCTTTTAAAAACAAACGGAACCAGGACAATAAAAATAACAACAAATGCCGGTATTACGGCAGTAGGTATAAACTGCCATTTGGCAAGGTCGCCCTTAAGATACCAGAACGGCTGGAGGAAAAAGAGATAATACCACTCAGGCCCGGGTATATACATGCCGTCATCAGGAAACACATTAGAATAATCAGTGGGGACACTGTAAAAATATGCAAGACCAACTATAAGGGCAATAACCCCTATTACTATTGCGCCGGCCTGAATAGCATGCCTCGGCCAAAACTTATGAAAACCCTGTGGATACGGCGGGGCATAACGAGGGTCTGTTATCTTATTTTCGTCCATAACTTACTTGCCTCCCTTACCTTTATACTGGCATTTACAGATGTCACTCCTGATAAAAAGAACGATATTTCTTATATCCTCATCAGTAAATGTCTCTTTCTGTGACGGCATCGACTCGGAGAGACCTATGGAGGCTCCCCCATTCTTGATAACATTAAAAAGGTCTTCATCTGTCCTATTTGATAAAAGTTCAGAATCTGTTAAATTGCGGGGTTTTATCCCTTCTCCGAGGGTATCAGATAGAGGACCGTCCCCCCTCCCGGATTCACCATGGCAAGGTGAACAGGTGCCAAGAAAGTCATCCCTTCCAGCCTCTTTTCCCTTTCCACCGCTCCATGTGGCGTTTTTACTCACGTCTGCCTTTATCTTTGACTTTTCAGCAGAAAGGACGTGATTAGCAGCGACGAGCAATCCAAAACATATTACAGTGGAGATCAAGCCGACCTGATACAATATTATTCTGATGGCCTTACGGAGTGAAAAACGGATAAACTTTTTTTGTATCTTCATCTCCCAAACCTCCTGTTCGCTAAAACAGTTAGAGGTTGGAGGAGGGAGGTCGAGTGTTTGCCTCAAACCTCAAGCCTCTAACCTCAAACTCTAAATTATCAATCTATAACGGGCCGGATATCCCGTGCCGTTTTGTCATCTTAAAGTGAAGGGTCAGAAGGGTTACCGCGATTATAGGAAGAATCAATATATGTATAATGAAACTGCGGCCCACCGTAAAATACTCCAGAAGAGGCAATTTAATGAATTCTCCCGCAAGGGGCAATGTACCCACAAAATCTGCCCATATTACAAGGACCCAGTACCCCCTCCAGTTCCACGGAAGGATTGTGCCTGTAATACTGAACAAGGAAACCACTATCAGCAATACAAAACCTGACAGCCAGTTTAACTCACGCGGCCTCTGGAATGCCTTGTGATAAAAGACAGAGCACATGTGGGTAAGGAGGGTTGCTATAAGTATTGTAGCGCCCCAGCGGTGCATATTCCTTGCAAGCCAGCCAAAGGGGACCTCGCTGCTCATGCGTATGATGCTGTCAAATGCCTCTTCCGGCTTTGGGATATAAAAGAATATCATAAAGATGCCGGTCAGGAGCTGAAGCAGGATGATTGTAAAGGATATGCCGCCGAAGCAATAGAAAAAATTGACATGGTCCGGTATGAGCAAGCCCTTTTTCCTTTTCCACCACCCTTTTAAACCTGCCCGTTCCTCAAACCAATCGGCTATGTTAGCAGACATTAATTATCTCCCGGCACTGTTTTTGAAACCCCACTGCCCTGCTCAGAAGTAAGCGTTTCACCTGTAAAATCTATCTTCCAACTGTTTGTCTTTTCATCCAAATCAAGATTTATATCGCTTTCCTGAACAAAATCGCCTCCGAATACGGACGGCACCTTACATTCGATTTTAACAACAGCCTTATCCTTCATTATTTTACTGCCGAGCACATTGACCTTCATATCCTTTGAAAATTTAGAGACTGTATCCCTGAATCTGTCTTCCGGCTGGACATAGTGTTTTGTGCTGCAGAGCTTATATGCCTCTCCGAGCGTAGTAGGCCCGCCCTCCTTAATATAGGCATAAAATTTCTTTACCACATCTTCAGGACCTTCCGCAGGCTGATTTGATGTTTTGCTGCATCCTGACACCAACAAACCGATTACACAAAATATTATAAATATTGACTGAAAACCAGCTTTTTTCACCTGAAAATGCCTTTCTCTGTCATGCCCGAATGTCTTTGTCGGGCATCCAGTCTATGGATTCCCCTCCCCCTGTCCCCCTCACAGAGGGGGACAGGGGGAGGGGAATGACAAAATTTTCGTCACCCCTTGCGAGCCAAAGGCTCCCAACAGCTCATGGATGTTCCATAATCTGTTGTTTCCATTCCCCTAAAATAGTTATGTCCCCCGATTTTAAACCGGGGGACATAATCTCACTACTGCTAAGAACAACTAACAGCTCTATATCTGGTCCAGATTCTTAACTGTTGCCTTGTTTCCCCCCTCAATCTGTCCGGGCAGGAGACCTAACTGCTTCTGTTCAGAGGCCTCATCATAATCGCCTACAGCAAGGTTGGACTGACCTTTCGGGCCGTCAACAAAGAATGCAGCCCTCATCTCAAGATGGAGCGGACCGCAGAATGTTTCGCAGAAGATCTCATACTCCCCTGCAATATCTGCTACAAACTCTGTCATGACAGATACGCCCCTTGAGAGATGGAGCATTGTCCTTGTACCATAAGGCCCGTATATGGTGAAGCCCATGATAACATCAGGGTTCTTGGTGATACCGGCTGCCTTATCAATATTGGTTACGATAATCCTCACATTATCACCCTTGTTCACCCTTATCTGCCTCGGAACATAGCCATAGCTGAATGCCTTTACATGGATTTCCTTTACATTACCCTTCTGAACTATGCCCGGCTTCTGGGTATCCGTTGGAAGATGGGTAATCCTGGAATTGCCGACATGAATCGGCCTTATCTCAGGAGTTGCCTCACTAAGAAGCCCGCCTTTCTCTGCCTGGCCCATTGTCCAATCCTTTATAAGGTTGGCAAAAAGCACCTTTGCATTGTGCGGCTCGCCGTCAACAGGGATAATCTTGAGGGTCTTGCCGTATGTCGGGCTCTTTTCGTTGATGTCTATCATTTCATGATTGACCGGCCATCTGATGCCTGTCGGACTCCAGAGACCTGTGGAGAACTTGTTCAAGGCGAACACTAAATTATCATCCGGGCTTACAGCGATGTGTCCTATCCTGTAATGAACGGGATATTCATCAACTGTCTCAAGCCTGTCCAGGCTGGTCTTGACAATAGAGTCTGCAACAAAGCAGCTTGTGAAGGCATTGCCCTTGTTATCAAACACATTGTGAAGCGGACCAGCGCCTACAGGCAGCACCTTCTTAACAGCCAGCGTTGCAACATCAATTATGCTGATTGTTGCAGAAAGCTTGTCTGCTACCTGCACGTATCTTCCCTTTGGCTCTGCATCTGTTCCATGCGGGTTCTTTCCAACCGGAATCTCTTTTATAAGCTTAAAGGGATTCAACTCAAAGACACCTACTGTGGAATGATAATAGTTGCCTGAGAAGAGATACTGTTTCCTATTGGCGTCATATGTAGGATACTTCACGCCATTCAACCCCATTCCTTTTTTGTTAATGTCCAGATAGTCAGGGGCGCTTGGCGCAGGACCCCAATCAATAACCTGATTCTTGCCTGTGGCAATATCAATCTTTGCCATCTTGCCTGTATATTCGCCTGATGCATATAGGGTTTTTCCGTCCGGTCCAAGTGATATGTGGTGGACGCCAAACGGGAACGGCAGAGAGATAATCCTCTCCAACTGGCCAAGCTGCAGGTTGATAACACCGATGGTATTGGCTGCCTTGTCATTCACATACATGAACTTCCCATCAGGATAAAGGTTCTTCGTGCCCTCATTTGTAGGGGCGCTGAACACATTCTCATGCAGGTCAACACCGACCAGGATATGCCTGTATGTCCTCATGCTCGGGATGCCGAATACTGCCACTGAACCGTCTGTCCCGCCTGCATTATACATAAGCATTGTATCCTTCAGAGGGGCGTCATTCAACGATTCCTCTGTAGTATGCCAGTCCCTGTCTGCTGCAATAGTAACTCCAGGCAGGATAAGCCACGCAAAAAACCCGATTACTGCTAATACAAAACTCAATCTTCCTGCTACTTTCATTTATTTCACCTCCTTAATTGTTTTTATTTTAAAAATTAAAAAATTATAACTACAAAAAGCAGTCAACAACCTTTTCACCTCCCTTAGCAAGAAATCATCCTGATTTTTGACGGCCCTTGCATTTTTTTAATTGTGCCTATAATTGTGCCTAAATATAGAACGGTAATTTTTAAATGTCAAGAAAAAAATGATAATAAAAAAATATAGCCCTACTCAACAAAAAAACCGAGGAGGAATGCCTTGTAATAAACCATCAGGCCGGTTATATTCATTGCCCCCAGCGCCATCAGAAAAAAGGCGGAACCAAGGATAATCAGGCCCGGCCGCCTGCCCTTATCTGCCCGCCATCCAACAGCCAGCGCAAGGGGTATGCCTGTAGCGACAAATGCGCTGCTCAAACCCATACCGTACACTGTAAGAAGCAGGCGTCCGTGGACGGCATTTTCCGGGATGCTGGCGTAATTCAAAAGTTTGGACAACACAGGCGGTATGCAGGGGGAATAGACAAATGCAAATGCAACCCCGAGAAACGGCGCAAGCAGCCATACTATGGCATCGGTAGACAGGGTTATAACTTTTCTTAGAATCCCTGTGCCGGCTATAAACACCCCTGTAAATAATATGAAGATGCCTGACAGCAGCCTGAAATATTTTATATTATAGAGGAGGTAACTGCCCGTATATGTGCCCGATGAACCGAGCAAGGCAAAGATAATGCTGAAACCCGCCGCATACCCAATGGACGGGATGAGAAGGTTGGCCGCAGATTTTTTGAGGGTGCTGGCGTCTGTAATGAAACGCACACCTAAGATAAATGCCATAAAAAAGGGGCTTATCTGGGCTATGCAAAACTGCCATATAGAAAAAAAGGATAAGAATCCCCCGATTAAAGAATTAAGATAACCTATATCCGCAGCCAACTCCTTTACTGCCTCGTGTTCATGGTGATGCTCAAACACCGCGGTTAATACCTGCAAAAGATTAAGATTCACTCCTCTTCTCCCTTATCTCGCCAATCCATCCTGATAACTTCTCTATCTCAACGAGCTTTCCGTAGAAGGCCCTGCCTATCTTCCCCTCCCTTGTTATAAAAAAGGTGGTGGGCGGGGCATTCACGCCGTAGAGTCTTGCTATCTTATCCCCCTTGTCAAAACCTGTCGGAAAGGGGAACTGTTTCTTATCAACAAACTTTGTAAATTTGGTTTCCGAATCCTGTATCCCTATCATCAGGAATTCAACCCCCTTTGGGTTATATCTGCTATATGCCTCTTTGAACACAGGGGCGCTTTCATTGGAGCAGGGACACCATGATGCCATAAAGGTTACAATGAGGGGTTTATCCCTAAAATCATTCAGGGTTACAGAGCCTCCGCCAATAAGATTCAGTGTAAATTGCGGGGCAGGGTCGCCAATCCTGGCAGTAGGCTGTTTATCCTGAGGCCCGCTGCAGCCAAGCAAACCAGTAAACAGTAAGCAGTAAGCAGCGGTAAAAATAAAAAACGAATCGGGGAATCGGAGAATCGGGGAATCGGGGAGTAGTTTTCTCCGTTTCTCCGTTTCCCCCTTTCCCCCTTTCCCCTGACTTCTGACTTCTGACTCCTGACTCCTGACTCTCATAATACCTTCTCTGTCTCCCTTGCCAAATCAGGCTCTGCAATCTCTCCCGTATGAATATAGCTGAATTTCCCGTCTTTTCCTATTATGAATGTCTTTGGGATGCCGTACATCTTATATGCCTCTCCAATATGGCCTGTGGTGTCAAGACCGTTGGGGAATGTGATGCTGAATTTCTTTATATATCCCCTTGCCTTTGCCTCTGTATCCTGAATGGCAATGCCTATGAATATGACCCCTTTAGCCTTGTATAGCGCATAAACCCTTTGCAAAACCGGCGCCTCTATCCTGCATGGATGGCACCATGATGCCCAGAAATTCAGAACCACCGGCTTGCCTTTCATATCAGCAAGCCTGAACTCCCCGTCGTCCAGTAATTTTAATGAGAACAAGGGGGCATCATCCCCTTCTTTGGGAAGCGTCTTTCTTATGCCATCTTCTTCCCCTGTCTTCTGCTGGCAACCCACCAGAAATAAGATTATAACCCATGCAATTGCGTTTATAGCACAATAACTGCCTTGCTTCATGATGTCTCCGGAGCCTCTGGTATGGGCAATTCCCACCTGAAAAGCCGCTCTCTCTGGCCGGGCAGGTCCTTTAAGGTAAGTTCCAGGAACCCCTTGTCATCTTTGACCCTTTTAAACCTAAGGACGCCCTCCCTGTGGTGCAAGTCCCCGCCTTCATATATTACCTGCCAATCAAAAGGCTCATATGACCTGCCGTCTTTATCTTTCAATACAGCCAATCTTTCCATGGGAAACTGCTTTAATCTGCCCTGGTGTGTGTTGAGGTAAACAAGGAAGACTGTATAATCCTCCACATCATATTTTTCTGCTTCAACAGCGCCACCCAGTAGTTTAAAATACTCAAGCGGCGTATAAATCACATCAATATAAAGGTCGCTCTCTCCAAAATCACTCTTCCACAGATATTGCTTAAGAAATCTGTTGGCCTTGTCAGACAGGATGGTTGGGACATTGCTGCTAAAGTTTTTTTGAAGATATCTCATTATTGTTACAGCCTCTTTACCCGTAAGCCGCGCTCCATTAACAAGCCTCATCCTGTTGACTACCGCCTCCCATTCCCTCGGCGTATGCTTCGTCCTTTCCACAACATCCCTGCCGTGGCATCTTCTCGTGCATGAGTTATTATATAGAAACCTTGTCTCCGCCTCGTCAAGTTCAGGCACCCCTGTAAATTTAAAGGCTGTAATCCTCCCCATTAAACCAAGATATTCAAGCCTGCCCATGGGCCGGGTATCCACAAACATAAAAAAGGCCGCTGATGCCAGAACAAGAAGGATAGACGCGAATATTAAAACCGTAACTACCAGTGGCCTCACCCTATGCCACCTTTTTGTGCAGCAATCGTCTTGTTATAATATACACACCGAGGAAAATCACCGCAAGCCATATAACTATAATAGCGCCTGCAAGAACCCAGTCCTTTGTATCAAACCCCCTCGTATATTTAAAAAACTTCCCCTTTATCCTTTGCGCAGGCGTTATCCTCGCCTCATCGCCGTATTCATCTATGAAATGCCTTATTATCTCTTCCTTTGTCTTTCCCTCTCTTATCATCTGGCCTATCTGGTCTTTCCAGTCAAGACCGCAGCTCATGTTGCAGTCCTCCAGCACAAGTGGACATTCGCACGGACATGCAAGGTCCGTGGCAACCTCCTGGACTGTCAATGCATGAGCAGTTGAGACAGTGAGCAGTGAACAGTGAATAGTGAATAGTAATACAAAAAAAGGTTTTCTAAATTTTGCACTTTGCATTTTACAATTTGCAATATATTTATTCATCTCTTCCTCTTAAAGATAAACCACAGCAAACCTATCATCGCCAGGACGCCCACCACTCCTGCAATATAAATAACAGTCAATGGCCGGACAGCGGCGGGTATGGCAACCGGCGCAGGCTGGTTCATGGGTGAATACTTTATATTAACCGACGGCTGGCTATCCTTCTTCACATATTCGACATTAAACTCCAAGACCTTCCCCTTCGGCACATTTTCAAACACATAGCTGTAATGCTCAAAGCCCTTTTTCTCGGTCTTTTCCTGCGGCTGAGGCATAATACTGAATCCTTCTGCCCTCAACGGCCTCTGTATCTCAACCTCAAGCCTGTCTGTGGGATGATTGACCTTAATGACATATGTAAATGTCCTGTTATCCTTTTTCTCCCTGAAGGGGTTTATATGAAAGCTAAGATAGAAATTCGGGTAGGGCAACTTCAGGCTTACCTCGTCATTATTGCCGGCATTCTTCTGTTTGTAAAGCTGGCAGAAGTGCTGGCCTTTTGGGGACAGGCTGCATGCATCGCTTATTGCAGCATCAGCCGGTATGAGGAAGGCTGTCTCTGTGGGAAATAGATTTTCATCCTTGAACCTGCCGTCGTAGATGGCCAGTATGCCGGGGTCATCGTATTCAGGCCATATGGCCACACGCATCCTGCCTATGGATAGGTCGGATGCCAATACCTGATTCGCAAACAGGAACAGATATGCCAATGATACCAATGTCTTTAATATATTATTCATAAAGCCGAAGTCTCCTGAGCTTCCGTGCTAATCTTATCTCATATATCTTTCATAATCAAGATGTAAACCAAAATCCAGCGCCGGGAAAAATCTACCGGTGAAATTGACTTTATTATCCCCTTATATTATATTATAAAAATATTATCGCGAAAAACAATAGAAGTTATTATCGGATATTCCTTAAAATTTATTGTGCGCCCTATGCTTCTGCTAAGTTTCGCCCGGGAGCAAAGTGTTATACAAAAAATCCATGGAGTAATTGATGTATGGGGAATAGAGGTAATATCAGACCAAGAACGAGGGTCGGCCTGAAAATTTTCGGCAGCGTCCTGTTTTTCCTCGGTATGATAAATATTATGTTCTCTATGAAAGCAGGGCTGAGGGTGCAGAACTTTCACATCTTTCTGATAGTGGCAGGCATAGTAGTTTTTATTATAGGTTCCTGGGGTTCCTGGCAGGACAGGGGCGATGGGAACTGACATCCTGATGCTGTCCCGGTTCATTTTTCCGATTGATTACCAATAAACCACATCCGCGTCTCTTACAGTAATCCCTTTAAACAGCCATTTATCATCAATTGCTATGTACCTGACAGCTTTTGTAATGTTTTTACTGTGTATCAGTTTTATCAGGCAGACGGCCTTCCTTATACTCCTCCCCTTGTAAACCGGGGACTCTTCTTTTTTCCTGTATTCTACCTCTACCTCAACAATGGCATTTACCCTCTTCCTGAAAAATGCAGAGGGATTGTCTATGTCCCTCTCCATTGTAACATTTAATATCCTGTAGCTCATACCCTGAAAAAGGGTTGACTTCTCAGCCCATGCAGCTTTAGAATTAAATGCCTCCTCCGCTGAATCAAATAATGCCTTCTGCTCATTATAAGCCCGTTTCAGAAGTTCTTCCTTATCTGCGCCATGTCCTTTTAAGATAAAAGCCACCTGTTTCCGGGACGCAGCATTCAGGTCATATACGGCATCAAAATCCCTGTTCATAACAGCCTGTATATACTTATCGGTTGTAGCCATTACTGCCTTCTTATCGCCGGAAACCAAAAATAGATATATACCTATGACTGCCGTAGAGATAACAGCAGCGAGCAGAAGCAATAAGGCTCTATTTTTCAACATAATTTCACCAAACCTCATCTGGATAATACCAGTGCATCATCATCCATTCATTGTCATTCAAATGCGGAATTTTTGAACGGTCTTTAAATGCCTCTGGCGGGATACCCAACCTAATGCCCCTTGACACATTGTGACAGGAATTGCAGCCGAGCGTCGGAGAATAATGATTGCCTATATAAAGAAGGCCCACCACCATGCCGGTTATCACGGTAACAACAACACCAGTAATAATCTTTCTGGCAATATTGTTTCTCATCAGTTTATGGCATACGAGCGCTATGCCTGTCGCCCTGTGATGTGATTTATCATCACGGGACTCTGCCCCGACATTCTCGTCCCCTTTTAAATAGTACGGCATGAATGCAACCGCAAAAAGCACGATGAGCGGCGCAAATATGGATATGATGGGGATCCAAACGGTGTCCTTAAGGTACATAAACGGCAATAGAACCGTCAAAAAGTACCATTCTGGCGCAATGATATTCCTCCCATCCAGCGGCATAGGTAATTCCTGCGGGTCAGCAGAAGGTATCTGTATGGCTGTTGCAAGATAGAACAGCAACGCCAGGAATGGCAACGTAGCTACCAAATGTTTCAATAGATAATGGAAAATACCGCGCTTTCTCAGCTTGACAAGCATGTGGTAGTCCACCAGCACGAATATAATTATTGGGAATACAAGTATGTGAAGGACATAATATCTCGGGACGGTGTATGTATCCAGAAAAAAAGTTTTCAGTTGCGGTCCTATAACCGGAACCGCCCCGAAGTAATTTGGAATCATCTCCATGAACCAGTAGCCCTTCCATTCCCACGGGATTACCAGACCTGTTGCTATAAGCAGTAATATGGGCAACAGGAGCAGAAAGCCTGTAAGCCATAAGACCCTTTTCTGCTGGCTCATGAAATCCTTTCTCAGAAAACACCTTATCGTATGAACAAGGACAGCAATAAACAAGAGGGTGGGGACCCATCGGTGCAGATTCCGTATCAGCGCCCCTGCATAAATCTGGTTTGATATGCCCTGGACAGTCCTGTATGCATCTGACAGGGTTGGTTCATAAAAAAATATGAGGAAAAGGCCTGTGAACAGCTGAAGAATCAGCATTATAAATGAAAGGCCGCCAAAGTAATGCCTCCAGTTAATATTTTCAGGTTTGAAGTTATCAAGTGTCATTTAAGTTATCAAGCATAAACTATGCTGCCTCCATTTTTTATATTGCACCTGCTATTCATTAAGACAGATACTTTCTGCAGAAAAGGGGGGGTTAAACAAAAAAATCCCCACAACCGCAGTGCGGTTACGGGGATTTTATTTATAGAAACCGAAAATAAATAAATCAGCCAATGTTCCTAATTGGCTAATTTATCACCCATCATCTCTTTAACCTTTGGCTGGTTCGGATTTATTTTAAGGGATTTTGCCCAGGCACCCAGAGCATCTTTTTCCTTGCCGGAACCACGGTATGCAATGCCGAGGAGATTATAACCTTCTGCATCATTTCCCTCTACTTTAACAAATTTCTCAAACGTTGCCGCAGCCTCCTCAGGCTTATTGGTCTTTAGATAGACAACGCCAAGATTAAAGAGTGTATTTGCATCATCAGAGACATATTCCAGAGATTTCTGATATTCCGCTATTGCCTCCTTAAACTTGCCGTTATCATCATACCTGTTGCCGTTGTTCTGATGCTCAAGCGCCAGCTTTTGTGCCTCTTCCTTTGAAATCTTTTCACCAGCGCTTGTCATGCCTGCAAATAAAAATACGATTATACTCCCGAGTATCGCACCTTTCCTTAATATGTTCATAAACAAAACACCCTCCTTGGCTAAAAATATACCTTTTATTAAAATCTATATCTTAAAAATTGTCAAGGTAAAAATCTGTCAGAAAAAAGTCCGTCAGAAAAAAATATACATAAAAATTTGCTATTGCATACTTCAGTTTTCAATACCCATTGCCTTTCTGGCAGATGGCGGAAGAAGTTTTTTAACGGCCTCATCCATGACTCCATCGGTTATCTTACGCTTCCCCTTTTCTCTTGCAAAATCTTCTATCGCCTTCTTTGCCATGCCCTTTGCAAAAGGCGGAACCTTTTCCAACCGCGCTAATGCGCTCTGTGCCCACTCTACAGAAGGAAGGGCATCTAACTGGGTTTTAATGACTTCTTCAAGACTAAATCCCCTGCCACCAATAAATATATTGCATGGCGCAAACCTCAAGAGATTCTGTGCATTACTCCCCATATCTGACTCAGGCACTTGGTGCAGACCAAAACGGCCTACCATGAGAAGGGAGGGTTTTACTGATTGAACATGTTTCAGTATCTCATTATATGCCTTGCCTTCCAATAATGTTGTCTTTATTTTGACACCTCGCGCATTTGCAACCCTCGCAGCCATATCCAGATAGCCCTGATATAATTTAGCCATCCCTTTATCTATAATCTCATCATGGAGCTTTTCCTGCTCCTTAAATCTAAATACCTGTGCTGCCTCATCAGAAAGGGAGTTCGCAATGTTCTTAAAAGCAACCTGATGAAAGTATGGGTCGAACGCAGCTACTGCCTCTATTTGTGGGGACAGATTTGAAATCTGTCCCCAAGCCTTTTGAAATCCGAGGGCAACCATCAATCCCCAGTAAGAATATGGGCTACCGTCAATGGCGACAAGGATGTTGCCTAATCCCCCTTCATCCCCCTTTGGAAAAGGGGGAGAAGAGGGGGATTTTACTAAAGGAGGGAAAAAGGGAGATTTTACTATGAGGATGTCTTTTCTTGTCTTGCTTACAACCCTCTCGCATACACTGCCTATTAAACTATTCTCTACAACGCCCATTCCAAGGCTACCCATAACAGCAAGGTCATATTCGCCCTCTTCAATCTCCTTTAATATCTCTACAAAGTTTTTACCCTCTCTGTTCTTTCTTTCATAGCTTACATTAACCTCTTGGCATTTTTTTTCAAACTTGTCGAGATAAGAATCTGAGATGATTCCAAGGCCTTTTGATATGAGGCTCTCATGGATATCTCTCTGACGTTTTAATATAGCCTCTGATTGATACCTCTCTGGAAGCCCAGACTCCATATCCATAAATCTCGTCTCATGGAGACGCGCTGCGTAAACATGGCAACCTGCAACAGTTGATCCAAATGCCTTGCTAATTTGAATTGCAGCATCCATTCCATAATCTGAATAGGATGAATTATCTAAGGCTGTAAGGATTTTTTTAAACATATACCCCTCTCCAGCTTTTAATTGTTGCCAAACTTGTTTTAATTTCCTATGGCCGCCCACCTGTTTCCTGGTTTTTATGAAATTCCCCTTTTTTAATCGCCTCCCTCAATCTCACCATCTCAGCAAGTCTTTTTTTAAGAGCTTCGTCGCCTGGTTTTAATTTAAGGGCCTTTTTCTCAGCAGCTATTGCCTTTTCAAAATCTCCGCTCATTGCATAGGCCTGGGCAACAGAATCATAAACATCAGCATCATCCTTTTTTATCTTCAATACGTCTTCAAGAAGGGTCTTTGCATCAGCCGCCCTTTTCATTGTAAGATATAGCATTGCAAGTTCAAGCTTTTTCTGCCAATTGACCTGCTCCTGCTTTACCTCCTGTTCAAGGGTTTCAATCCGCCTTTTAATCTCTATCCTTTGTTTTGCCCTGGCTAATATCTCATTAAGATGCGCAGCATCCGGACTCATCTTGACTGCCGTTTCCCATGTTGACACAGCCTTTTCAATCTCATCGAGCCTGTAATATGCCATACCAAGGGATTCATATGTCTTATAAAAATTAGGTTTGAGTTTTGTAACCTCCTCAAGGCCCTTTACAGCATCAGCTACCCTGCCCTTCTGCAAATATGCAACGCTAAGCAGATATTTATTCTGCCAAGATATTCTTCCTGCCTTATCAAGAGGCTCAAGCCTTGCTATATCTCTATCAACCTCCTCAATGCTCTTATAGGCTACAGTCTGGGGCGGCGTATTCTGCTTCTTATACCAGTAATAACCACCGCCAATAATACTGCCGATAAGAATAAAAGTCAAAAAAATTATAACCGCAATCTTTTTCACTCAGTTAGACCTCCTTTTTTTCCAGACTTCATTTCCCCCGTTGAACCCGAATCTTTTAACCCTTTTTCTTTGATTATAAACATACTGGTTTGATTAGGTCTAACGGGGTTTATAGTCCCCCTTTTAAATAATAATGCGGCTTCTTATGCCGCTGAATACTATCTATGGCCGGTATGGAGACCTGCCGCCACCCAACTCCAGCCTGTTTCCTTTTCTTTAACCCTGAAGGGTTAAGTTACAGTCTCAGTTGAGGCCGGTTATCAAGATGACATCTGATAAACTTTACCTACTTCATGACACCCTGTTTTTTCTTTTTCAAGTCTTTTCTTTAGATGAATTAATTCATCAATCTGCCCTTCGGCATAATATCTTTCACCGCAGTTTTTACAGACCTCTGTCTCCATCTTGAGCAGAAAATGATCGTTAAAAACCTTAATCTCTTCATCAACGACCTTTTTCTCAACACCCCCTCCGCACAATACACAATTCATGATTTCCTCCTCCTGAAATCAATCCAAAATTCCGGGTTAGGTTGATACACTGTTATAATTACCAATTTCTTATCCTCTATCAAAGGCGCACAGACAATATGTAATGGTCTTCCATTGTTGGTTTTCCCGAATACCAAATAGCTGGGATACGGTCTATCACCGGAATATTCTTCCAGAAGTTCACAATTTGTTAATGCCTCTTTTATATCCGCTCCATATATCTCGCCAAACTCTTCATACAGCATCTCATCCTTTGCATGTTGGCTGAATCTTAAATGTTTTGAAAATTTCTTTATCAGCTCTATTGGATTACTCATTTAACACTGCTTTCAAAACCACAACAATAGATTCTTTTCTTACACTCTACCCTCACCCCCTGATAAAAACATTCCGGGACAGGCGCCCACTCTACATCGCTGTTGCTCTTACTATGAGCCATCAGCTATTTCGCCCTGACTTTTTGACTCTCTGATACTGCCTTACTGCGCTGTTCCTGCGGCTGTGCCGGAGAACAAACTTTATTTTCTATCTTCCAAATTTATTTTTAAAAAATCTCTCTTGCCATGAATTAATGCGAGCACCTCAATTTTGTCAGGAAATATTTCGTAAATAAGACGGTATGAATATATTAATACAAACGCACTAAGTATTGTTACATTGTCATTGCGAGCAAAGCGAAGCAATCTCATAGTTTGAGGGGATTACTTCGTCGCTCTGCTCCTCGTAATGACACATTATTTAATGCGTTTGTATTAATAACTCTCGAATTTTTGGATCTCCTATTTCTGGAACTATTCTGCCGATTTCAGGGAAGATATCTAACTTTTCAGATTTTTCAACAATTTCAAATGATACCTTTTGTGCGTAGAATTTTGAATCCCTTGAAATGTAGTCATAAATAGATTTTAAGTCTTGCTTTGCGGGATAAGTCCACTCTACCACGTCTGCATTTCTCTCTTGAGATCGTCGGTAGAAATTATTTCACCGCGTTCTGCCGCTTCCCTGCCCTTTTTGACTTTATCAATTACATAAAGCTCGTACATAATATCATCAATGTTGGCAGTATCAGGCAGTCTTGAAATAACCTTGAGCGCTTCTTGCTTTAAGGTCTCCATTTCTTTGTCCCTCCTTTATCGTCAAAGTGTTCTGTAGAAACAGGGCTTAAGAGCCTGTTTCTATGTTTTCTTATCATTACTCAATAAAAAATTGTTTAGAACAAAATAACAAAAAGCGGTTGTTCCCGTTTAAAGATATAATGGGACAAGTTTAGCAACCGCTTTTTGTAATACCTGCCGCGGTAGTGCTGGCTGTGCCCGCCTTTGGTTCTGTTTTTCTCTGCCACTCACCCTGTAATTACTGGCCTTTAGGCCGGCATTTACAGTGAACATTTATGTCCGCTGTCCAGGTAGTTTATAAAAAATCACATCCCTGCTATAGCATTGGTTGCAAAGGTTATTAACATGTTGGCAGTAGACGTGTCAATATACTTACCGCTCTGCGCCTCAACCTCGTTAATAAATCAGCAGTGGTTGAAGCAAAGTAATTCATTATGGAAGTGTAGAATCATTGTTCTGCCACCCGATTACCCTCAGGAGGAAACTCCTGACGACACATAAATACAACCACAATGAAAATGTAGCGTTTGGGGTTTATTCCCAACGGCACGCTAAGCGTGCCAACGAAAAACCGTTACCCATAAAGGGCAACGCTACGGTCAGTTTATTGTTTACATTCGTATTAGCTTCCTCAATCTTTCTTCAATCAACCCATTCAGTAATTCCTTAAATTCTTCACCCCACACCCTGCCCTCTCCTATGAGGTCACGCTAAGCGTGACGAGGGGCGAGGGTGATTAGAAATTTACTGATTATGGCACTGCTGGCAGACATTGCGCATGTTTGGGGTGGCAGTGTTATAATTTGTTGTATCCCACATATTGATATCCCCTTCTGCATCTATCTTTACCAAATTACTGTGGTTTAGTGTCTGATCAGCACCGGGATTCCCGCCCCCGTGGGCATAATGGCAGGAAAGGCAGAAAGGCTGCTCGTTGCCATTTACAACAGGTGGCGAATCAGGCTCTATAACACGCACCTTATTCAAATTAATATAAGATGAACTGCTATAATCTCCATGCAAGTTTGTAGATGATGCTGCAATAGTTAGAGTTATATCTCCCACAGGGTGTCTATACCATGGGTTGCCTGCATTATTATCTCCTAATCCAGCAATGCCTGTGCTTGGACTCCCGCCAAGATAAGAAGCGCCTGCGTCGTTATACGTGTTACTTACCCCATAGAACTTTGAATGGCATCTGCCGCACCATGCAGAAATGCCCCTTACAGGGTTAGTGTCGTTATCAAGCGGGGCCCTTCTGAACGCAACATTGCCCCTACTGAATTTATTAGGGTTTGTGCCGACATTTGGGCCATAGTAATTTACATCTTTGGCATCATCATTTGGCATAGACCCAGAGTCAAATGCATAGCTTATTTCAACTCGATTGGCGTTTGTAGGAGAGTCGTTTCCTGGATTCCCTGGGTCATATCTCAAATTTCTATAATTATTATTCCCATGCTGGGCATGGCAGTAAAGGCAGTTAAAGTCAGAACCAAACCTTGTCGTAACTTCAGCCCACGCTGTAGGATTATTATTTCCAGGAGGCGTGGGTGCAGCAATCCCTATGCTATGCCTATTGGCTTCATTATCTACATTACTGTGTCTAAAATCTCCGGCAGAGGCGAGGTAACTGGTATTATTTGAGATATCAGGAGGAATACGATCATCCATTATAGCTACACTAGTAATGCCGTCATGGCAGAAAAGACAAAGCTCCAATATGGACTGATGCCTAAGAAGTTTTGGTTGAAGACTTGACCCCCCATATAGCATAGACTCCCCCCCCTGAGAACCGTGCATGGTATGGCACTGGGAGCAGGCAAGACTCTCATAATTTGAAACTGTCCTCTCTTTTGGATTGTGATATTCACCTGCATAGAGATTAGGTATTGATAAGATTAAAATTAATGAGAAATATAGAATGTTACGGAAAGCGGTATTCAATAGGTTATGTATACTTCGATAGCTATCTCTTGACATATTTGGTGTGCATAGATAGAACATTATATCTCCTAATTCCATGTTGTAGAGATAAGTCCATAAAAAATTAGAATACATCTTTAAACATACTACAACTATGAAATTGTATTAAGAGAAAACGAATTTTTTCTATTGGAAGCTTTGCACACCTCCACCCCTTTACAATAAAAAACTATAGGAACCTCTGAAAAACCATTAGAATGTCATTGCGAGGAGCGATTTTTACGGTTGCGAGGTGCAGCCGAAGCAAACTCGGAGATTTTTGCTATATGGCAATTGCGTAAGCAAGAGATTCCTCCCCTTCGCTGTTCCTTCGCTTCGCTCAGGACTTTGGCTCAGGGCTAAAGGCTCACTTGCTCGCAATGACAAGTTCGGTAGTTTTTCAGAGAGTTCATAAATTTATTATTTGGTTGTCACTTCTTTAAAGACAGTAACCCTTTTTGCCCCCTTTTCCAATATAAATATCATATTATCCTCATTAAAGTCAATATCAACACTGAAAAATAATTGTTTCTGAGTTCCCCCATATTCAGTAAACCTTGTAAGTTCTTGATTAGTTTTATCATATATTACCACGCCCCTTAACGCATCAATTAGCCATAAAAGGCCATTTTTATCTACTATTGCAGAGGTTGGCAGACCGAGAGTCCCTCCCTTGTCCTGAATCCCTTCAAATGCCGCAATAAAATTCCCTTGTTTATCGTATATTTGTATTGCACGGCTATCAAAAGGTGTTATCAAATATACCTTATCCTTTGAAAGCGCTATCCCTGTTAGAGATGTGAGTTCGTTACCAATCTTCCTCACAAACACATTATTTTTATCAAACACCAAACAGCCCACTTTCTCCTTATTAATTACGTAGATACTACCATCCTCATCAAGCGTTAACCTTCCGGGAGAAAAGGGTATATTTTGAGGAGGTTTAATTTGCCCGATCGCTTCACCTCTATAGTTAAAGATCTCTATATATGGCTTTCCTTCCTGCGTCAAATATATATTGTCATCTTTAACAACCAAATCAATAGGACTTGAAACACCCTGAGTCTTGCCAAACTTAAAAATCGGCGTACCCTTTATGTCAAATACTAAAACCTCGTTTCTAC
Organism: Deltaproteobacteria bacterium GWF2_42_12; assembly: GCA_001797665.1. Lineage (GTDB taxonomy): Bacteria > Desulfobacterota > GWC2-55-46 > UBA9637 > UBA9637 > UBA9637. The sequence goes on along the minus strand of MGQA01000063.1, from coordinate 106 downwards.
CATTATCTGCCACATATATCTCGCCACGTTCTTTATCTACAAATATCCCCATTGGAATATTAAACTTATCTTGATAATATTTGTTGATACTAAAGAGAAATCTTAC
>MGQA01000062.1:24543-25292 GCA_001797665.1 Deltaproteobacteria bacterium GWF2_42_12 | reverse complement strand
AACGCCACTCAGGGCAACAGTGCCCCAGATACCGCCGAAGACAACTCCCTTGTAGTTAAAGATCCTGTTCCTTGTGAATGTGCCGACTATCTCGTAGAGTATGCCCACAGCCGGAAGGAGTATCACGTAAACAGCAGGATGGGAATAGAACCAGAAGAGGTTCTCGTATATGAGGGGGCTTCCACCCATTGCCGCATTGAAGAAGTTTGTGCCGAGGTACTTGTCAAGTGTAAGCATTGTAACAGCCACGCCAAGGATTGGAACGAATATAAGTTGAAGCACAAAGGCGGCCATAGTGGACCATATGAATATATTCAGCTTGCCCCATGTTATCCCCGGAGCCCTCATACGAATTATTGTGGTCAGAAAATTGATGCCTCCGGCAATGGATGAGAAACCGATGAGAAGGACAGTGAATGTATAGAAAGAGGTGTTGCCCGGCGATAAGATAGAATAAGGCGGATAGCCTGTCCACATGATGTCAGGGGGGTCCGGGATTACAAATGTAAGAAGCGCCAGCACAATCCCCATCCAGTAAAGCCACACGCTCAATGCATTGACCCTCGGAAAGGCAACATCCTTTGCGCCTATCATCAGGGGAACATAGTAATTTGCAAAGTATCCTGTGAGGGCAGGTATCTGATAACCAAGTATCATCGCGGCGCCGTGAAAGTAGAGCCACACATTGTAGTTTGTTGGATTCTCAGTCAGCGTGGGACCTATATATGCGAGCTCTGTCCTCATGAGCA
>MGQA01000062.1:0-24534 GCA_001797665.1 Deltaproteobacteria bacterium GWF2_42_12 | reverse complement strand
AGCCTGCCACAAAGAATGCCGCAAAAGAGCCTATCATATAGAGGACAGCCACCCTCTTATGGTCTGTAGTGAATATCCATTCCTTAAGACTAAAGCCTGTTTTAACACTCAGTGTTTCTGTTGTAGCGCTCATACTGCCCCTCCTTCTTTTGGCTTATTTTCTTCAATCCATCTGGAGAAGTCATCCTCTGTCATAACTATTACCTTTCCGTGCATAGATGAATGGAGTGTGCCGCAGAACTCAGTGCATGTCATCACATGCTCTCCCACCTTGGTGGGATAGAACCAAAGATATTGAACAGTGCCTGGCAATGCATCCCACTTGACCCTGAAATCAGGCATAAATAAGGTGTGTATTACATCGCGGCTCTTCAGTTTTACATGAACCGGCCGTCCAGCCGGAACACGCATCTCATTCTGGGTCTTTATGCCTTCAGAATACTCTATCTCCCAACCCCACATGTAGCTCATAACCTCTACGGTGTAGGCGTTCTGCGGAACATTTCTAAACTTCTTGTAGTGCACAAAGTTCTCAAGACCGAGATAGATATCATCAGCCAGGAAGACAAAGACAGGGATCAGCACCCAGCCAAGCGCAGCAACAGGACTGAGCTTTTTAGCTGTCCCTGTATCCTGAGGACTTTTCCTCTTATATCTTATCAGGAGATAGACTGTTAACAACGCAAACATTATACCGATTGCAGCAATATCTATCATCATCTCTCTCCATAGTTCATCCCATCCCTCATGGGGGATATACTCAGTGGTATCCCCTCCTGTTGCATGCGCTGCACATGCCAGAAGGATGATGGGTATGGAGAATAGCCTCACCAGCCTTTTAATATTTATTTTACCCATAATATCACTCCTTTCAAAAAATTAATTACGCAGATTCTGAAAAACTGATTACACAGATTAGAAAACGACGGGCGGCCTGAGAATCTGTGTAATCTATCTCATTAATCTGTGCAATCATACTTAATCACCAGAAGTAGACCTGCGATACCACAAAGAGCCAGACAATATCTACAAAATGCCAGTACATAGAAGCGGCAGTCACATAGGACTTGCTTATCTTTCCTCCAAATGCCGGTATGAGGGCGCAGAGGAATATTCCAAGACCAACCAGGACATGGGATCCATGGAAACCTGTAAGAGAGAAAAACGCAGATGAGTATATATTTGTCTTCGGGGTAAACCCTTCATGCCAGAGCTCAGACCATTCATAGGATGACAATCCCAAGAACAATGAACCGAGGGCTATTGTTACGATAAGCCATGTTACAAATCCACCGTGATCATTCTCCTCAAGCCTCTTCTCTGAAAAATGAATGGTGACGCTTGATGAAATGAGCACGATGGTCATAATGATAGGTGCAAGGAAAGGCATCTCAGGTGTTCCCTGAGGCGGCCATGAAGGCTGTGTAAGCCGCGTTACCCAGTAGGCAGCAAAGAAGCCTACGAAGAGAAGGGCCTCTGCGAGGATGAATATAGGCATAGCCCATATGCTGTGGCCTTCACTGTAATGGTGTATATCCTCAATGCCCTCCTTAACCCAGCCTGCTATGGATATAAGCGTCAAAGGCGCGCCTATGCCAAGGAAGATTGCTGCAAGAAGAAGGTTTTTGTAGACAAAGTAGAAGGCGAATGACAGTGGCGCCAAAAAGAGGATGCCGACGCTCAATACCAAGGGCCATATGCTGGTGTGCCACTTTGCTTCATGTGTTGCTGCATGTTCAATCATAAATCCCTCCTATAGATTTATTTTTTGAATTAGGATAATCCGATTATTTTTGTCTCAATAAGTATCCTCCGGCAAAGCCGGAGGTTTTATGATTGCTGCCCCCTCAAAGGGGGCTAATCGCAATCTGTTAAAATCAAAACCATCGAATCGTCATTCCCGCATGTATTTAGCGGGAATCCATATTTTATGACTGGATGCCCGATAGAACCATTCGGGCATGACAACAGTGAGAACCGAAATATTTATAGCGGAACAAAGCACAATCCTGTAAATGTCAAACCCTGCGAGTCCCCCAGCAAAGCTGGGGGTTTACCTATTGTTAAATTAATAGACGAACATATTTAGATGTCAAGGCCGTATCTAACATTTCATAGACTCACCCCTTGTCCTTAGCGTTTATGTAAGTCAATGCAGGTCTTTTGTCCATAATGTGCATCACCACACCCTCATGGGTGTGGTGATGCACAAAAAAGAATCCCTTTTTTTAACCGATATAAAGAACGAGATTATATAGCTTCCAAGGATTCGATGTCAGACTGCGCTGCAATATCCTTTAGCTTTATCAGGGCATTTCGCTCAATCTGTCGTATCCTTTCCCTGCTTACACCTATTGATTTCCCAATGTGTTGCAGTGTCTGCGGCTCGTCGTCTACAAAGCCAAATCTTCGCCTTATAATAGTATTTTCTCTGTCATCAAGCATCCTTAACCAACTATTTATCTTCTCTGTTCTCATTGACTGATTTATTAATTCCACCGGTTGCGGAACTGTATTATCCTCAATCAAATCTAAAAGCGATTGGTCGCTGTCTTTATGTATCGCAGAGTCGAGAGAATAGTTCTTATTAATGATAGTGGTAAGCTTCTTTATATACCTGCCTGAAAAACCTGTTTTTTCAGAAAGCTCCAGGATATCAGGCTGTTTCTTTAATACAGTTGTAAGCTCTCTTGATACTCTCATTAGTCTTGATATATCTGCTGTAACATGTATCGGGACTCTTACTACATTGGCCTGATTGATTATCGCCCTTTCAATGGCCTGCTTTATCCAGAAGGTGGCATATGTAGAAAACTTGCATCCCTTTGATGCTTTAAAATGCTCGACTGCCTGAATGAGTCCTATATTACCCTCTTCAATGAGGTCATGAAGCGGTAGCCCCCTGTGCATATAATGTTTTGCGATATTTATCACGAGACGGAGATTTGCCTCTACCATTTTTCTTCTTGCCTTCTTATCACCTTTAGCGATCCTTCTCGCAAGTTTTATCTCTTCTTCAGAAGAGATAAGGGGGTAGTCTTTAATTTCTTTAAAATAAACCTTTATAGAATCTTTTTCTCCGTTAATGTCTTTTCCTTCTCGATACAGGGCATCAGTCCTCTCTAACTTTTCTTTATTAGCTTTATCTGAGTAATGAAGGGACAGGTCTCTCTTGAGTTTATTATTATAAGGTAGCGGCCAACTTGGAATGAATTGTGATGCTGACTTTGTGTCGCACATTTTTGATAAAAGCAAGGCATTAGTCTTTTTTGTTTCAGAATTTATATTATTTCCGCATTTCATGTTAATCTCCTGTTTATGGGTTGCTACATGTCCTTTCATAAATATTCCTCCTTTGTTTAGGATAATTCGGATGTTCTTTATCCTAATTAAGGGTAAAAAAACTTACCCTCTTAGTTTTTGCTTTTTAATCGCATTTGCAGCAAGTTGCTCAAAGGTGCAGTTATTTAGGTGTTCCAGAAATTTTTTCTGCGCCTCTCTCCATACATCGTGAACAGGGCATACATTGTCTTTGGGGCAATAGCCTTCGCGGATAAGACAATCATTTAAGAATATACGTCCTTCTAATGTTTCAATAATCTCCAAAAGTGTAATGTCTTTTGGACTCTTTGCCAGTGCGAATCCTCCTCCAGCGCCCCTGAATGACCTTACATATCCCTTTTTTGCCAATAGCTGAAACAGCTTTGCAAGGTATGCTGAAGGCACATCCTGGGCCTTTGACACCTCTTCGATGCCAGTTGCCTCTAAATCAGGTTTACTGGAAAGATGAAGCATCCCACGTATTGCATATTCTGCCGCTCGACTCAATCTAAACATTTCAGACCTTATTTATCCTATTTCTTATTCTTTGTCAAGATTTTTTTGCCTTCATGCCAAAATTTTTTTTGTTGGGGATTTGCTGCAAAATCTTTGATAATGAAAAATATAGGTAGTCAAAAGATTATCCTTGAATCAATAGTGTTTCTTTTTGTAGAATGAAACTCATTCCAAGGAGAGTCTTGGTCTAATAATTGGGGGGGAAGATATGGCGAGAAAAGCACAAATAAATAGAAAGACTAAAGAGACAGACATAATGCTTAATTTGAATCTGGATGGCAGAGGGATATATGACATTAGAACATCCATTCCCTTCCTTGACCACATGTTATCCCTTTTTGCAAAACACGGTCTCTTTGATTTAAAGATTAAGGCGCGAGGCGATATTGAAATAGACTATCATCACACAGTTGAAGATATTGGTATTTGTCTTGGCGATGCGGTAAAAAAGGCATTAGGCGCTAAGGCAGGTATTAAACGGTATGGCACTGCCTTTGTGCCGATGGATGAGGCCATAGCCTCGGTGAGCATGGATATAAGCGACAGGCCTTACCTTGTATACAAGGTTGCGATGCCAAAAAAGAGTAAGATAAAAAATTTTGAAGCTGATCTTATAGAAGATTTTTTACAGGCCATTGTTAACAGAAGCGGTATGACCCTGCATGTCAGCGTGCCTTATGGAAGAAATATTCACCATATGATTGAGGCTCTTTTCAAGGCCCTTGGCAGGGCATTGAGAGAGGCGACAACAGTAGATCCGAGAATAAAGGGAGTAATGTCAACGAAGGGAAGGCTATAGCGATCAAGCTATCAAGCTACGGGCTATCGAGCTTTAAAACTTGATAGCTCGATAGCTTAATAGCTGTTGCATAGCTGTTTTATGATTGCCATTATTGATTATGACATGGGTAATTTAAGGAGTGTCCAGAAGGGTTTTGAGCGGGTTGGGCACACGTGTATAGTTACGAGAAATCCGAAAGATATTGCAAATGCAAGTCATGTGGTCCTGCCCGGTGTTGGCGCATTTAAAGACTGCATGGATAATCTTAGAAACTACGGACTTATTGAGCCGATACTCAGCGCTATAAATTCAGGCAAGCCGTTTTTAGGTATCTGCCTTGGGCTTCAGCTCTTGTTCACAGAGAGCGAAGAATTTGGAAAACATAAGGGACTTGATATTATAAAGGGTAAAGTTATAAAATTTTCTTTTGACACGCAACACGAAACACGCAACACGCAACACTTAAAGATCCCCCACATGGGGTGGAATGACATAAAGATTGAAAGAAGACCTCCTGCCTTACAAGATATTGCGGACGGCTCTTATTTTTACTTTGTGCATTCATATTATGTTCTGCCGAAAGATGGGAGCGTGGTTGCAACAAAAACCAGTTATGGAATAGACTTTGTAAGCAGCATCTGGAAGGACAATATATTCGCATGTCAGTTTCATCCGGAAAAGAGCCAAAAGGTCGGACAGAGGATTCTGAAGAATTTTGGGGACATGAACCCTTGACAAATTATGTGTTTTGCTCTCAGCCCTTGACAAAATAGCTGATTTTATTTTTGATAAAATCAGGAAAGAGATTTAGTCAATGAGTAAATCTCCTATTTTGTCAGGGGTCAGCAAAACACTAAACGATGCTTTGTTTAACAAAGTGTATAATTTGTCAAGGGTGAAATCATAATCCAATGCTAATCATACCAGCTATAGATATAAAAGACGGCAAATGCGTGCGCCTTACACAGGGGAGGATGGATGCTGAAACTGTCTATTCTGAAAACCCTGTTGAAATCTCGAAAAAATGGGAAGAGGCCGGCGCAAAGCTGATACATATTGTTGACCTTGATGGTGCAATAAAAGGAATACCTAAAAATCAGGATACCATTAAGAAAATAATTCAATCTATAAAAACACCTGTGGAGATCGGCGGCGGAATAAGAGATTTGGAGACTATAAAAAATTACCTCGGCAGTCAAGGCGTTAAAAGGGTTATTATTGGCACAGTGGCGCAAGAAAATCCTCAAATAGTAGAAAAGGCGTGCAAGATGTTTCCGGAAGGCATAGCAGTTGGTATAGATGCCAAAGACGGGATGGTCGCAACAAGGGGTTGGGTCAAAGTAACGTCAGAAAAGGCGACTGACCTTGCGAAAAGACTGGAGAGTTTAGGCATAACATGCATCATCTATACAGATATAGCAAGAGATGGAATGCTTACAGGCCCGAATGTAAAGGCCACTAAAGAAATGGCGCATGCGGTTAATATACCCGTAATAGCCTCAGGCGGCATGAGCTCTGTGAAAGATATAGAGGGTTTTAAAGGTTTAAAACTCGAAGGTATAATAATTGGAAAGGCATTATACACAGGGGCTATAAATCTAAGAGAAGCTATAGAGGTAGCTGAGTCATTATAAAAGAAAAAAACCCTTGCACACCTATAAAAGTTCCTCGTAATAGTTACAGCATAGTATAAATCAAGCAATTAATTATTGGCTTGACAGCCCCTATTTTATACTTGACAGTTAAGGTGTTTCTGTATACAGTATACACAAGGCCGTGACTGTTGACCGTGTCTGTGAATTATGCTTTTGCGGTCACGCATAACGAATACGAATCACGGTATTTGGGAGGTGAAATGGCCCGGAAAAAGCTAACAATCGTTGGTGCAGGCAATGTAGGCGCCCATGCTGCTGTATGGGCAGGGATAAAAGAGCTTGGGGATATTGTCTTGATAGATGTGGTGGAGGGGGTTCCGCAGGGTAAGGGGCTTGATCTTACGCAGGCGTCGCCCATTGAGGGTTTTGACTCCGCGATTACCGGAACGAACGATTACAAGGATACTGCGAACTCCGATGTGGTGATTATCACCGCAGGCATAGCGCGAAAGCCTGGGATGAGCAGGAGCGATCTGATAAATACCAATACCGGCATTGTCAAGGCCGTTGTCGAGCAGATTGCCAAACATTCGCCCAATGCCATTATCCTCGTTGTTACCAATCCGTTGGATGTGATGGTATATGTGGCATGGAAGGTGAGTGGTTTTCCTCCCAACAGGGTCATTGGTCTTTCCGGCGCCCTTGATGCAGCAAGGCTCAAGGCATTTGTAGCTATGGAATTGAAAGTATCGGTGGAGGATGTCCATGCAATGGTCATAGGAGGACATGCAGATGAGATGGTGCCTCTTCCGAGATATTGCAGTATTGCAGGTATACCGTTAACGCAGCTTCTTAAAAAGGAGAAGATTGACACCATCATGGAGAGGACAAAAAAGGCAGGCGGCGAGATAGTGGGTTTATTGAAGACCGGCAGCGCATTTTATGCGCCGTCAGCCGCTGTGGTTGAGATGGCGGAATCCATAATAAGAGATAAGAAAAGGATTATTCCATGTGCCGCATACTGCAACGGGAAATACGGCGTGAACGGCATTTTCGTAGGCGTTCCGGTAAAACTCGGAAGCAGCGGCGTGGAAGAGATAATAGAGATTGAATTGAATGCGGAAGAGAAGAAGGCGTTTGATAATTCGGTTTCCGCGATAAGGAAGTTGGTTGAGGAAATAAAGATATAAAAAAAGAAGTTAAGAAGATGAGAAGTTTTGAAGATAAGCAATCTTAACTTCTTAACCTCTTAACTTCTCAACCTCATCCTTTCATTTGAAAAATGCGCCATATTTCCACATCAGAAATAACTTCAAAAGTAAAAGAACTTTGCATCAGGGCTGCGTGTGAGTTGGGCAGCGATGTTGTGCTGGCATTGGAAGGGTTCAGAGGAAAAGAGGAGTCTCCTCTGGGCAAAGAGGTTCTTGACCAGATTATTGAGAATGCCCAGATTGCCTTAAAAGAAGATGCGCCCATGTGTCAGGACACTGGCATTGCAGTTTTTTTTGTTGAGATAGGCCGGAATGCGACAATTGACGGCTCTTTGGAAGATGCAATCAATGAAGGGGTGAGACAGGGGTATGCCGAAGGATACTTGAGAAAATCGGTTTGCCATCCGCTTACGAGAAAAAATACCGAAGATAATACACCCGCCATCATCCACACAAATATCGTTGACGGAGACAAGGTAAAAATAACCATCGCACCCAAAGGCGCAGGCAGCGAGAATATGAGCAGGCTTGCTATGCTCAAGCCGTCTCAGGGATTGCCGGCCATAAAGGATTTTGTAATAAACACCGTGAAAGATGCAGGCGGAAATCCATGCCCGCCCATTATCGTAGGCATAGGCATAGGCGGGAATTTTGAAAAGAGTGCAATCTTGGCAAAAGAGTCGCTTTTAAGAGAGGTTGGCAGTGATAATCCTGATAAGGAATTAGATGCGCTTGAAAAAGAATTGCTGGAGAAGGTTAATAATCTTGGCATCGGGCCAATGGGTTTTGGCGGAAGGACAACAGCCCTCGCTGTTCACATAAAGACAGCGCCGTGCCACATTGCAAGCCTGCCGGTGGCGGTGAATGTCCAATGCCATGCGGCAAGGCATAAGGAGGCGATAATATAAAAACGGTTTAAACTGTTTAAACTGTTTAAACCGATTAAACCGTTTATGAATCACCACCCAATCAAAATAACCCCACCGCTAACTGATGCGGATGTGGAGAAACTCAAGGTAGGGGATAAGGTCTTGATAACCGGTGTCCTTTACACAGCAAGGGATGCGGCGCATAAAAGGCTTATTGAACTCCTGGATAAAGGCGAAAAGCTACCTTTTGATGTTAAAGGTCAGTTGATTTATTATGTAGGACCGACACCGGCAAAGCCTGGTCAGGTGATTGGTTCTGCAGGTCCTACAACCAGCGGCAGAATGGATGTATATACGCCGAGACTTTTAGAACTTGGTTTGAAAGGGACAATAGGCAAGGGACAGCGCTCGCAGGAAGTAATTGATGCGATGAAGAAAAATAAGGCAGTGTATCTTGCGGCAGTCGGCGGCGCAGCTGCCCTCATTGCCAAGACCATTAAAAGGGCGGAGATTATTGTGTATGAAGATTTGGGTCCGGAGGCAATTAGAAGGCTTGAGGTGAAGGATTTTCCGGCAATTGTGGTGAATGATATATACGGGAGCGATTTGTTCAAGATAGGGGTGGAGAAGTATAAAAAATAGGGTTCGAGGGTTCAAGGGGGCAAGGGTTCAAGGAAAAACCTTTGCACTCGAACCCTGGAACCCTCGAACCCTTGAACCCTTGAACCCTTGAACCCTTGATTAATTATGCTCATAAAACTTGGAAAAGAAAACCTACAGAGCGAATTTGTAAAACTCATTGAGAGGATCAGTGGCGAGGAGCTTGCCAATTGTTACCAGTGCGGGAACTGCACAGGAGGCTGTCCTGTGTCTTATGCAATGGATTTCGGGCCGAGGGAGGTTATAAGACTCCTGCAGTTGGGACAGGAAGATGCGGTAAAAAGTGCGAACTCACCGTGGTTGTGTGTGGGATGTCTCCAGTGTTATTGCAGATGTCCTAAAGGTGTAAGCGCCGCAAAGATTTTAGAGGCGCTTCGGCAGATTACTTTAAGGAAGGGCGAAGACCACGAAAAGATCAAAGAGATTCCTTTCCCATTTTTGAAAAATGCGCCACAGCAGGCGATTGTGTGCGGGTTCAGGAAATTCGTAAGTTAAAACAGTTCGGAGTTGTTAGTTCGTAGTTCGGAGAAACAAAAATTATTCCGAACGAATGAGCCTTTTGCAAAAGTGTCATCCCCGAGTGCTTTTATCGGGGATCCAGGTTTTAACGACTTTAAAAATCAATGGATTCCCGCTCAGAAGCTCTGCGGGAATGACAAAAATAGAGTTTTGCAATAGCCTCTAATTACTATAAATCCATGAAGATACCCTACTACCCCGGCTGCACATTAAATACCGTTGCAAAAGGATTTGACACCTCGGCAAGACAGTCCGCAGTTTTGCTTGGTTTTGAGTTGATGGAACTTGACCAGTGGAACTGCTGCGGCGCGACATTTCCTTTGACGCCTGATAATGTCATGGGCTTGACCGCGCCTACAAAGGTTCTGGTTAATGCGAGAAAGGAAGGGGATTCGGTAACAACCCTCTGCTCCGTTTGCTACAATGTCTTAAAACGTACAAATAAGGTTGTGAGGGATGACAAGGATAAGAGGAGTGTTGTAAATAGTTTTATTGAAGAAGAATATGACGGCAGTCTGAATGTGATTCATTATCTTGAAGTTTTAAGAGACAAGATTGGTTTTGAAAAGATCAAGACAGCAGTAAAAAGACCGTTAAAGGGAATAAGGGCTGGTGCATATTATGGCTGTATGCTTTTAAGACCATTTGAAGATATGGGCATAGATAATGCTGAGGCGCCGACCATATTTGAAAATTTGCTGAGGGCACTCGGCTGCGAGCCTGTTGAGTTTCCAAATAAGATAGAATGCTGCGGCGCACATTTGGCAATGGGAAATGAGGATATTGTCACAAAACTTTCCGGCAATGTTTTGAGTTCCGCTAAAAACAAAGGAGCAGAGATTATCGTGACGAGTTGCCCATTGTGTCAATACAATCTTGAAAAAAGCCAGAAGAAACTTGCAGAAGGCTCAGGAAACACACAGATGCCGATTTTATATTTTACGCAACTGCTTGGACTGGCGCTGGGGCAGGATGAAGGAAGTTTGGGGCTGGAAAAGAATTTGTTTGATGTAAGGCAGTTATTAAAAGAAAGGGGTATATAAATGATAATTTCCATTATAGCTTTTATTGCAGTTTTTAGCGTAGTTGTTCTTGTGCATGAGTTTGGGCATTTTATTGCTGCAAGAAGGGCAGGGGTAAAGGTTTATGAGTTCTCCATAGGATTCCCATTCAGTCCAAAGATATTCACATTCTTTAAACATAAAGAAACAGAATTTACCTTGAGACTGCTTCCCCTTGGCGGGTTTGTGAGTTTTTCAAAAAATGGCGATGAAGATGCAAAAGAACTGTTTGAGGCATCATATCTTAATCGGGCTTTCATTATGTCAGCAGGCTCACTCTTTAATATCACCTTTGCATTTTTAGTTTTTGTTCCCGTATTTGTTTTGGGAAAACACCTTCCTTTTCTGGATGCAATAGCATTGAGCGCTCAGACAATATGGGCAGTATTGTCAGGGACTATCGTTTTTGTGGTCAATATGTTTTCTGGCAGCGGCTCTATGGAAGGATTGTCAGGCCCTGTTGGCATAGCCTCTATGGCTGGTCAGGCTGCAAGCAAGGGCATTTTGAACCTTGCATACTTTACAGGGATACTTAGCATGAGTCTCGGGATAATGAATCTTATTCCGTTTCCTGCCCTTGACGGTGGGCAGTTGTTTATGCTTCTTATTGAAGCTGTCAGAAAGAAACCTTTAGATTTAAAACTTTATCAGATGGTGAATATTTTTGGAATAGCCCTATTTGTTATCCTTACAATAGTTATAACTTATAGAGATATTGTCAGGCTTGTAGCGTGAATAAAAGGAGTCTTTTATGCCGCGTATAGGCGTATTCGTTTGTTAGTGCGGCAAGACATTATATGACCAAAGATATAGGTAAGGCAGTTAAATTCTGGCTCATGTCATCCAAAGACAACTTTGAAACTGCTGATGCAATGTTAAGGGCAGGCAGATATAGCTTTGCAATGTTTATGTGCCAGCAGGCGGTTGAAGCGATTTTAAAGGCTGTATTTATTATTCAGAAAAATGAGAGACCGGAGTTTATACATAAACTTCCCAAATTAGTTGAAATGACAGGAATAGAGATTCCTAAGTCAATTGATAATAAGATACTAAAGATAGATGCCCATTACATTAAGGCAAGATATAAAGAAGACAGGTTCAATGTCAAGATATACAACAGACGAAATGCCGCCGGATTGCTGAAAGACACAGAGGATGTGCTGCAATGGTTTACAAAAAAAATGAAATTAAAAATATAGTGCTGAATTATGTAAAGGAGCTTCAAAGCAGGATTCCTGTAGAGAAGATTATCCTATTCGGCTCTTATGCCTATGGGAAACCTACAAAGTCCAGCGATATAGATATTGCTGTTGTTTCTGAGAAGTTTAAAAAGATGGATGATATAAAGAGGATTATGCTTCTGTCTGATTATTCAAGGCGGATAAAGTGTTCAGTTGATATTGACCCTATCGGTTTTACAGAAGATGAGTTAGCAAAAGCGGATTATTTTGAGATTGGCGGAGAGATAGTAGAAAAGGGCGTTGTTGTTTATCATGGGTAGGAGTCTTTTATGCCGCGTATAGGCGTATTCGTCTGTCAGTGCGGAACAAACATAGCATCTACTGTTGACACCAAAAAGGTCGCAGAGGAGATGGCGAAGATTCCCGGTGTTGTTTACACCGGCGATTATAAGTTCATGTGCTCTGCGCCTGGGCAGGATAATCTCAAGGAAATCGTAAAAGAGCATAAACTTGACGGTGTTATTGTTTCCGCTTGTTCTCCGCATATGCACGAGAAGACGTTCAGAAAGGCATGTGAGTCAGCAGGATTAAATCCATATAAATGCGAGATTACAAATATCCGCGAGCAGTGCTCATGGGTTCATCATGATGCGACAAAGGCAGCAGGCACGGCAAAGAGCATAGACTTAACTCGGATGTCCATTGAGAGGCTTAAGAAAAATAAATCTCTCTCAAAAATCAAGATACCGATAAAGAAAAGGGTTCTTGTTATCGGCGGCGGTATTGCAGGCATTCAGGCTGCGCTTGATATTGCAGAGGGCGGCAGGCAGGTCATACTTGTAGAAAGAGAGCCGTCTATCGGCGGCAATATGGCAAAACTTTCCGAGACATTCCCGACCATGGACTGCTCCCAGTGCATCATGACGCCAAAGATGGTTGAGGCATCGCTCAATGAAAATATAAAGATTTTGACATGGAGCGAGGTTGAAAAGGTTGACGGTTACATCGGCAACTTTACTGTCCAAATCAGGAAAAGGGCAAGGTATGTAAATGAGGATTTGTGCAACGGCTGCGGGCTCTGCATAGAAAAATGTCCGTTCAAGGCAAAGAGCGAGTTTGAGATGGGAATGGCACAGAGGAAGGTGATTTATACGCCGTTTCCGCAGGCTGTGCCGAATATCCCTGTTATTGATGCAAAGAATTGCCCGAAGATTCAGAAAGACAAATGCGGCGCATGCGCAATTGTGTGCGGTCCAAAATGTATAGATTTTAAACAGCAGGACACAGTTATTACAGAAGAGGTCGGCGCAATCATTGTTGCAACAGGCTACCAACTCATGCCCAATGAAAGGTTCGGTGAATACGGCTACGGGAAAATCAAGGATGTTATAAGTGGACTACAGTTTGAAAGATTAGCATCAGCATCAGGGCCAACAGGCGGAGAGATAAAAAGGCCGTCTGATGGCAAGACGCCGAAGAATGTTGTGTTCATCCAGTGCGTTGGCTCAAGGGATGAGAAAAAGGGCGTCTCATACTGCTCAAAGATATGCTGCATGTATACTGCAAAGCACACCATGCTCTATAAACATAAGGTGCATGAAGGTCAGTCTTATGTATTTTATATGGACATAAGGGCAGGCGGCAAGCGGTATGAGGAATTTGTCAGAAGGGCGATTGAGCATGACGGCGCGATGTATCTTAGAGGCCGCGTGTCAAGGGTTTATGAAAAAGACGGTAAGGTGATTGTTCAGGGCGCTGATACACTTTCAGGCAATCAGGTTGAGATAGAGGCAGACATGGTGGTGCTGGCAACCGCCCTTGTATCAAGGGATGGCGCGGATTCGCTGGCGCAGAAACTCGGCATTGGTTACGACAAATATAAATTTTACAACGAATATCATCCGAAATTGAAACCCGTTGAAACGGTTACCGCAGGTATCTTCCTCGCCGGAACATGCGCGGGGCCGATGGATATTCCGGAATCTGTTTCTATGGGAAGCGCTACGGCAAGCAAGGTTCTGGCGCTTTTCTCCAATGACCAGATGGCGCGGGAGCCGATAACAGCGAATGTCAACCGGATGACATGCAATGCGTGCTGGGACTGCCTTGTTGCATGCCCATACTCTGCTATTGAAGAGGACGCTGTTAAAAACAGACAGGGTGCGGTTATCAGAATGCTTGCAAGGGTGAATGAGGGGGTTTGCCAGGGGTGTGGGGTGTGCGTGGCCGCATGCAGGAGTAAATCTATTGATTTGCGAGGATATACTGATGAGCAGGTTTATGCGGCATTGGCAGCGTTCTAATAAGTATTCATGCTGAAAAACGTCCATCTGCGGAGCCTGTTCCGAGCAAAGCGAGGAATCTTGGTGTTCGCTGCGGCTTCTGCGCTCAACATACTTGTAGTTGCCCAATTTATTGGGCGCATTTAAGACACCGATAAATCGGCAGACTACATTTAGCATCTGTGGCATTCTTGAGCGTGAAGTAAAAAAGCAGAGCGGATATAGAAATTTCCTCTCCCCTTGCGGGAGAGGGTTAGGGTGAGGGGTTGGATGAAAAAATCTTGGTTTGCCATAATCTGGTTTGGGTTTTGGGGTGTTTTTCAGGCATATGCTGTCACTATGGTTTTGCTTGGCAAATGGAAGAGACCGGAGGCATTCCCTGAAGAGGCATATAATGCACTCATCTGGCCGGACATGGTTTTTATTCCTTTATATCTTCTGACAGCGGTTCTTTTATATATGAGGAAAAAGTCGGGAGAGGTTTTAGGTGTATTTTCCGGTGGAGCTGTTACCTATGTCATGGTTTATCTCTTTGCATTATCAGGACTGCATGGTGCGGTGAATATGATTTTTGACGGCGCATTTCTGGGGCTGAATATCGGCGCGACTTTGCAGATTATCAGCAGGCTGATTTAAAGTTGTCATTGCGAGGGATTTTGTCCGAAGCAATCTCAACAAACAGGGATTGCTTCGCTATGCTCGCAATGACGAATAATTAAGGATAAATAAAATGTCAGAACACACACAACACGAACACAGCGGTTTTGAGCCAAAGATAGTGGCCTTTGTCTGCAACTGGTGCACTTATGCAGGCGCGGATCTGGCTGGTACGAGCAGGATGGAATATAAGCCGAATGTAAGGATTATAAAGCTCCCTTGCACAGGACGCATTGACCCGCTCTTTATTATCAAGGCATTTGAAAAGGGCGCGGACGGAGTCCTTGTTTCAGGCTGCCATCCCGGAGACTGCCATTACACAACAGGCAACTACCATGCGCGGCGCAGGTGGATTGCGTTCAAGAGTTTGCTGGAATTTACCGGCATAGACATGAAACGACTCCACTTCTCATGGGTCTCTGCATCAGAGGCAATCAAGTGGGTGGATTTGATAAACAATATAACGGATGAGGTTAAAAAACTGGGGCCGTTTATGGAGTATAAGAATCTTAATGTATGAAAATTGCGGATATAATAGAGAGTATAAAGACTGACAAGATCCGAATCACAGACCATGCAGATGAAGAAATACATAATGACAATTTAAGTTTTGAAGAGGTTTTTATTTCTATTGTGAATGGCGAGATTATTGAGAATTATCCAGACGACAAGCCGTATCCGAGCTGCTTGATTTTCGGTGAAAATTTTAAGAATGAGCCCATACACAGTGTTTGGGCATATAACAAGGAAACAAAGGCCAGTGTGTTGATTACAGCCTATAGACCAGACTCAGACAAGTGGGTTAAATGGAAACGGAGGAAAAAATGAAGCCATTTTTCTCTAAATGTCCGGTATGCGGCGGAGAGGTTGCTGAAAAGGTTGTAGAGAAGCTCTTGCGGGGTGGCAACAATACTGCTTCTATCAAGGTTAAGGCATCGGTGTGTCTGCACTGCGGCGAGAGATTATATTCATCCCAAACAGTCAGGCGATTTGAGGAAATTAGGAAGAGATTAGAAAAAGAAGAGTTAAAGGGATTAAAGATGGTGGGTAAGAATTTTAAGGTGGCGTGAGATTACGAGGATTGAGGACATGAAAATCAGTCACCTTGACCATTTGGTTTTAACTGTTAGTGATATAAACAAAACCTGTAAATTTTACTCTGATATTTTAGGAATGGATGTAGTAACTTTTGGCGAAGGAAGAAAGGCATTAAGATTTGGCAATCAAAAGATCAATCTTCATGAAGCAGGAAAAGAGTTTGAGCCAAAGGCTGATAGGCCAACGCTGGGCTCGGCAGATTTATGCTTTATCGCTTCAACACCTGTAGAAAAAGTGAAACAGGAACTCATGGATAAAGGTGTTAAGATAATAGAAGGAATTGTAGAAAGAACAGGAGCAAGCGGCAAGATTAAATCAGTTTACTTTAGAGATCCCGATAATAATTTAATAGAAGTATCCAATTATTTGTAAGATTAACTTTATGGAAAACACATTACGGCAAAAGGCAAGAGAACTCCTTGAAAAGGGAGAGGTAAAGGTTGTCATCGGCTATGGCTGGAACAAGCGGAAAACTCATACTACACCTGTCTTTATAACAAAGCCGCAGGATGTAGAAAAACTTATTTTTAATCCGCTGTGTGTTAATAATCTTTCCCTCTATCTGACAAGGAAGTTTCCTGATATAAAAGCCCTTGGCAAACCTGCAATTGTTGCAAAGGGATGTGATATAAAAACAATTGCCGTGCTGATTTCCGAGAGCCAGCTGAAGAGAGAGGATGTTGTAATTCTTGGCATGAGTTGTAACGGAGTTGTGTATAAGCAGGAACTTTGGAAAGGCGAATTAAAGCCAGAGATTATGCCAACTAAGTGCCATAACTGCGATGTCCGAAATCCGCATATTGCAGATATTATTATTGGCGAGAAGGTCAATTTTACACCGCCGGATACGCCGGCAGGCATGGTGTTTGACAAGATAAGAGAATTAGATAAAAAGTCAAACTCAGAACGTTGGGATTTCTGGATTGAGCATTTTAACAGGTGCATCAAATGCTATGCGTGCCGTCAGGTATGCCCGCTTTGCTATTGTGAAAGGTGCATTGCGGAAAAGAATATGCCGCAGTGGATTGAGACGAGTGCACATCCGAGGGGAAACCTCGCATGGAATCTAAAAAGGGCAATGGATCTGACCGGCAGGTGCACCTTCTGCGGCGAGTGCGAGAGGGCGTGCCCTGTAAATATCCCGCTTAATCTTGTGAACCAGAAACTTGCGCTTGTTGTTAAAGATGCCTTTGGTCATAAGGCAGGATATGATGAAAAGGTTCATCCGCCGATGATTGTGTTTAATATGGAGGATACTGAAGACTTTATAAAGTGATTGCACAGATTATAAAGGCAGATTACACAGATTTCTAATTTTTCAATCTGCGTAATCATATTTTCTAAATCTGTGTAATCAGGTGCTGTTATGACAACCAAATTTCTTAAAAAAGAAAATCTTGGCAAACTGATTGACACGCTAATCGGTGAAGGTAGCATTTTCGTCGCACCGAGGATGGGTGCGCGGCAGGTGGTTTATGCACCTGTTTCAAAGTTTGAGGAAATAGTCTTTGACTATATTATTCCTATAAATTCATTTAAGGAGTTCCTGTTTCCGCAGACAGAAACTGTTGCTGCATTCAGCATCCATAAAGAAGGTGTGGATTTAAGGGGTGTTGAGATAGAGCCGAAAGAGACTGTAATCTTTGGTTCAAGGCCATGCGATGCGGCGAGTGTCGCGTCTTTGCGGGCGGTGTTTAACTGGGATTTCAAAGATGAGTTTTACAACAGGCGCGAAGATAAGGCTGTTGTCATGACAGTTGCCTGCACAAAGGCGGATGATTCATGCTTCTGCACAACTGTTAATTTGACTCCTGACAGCCAGAAAGGGAGTGATATTTTACTGCAAGAGACAAGTGGTGGAGACTATGCAGTAGAGGCTATTACAGAAAAGGGCAAGGGATTTATGGATCGGTTTAATAATTTCTTTGAACCACTGCCTACTGCCTACTCCCCACTGCCTACTGTAGATATTAAGCCCATTGCCGGTGTTGATGTCCAAAAGGTTAAAGAGTGGCTCAAAGACACAAAGCATTATGAAAATCCATTGTGGCAAGAACTTGCGCGGAAATGTATAGGGTGCGGAGCATGCACCTTTGCCTGTCCAACATGCCACTGTTTTGACATTGTGGATGAAGGGAGCGCATTTGAGGGAGAGAGAATCAAGAACTGGGATGCGTGTCAGTTTGAATTCTTCACCTTGCATACCAGCGGCCACAACCCAAGGGACACGCAATATAAAAGATGGCGCAACCGGTTTATGTGCAAGTTCAATTTTTATCCGAACAAGTTTTCCTCCCGCGGCTGCGTGGGTTGCGGAAGGTGTATTAGGGTTTGCCCGGTGAGGTTGGATATTACAGAAGTGATGGAGGAGATTTCGAGTTTACGCTGAAAAATGCCCATCTGCTTTGTCAGGACTGCGGGCTTAAATCCTCACATACCTAAAAAGTATGCTGCGGTTTAATCCCTTGTCCTTCCTCTCATCTGTGCGATTTTTGAGCGTAAACTGGATAAAATAAAACAAGGATACATATACTATGGATAACATTTACTTGCCATATCTTGCAACAATAGAAGACATCTATGAAGAGGCGCCTGATGTGCGCACATGCAGGCTTGTGTTCAAAGACCCGAAGGTGCGGGATACTTTTGACTTTAAGACAGGTCAGTTTGCTCTCTACTCTGCATTTGGTCTTGGCGAGTCAACTTTTTGCATTGCATCTTCTCCGACTCACAAAGGATATATACAATGCACATTCAGAAAATCTGGAAGGGTTACGGGTGGATTGTCTGACCTTGGAATCGGCGATACTATGGGCTTCCGAGGGCCTTATGGCAATTGGTTCCCGATTGATAAATGGAAAGGCAAAAACATTCTGTTTATTGCAGGCGGCATAGGATTTCCGCCTGTCCGTTCAGTCATATGGAATTGTTTAGACAGGCGCAAAGACTTTGGTGATATTACCATTGTCTATGGCGCAAAAAGCGTGGCTGATTTAGTTTATAAAAATGAGCTTGCCCAGTGGAGCCGAATGTCTGATGTAAAACTTGTTCAGGCAGTTGACCCGGGTGGCGAAACACCTGATTGGAAAGGCAAAATTGGTTTTGTGCCCACAGTGCTTGAGCAGGCAGCACCGTCGCCGAACAATGCAATTGCTGTAACATGCGGGCCGCCGATTATGATAAAATTTGTATTGCAGGCATTAAACAAGCTCGGTTTCTCTGATGAGCAGGTTTATACCACCCTTGAAAACAAGATGAAGTGCGGCGTGGGAAAATGCGGAAGGTGCAATGTGGGTGATATCTATATATGCAAGGAAGGGCCGGTTTATACGGCTGCGGAAGTTAAGAGGATGTATAATGATTTTTAATATGATTCCACAGATTACAAAAGCAGATTACATAGAAATGTCATTGCGAGCCGAAGGCGAAGCAATCTCTTGGGATTGCCGCAGTCGCTTACGCTCCTTCGCAATGACAACAAGTTGTCATCTGTGTAATCGTTTTCCAAAATCTGTGTAATCAATTGAAGGAGTCAATCATGGCTAAAGATAAAAAACTCATAAAACCCTTGGCAACAGGCGATAAGACCATTCCTCCTGAAGGCGCCAAGATGATACCGATATACATTATGGGCCGGGAATATGTGGTGCCAGAGACCCTGACCATTATGAAGGCGACAGAGTATGCGGGATATCAGTATATGCGCGGATGCGGATGCAGGGGTGGAATATGCGGCGCATGTGGCACATTCTACCGGTTTCTCGGCGATTATAAATTAAAGTCAGGCCTTGCGTGCCAGACCGTTGTTCAGCCGAATATGGTTATTGCCCAGCTGCCGTTCTTCCCGTCAAACAGGCCGAGTTATAATCTTGAAAAGCTTGTCCCTGCAGGCATTAAGCAGGGAATGGAAAATAGTCCGCATGAAGAATTGAGAAGACTTTATCCAGAGGTTTTTAAATGCGTGGGCTGCGGCACATGCACGCGCACATGCCCGATGGATATTGATGTCATGGATTATATCGCGCTGATGAAGCGCGGCGATTTGAAGGGCGCTGCAATCAAGAGTTTCGACTGCGTAATGTGCGGACTGTGCGCGTCCCGCTGCCCCGCGCAGATTTCGCAGTTCACTGCCGCAATGTTCGTGCGAAGGCTATACGGCAAGTATGTCCTGCCTGCGGCAGAGCATCTGAAAAAGCGCGTAGAAGCGGTAAAGAGCGGAAAGTATCTCAAGATGCTTGATGAGCTTGCCAAGAAAAGTACGGACGAACTCAAGAAGCTTTACACTGAGAGGGAAAGAGAGCCGGACATGACAGAGCCGGGTAAGTGGATGCCAAAAGATGTTTCGCATCTTTAGAAATACCGTGAACCGTGACCGTTATCCGTGTCCGTGTCAATGAAAACAAAATTCAAAGGTAAGTTTTTTACGGTCACGGATTACGGACACGGATAACGGCATTACATGGAGGAACTATGAGCGGTTATACGCCTGAACTTAAAGAGCTTCTAAAAAAGGTTGAAGCCAGCAGACCTGCGAGGGTTGAGAGGGCAAGGAAGAATCAGCACTTTCCGGCGCTCACTATGGAGCAGCGCAAAGAATGGCTGAGTAAATATCATCCTGACTATAAATCGGAAGGCAGAAGGGCTGTAAAGGTTGGGCCGAATAAGGGAGAGACCTTCCCCGATGAAGTTGTAAATTTATTGGAATCCAGAAGCAGGATAAACCCAAAGAATATAGACCTATCAAAGATAGATTATGAGACAGATGTGCTGGTTATCGGCGCAGGCGGCGCAGGCACTGCAGCCGCGCTTATTGCGCAGGAAAACGGCTTAAAAGTGATTGTTGCAACAAAACTCCGGCACGGCGATTCCAACACGGTTATGGCTGAGGGCGGCATTCAGGGCGCGGATCAGGAAGGCGATTCTCCCTATTATCATTTTATTGATGCAATGGGAGGCGGGCATTTCAGCAATCAGCCTGATTTAGTTGCAGCCCTTACTAATGACGCGCCGCTGGTGCTTCACTGGCTTGAGTCCCTCGGTTTGATGTTCGATAAATATCCCGACGGCAGGATGCTGGCGCGGCACGGCGGAGGCACATGCAGGAGGAGGATGCACTCCGCAGGAGATATGACCGGAGCAGAGATCATGAGGGTTGTGCGGGATGAGGCGAGGAACCGCACGGAAGATATCAAGGTATTGGAATTTTCTCCTGCCGTTGAACTTCTTTTAGATACATCCGCCTCAGGTGGAGGAAGGTGCGCTGGCGCTATTTTATATAATCTTGAGACAAAGGAATATTACATTGTCCGGGCAAAGGCTGTGGTTATGGCAACAGGGGGATTCGGAAGGCTTCACATCCAGGGCTTTCCTACCACAAATCACTATGGCGCAACTGCAGATGGCATCGTCATGGCATACAGGGCCGGCGTGAAGCTGAAAGATTTAGATTCAACCCAGTATCATCCAACAGGTGCAGTATATCCTGAGCAGAATGTAGGGCTCCTGATTACAGAAAAGGTGAGGGGGCTTGGTTCGCAACTGATAAATATAGATGGAGAGGAATTTTGTTTTCCTCTTGAGCCGAGGGATGTGGAATCCTCCTGCATAATAAGGGAATGTCTTGATAAGGGAAAAGGCATCATGACCCCAGTTGGAAGGGTCGGCGTATGGCTTGATTCGCCAATGATTGAAGCCCTGCACGGCGAAGGGACTGTGAGAAAAGAGTTGCCGGCAAAGTATATTCAGTTCAAGCGTTATGGGATTGACATAAGCAAAGAGCCAATGCTGGTTTATCCAACCCTGCATTACCAGAACGGCGGATTAATGATAAATGCAAATGGCGAGACAACTGTCCCTGGCCTTTACAGCGCAGGTGAGGTGACCGGCGGCGTGCATGGAAGAAACAGGCTCATGGGTAATTCGCTTCTGGATATATTGGTATTTGGCAGGAGGTCGGGTTTGAATGCAGCAGAATATATAAAAGCAGGGGTCAAGGGGTCAAGGGGTCAAGGGGTCAAATTAACGCTGGAGCATGTGGAGAAATTTGAAAAAGAGTTGAAGGCTGCGGGCGTGAAAGAGCCGGTTATCGGCCCCATGATCCTGCCGGAATATACGCCGGATCATGTGAAGGCGAGAAGGTGGGGTCAAAGTGCTTGACAATATAATTTTCTTTATGGTAAGTATGCAGCCTGCGTAAAATTGCGAGGTCTTCCGTAACTGACGGAATTCACCCCCACACCAAAAATTTTGGTGTGGGGGTAAAGGTGGAATACCACCGGGAAGCGGAGGGTGTTGAAATTAAGCCGACCGTCTGGGCGTTTAAGTTATGAGTTGTGAGTTTGGGGTTAGGAGTAAGAACGCTTGCTCCGAATCATGAACTCCCGACTCTGAACTGAAATAGCCGGACGGTTTTTTTATTTCGCTTAGGAGGTCTCATAAAAATGAACCCCGTTAGACATAACAGGGGTTGAGAATGGGGTGAGGAGGTTATGTTTCAAGACAGTATAGAAGGAGGTCTAACGGGGTGAATATCCACGAATATCAATCAAAAGAGATTCTTGCAAGATACGGAGTTGCTGTGCCAAAGGGGAGGGTTGCTTTTATACCAGATGAGGCAGAGGATGCTGCGAAGGATATTTTCAAGAGTAACAGCATATGTGTTGTCAAAGCGCAGATACATGCGGGCGGAAGAGGCAAGGCTGGAGGTGTAAAGCTTGCAAAGAGCCATGAAGAGGCGCGGCAGTACGCTGAGGCGATGCTGGGGAAAAAGCTCGTAACACATCAGACTGGTCCTGCAGGCAAAGAGGTTAAGAAAGTTCTTATTGAGGAGGGGTGCCAGATAGCGAGAGAACTTTATCTCGGAATGGTGGTAGACAGGGCAAAACAACGTGTTGTTGTTATGGCCTCTCAGGAAGGCGGCGTTGAGATAGAAGAAGTTGCAGCAAAAAGCCCAGAAAAAATTCTAAAAGAGTATGTTGATCCTGTAGTTGGTTTGGTGCCATTTCAGGCGAGAAAGCTTGCCTTTGCTCTCGGCATTGATAAGGCACTTGTAAACAAGGCTGTGAAATTCATGACAGGGCTTTATCAGGCATTTGTTGATACAGATGCGGCAATGGCAGAGATAAATCCCCTTGTTATTACAAAGGATGGAAACATTATCGCCCTTGATGCAAAGATTGGTTTTGACGATAATGGCCTTTTCAGACATAAGGATATACACGAGATGAGGGACCTGGATGAGGAAGACCCAAAAGAGGTAGAGGCTTCTCGCTATAGCCTTAATTATGTCGCCCTTGATGGCAATATAGGCTGTATGGTAAATGGAGCAGGTCTTGCCATGTCAACTATGGATATTATAAAACTCTACGGCGGCATGCCTGCAAACTTTCTGGATGTTGGCGGAGGCGCAAATAAGGAGCAGGTTACTGCTGCTTTTAAGATTTTGATGTCAGACCCGAATGTGAAGGCAGTATTAATCAATATCTTTGGTGGTATCATGCGGTGCGATATTATTGCAGAAGGCGTTATTGCAGCAGCGAAAGAGGTTGGTATTAAAGTTCCATTGGTTGTAAGGCTTCAAGGGACGAATGTGGATTTAGGAAGAAAGATTTTATCTGAATCAGGACTGAATATTATTGCAGCGGAAAAAATGAGCGATGCCGCGGAGAAGGTAGTAAAGGCAGCAAAAGGATGAATTGGGGAATCGGTGAATGGGTGAATCGGAGAAGCTTTTTTCTCCGCTTCGCCGTTTCTCCGTGTCCCCGTTTCAATTTATTTCTTTGGAGGTTTCATGAGTATCCTTGTTAATAAAAATACAAAGGTCATCTGCCAGGGGATTACCGGCGAGCAGGGGACATTCCATACAAGGCAGATGGTGCAATATGGAACTAAAATGGTCGGAGGTGTGACGCCCGGCAAGGGAGGCTCCAAAGTAGACGCTATTCCGGTTTTTGATACCGTAGATGAGGCTGTAAAAAAGACAAAGGCGAATGCATCGGTCATCTATGTGCCTGCTGCATTTGCTGCAGATGCAATCATGGAGGCAGTGGATGGAGGCATAGAGCTTGTTGTGTGTATTACAGAAGGGATACCGGTCCTTGATATGGTAAAGGTTAAGAGATTTATGGAGGGAAAGAAGGCAAGGCTTGTTGGCCCAAATTGTCCTGGGGTGATAACACCGGGAGAATGCAAGATTGGCATCATGCCTGGTCATATCCATAAAAAAGGGAGAATAGGCGTTGTGTCAAGAAGCGGAACCCTCACGTATGAGGCAGTTGATCAATTGACACGAATCGGTTTAGGTCAGTCAACATGCGTTGGTATAGGTGGAGACCCTGTGAATGGGACAAATTTTGTTGATGTGCTTGAACTCTTTGAAAAGGATAAAAATACAGACGCAATGATTATGATAGGTGAAATTGGAGGCACTGCTGAGGAGGATGCAGCTGAGTTCGTAAGAAAACATGTAACAAAGCCCGTGGTAGGCTATATTGCAGGCGTTACAGCGCCTAAAGGCAAGCGAATGGGGCATGCGGGCGCAATAATATCGGGAGGCAAGGGTACAGCAGAGGAAAAGTTTGAGGCAATGAAAAGGGCAGGAATAAAGATTACTAAAAATCCTGCGGATATTGGCGTTACATTGATGGAGTTGTTAAAGAAGGGGAAAAAGAAGTCGCCTGTAAAGAAAAAAACCAGAAGAAGGTAATTAATACAAACGCACTAAGTATTGTTACATTGTCATTGCGAGCAAAGCGAAGCAATCTCATAGTTTGAGGGGATTATGG
>MGQA01000061.1:1361-5342 GCA_001797665.1 Deltaproteobacteria bacterium GWF2_42_12 | reverse complement strand
TATCATGCATAATAACCCTTCCTGTTTCCAGGACATAGCCTCTGTCTGCAAGTTGCAGTGCTGCATTGGCATTTTGTTCAACAAGCATGATTGTCATACCTTCTTCATTTATCCTTTTAATTATTTCAAAGATTTTCTCAACCATCATGGGCGCTAAACCTAAAGATGGCTCGTCCAGTAAAAGAAGTTTTGGCCTTGCCATAAGCGCCCTTGCTATTGCCAGCATCTGCTGTTCGCCGCCGCTCAAAGTACCGCCGAGCTGCTTTAGCCTTTCTTTCAAGATAGGGAAATATGCAAACCCCCCTTCCATATCTTCTGTAATGGTTTTTCTAATCCCTGACCCCTGACTCCTGACCCATGTTCTTATATACGCTCCCATCTCCAGATTCTCCAACACAGTCAATTGTGGGAATATCCTCCGTCCCTCTGGCACCTGAGATATTCCCATTTCAACGATGGTATGGGCAGCCAGATTATCTATCCTTTTGCCGAGAAATTCTATGCTCCCCTGTTTAGGATGAAGAACACCCGAAACGGTATTCAGCATTGTTGACTTGCCAGCGCCGTTTGAGCCAATAATTGCCACAATCTTACCATGGCTGAGTTCAACAGAAACACCTTTCAGGGCTTCTATATTACCATAGGATGTATAGACATTAACCAGCTTAAGCATGTGCGCTGCCTATATAGGCTTCAATGACCTTTTTATCTCTTCTTACTTCATGAGGCAAGCCTTCGGCAATTTTAACACCATGGTCGAGGACAAAAACCTTGTCTGATATGCCCATGACAACCTTCATATCATGCTCGATCAATAGTATGGTAATGCCGTTGTCTCTCAGCAGTCGTATAAGTTCCATGAGAGCTTCGGTTTCCTTCGGATTCATTCCTGCGGCTGGCTCATCTAAAAGGAGAAGAGAAGGCTCGCTTGCCAGGGCCCGCGCTATTTCGAGCCTTCGCTGGTCTCCATAGGGGAGGTTCCTTGCCCAGAGGCTTGCCTTCTTTCTCAAGCCTATAAAATCCAATAGGTTCAACGCCTTTGCCGAGAGATCTCTTTCTTCATTGACCACATTTTTTCCTTTAACTATCGCCCCTTTAATTCCATAAGTCCCCTTGTTATATGCGCCTACCATTACATTTTCCAGCGCTGTCATTTCTGGAAAAAGCCTTATATTTTGGAATGTGCGTGCAATCCCTTTTGAGGTTATTGTATGAGGTTTCAGCCCCTGTATCTTCTCGCCATGAAAGACAATCTCACCTTTAGTGGGATGATATATCCCGGTTATGCAATTAAAGACTGTGGTCTTTCCGGCGCCATTTGGCCCGATGAGGCTTGTAATCTCACCCTGTTTTATTACCAGGTCAATATTGTCAATAGCAGTAAGCCCGCCAAATATTTTGGTAAGGTTTTTGGTTTGAAGGAGCATAGAAAAAAACAGTCAAAAGTATTAAGTCAGGAGTCAAAAGTTTTAAATCTTTTTTGAGTCTTTAACTCCTGACTCTTGACTCAAAACTTATCACTTTTACAGTTAGCAAATTCTCGGCAGCGGGTCATCCACTGGCATATCCAGAATCCTTGTCCCGCCATAGGATGTTTTAAGATATACACCGTGTTCCCCTTTGCCAGTAATCTCGCCGATTATGGATGCATTTTGCCCAAGAGGGTCATTGTGCAGAGCCCTTAAAATATTTTCAGCATCGCCTTTTGCCGCAACAATAACAACCTTTCCTTCATTGGCAATATAAAAAGGATCAAGGCCAAGCATAGAGCATATGCCTTTTACATCATCCCGTACAGGGATTGCATCCTCATCTATTTTAATATCAAGACTTCCATCCTCTGCGATCTCATTCAAAACTGCTGCCAGGCCTCCTCTTGTAGGGTCGCGCATGAATTTTATGCAGCCAGCTTTGAGAGCCTTTTGTGTAATTTCATTCAGCGAAGCACAATCGCTCTCTATTGTTGATTCAAAATCAAAGCCTTCCCGTTTTGAAATGACCGCAATTCCATGTTCGCCTATGGTGCCGCTTAAGATTATCTTGTCGCCGATGTTTATCTTATCTATGCCAAGTGCTATACTGTTTTCAATAATTCCAATCCCTGCAGTATTTATATAAATATTGCCCCCCGTAGCCTTTTCTATCACCTTTGTATCGCCTGTGATGACCTCAACGCCTGCCTTATCAGCAGACTCTTTGATGGACAATGTGATAGCCTCCAAATCCTTTAATGAAAAGCCCTCTTCAATAATAATTCCGCAGGAAAGATATAAAGGCCTTGCACCGACCACCGACAGGTCATTCACGGTGCCGCATACAGCGAGCTTCCCTATGTCGCCGCCCGGAAAGAAAATAGGCTTTACAACAAAGGAATCTGTTGTTAAGGCAATCGTTGAGCCATTCAATTCAAATACTGCAGAGTCTCCGAGAGGGGCAAGTTTCGGGTTATTAAGATGCTTTAAAAAGAGATTTTTTATCAAATCCCTCGCAAGCCTTCCACCCCCGCCATGGCCGATGGATATGGTGTCTTTCATATTCATTCCCTTCCCTTGCTTGTCAGGAGGATAGTTTTTCCATCATTTTCTCTATCTATTGTAGTATAATAACTCCATGAAAAAGAAATCACTCAAACAGACCAATCCCTATCTAAAAGACCCGAAAAAATACAAATCTTCATTAATCAAAAATGTAATAACCTCTTCTGCAGTTGAAGGCATTCGTATAACACCCGCACAACTCTTTAAAAAAGGACTTAAAATTACTCAACAGACTTAAGACTCCTCAATGATTTTTTCAAAAAGTCTTTCCATTGGTTTATAGTTCCTGCTTAAACCATTTTATGCATTGTTTTAATGTCTTCTGCTGTAAAACGATGGTTTGCATCATATATGCCAAGAAGTTTATCAATCGCCGCCGCAAGAGCCACAGATTCTGCCTCATCCATTTCTTTTTTCCGTTTTATTCCAAGTCTGTTTTTAAGCACACTACCACGAGAGCCCAGCTCAAACTGGGCTTCGGGCAAGGAAGATGTGTCATAGCGAGGAGTTTTTTTCATAACACCTTAAACCAGTCAAAGGCAGCTTGTTCTCTGATGGATTCTGTGATGCTTAAGATTTTCTCCTTGCCTGCTGCCGCGCATGATAAAGCCTTTCAGTAAAACCGCCTTCAGTGAGGAATTGTTGTTCGAGCCTCTGAAGCTGCCGCCCTAGGAGATAGCTTGCCTGGTTTATCAGGCAAATAAGCATGTTCGCCGCAACCTCAGGTGAAACTGTTTTTAAAGAATAAGGGTCTGACATGTCCGACCTGTCAGACTTGTCCGACAAATACCTTTTCCTCACCGCAAGAGCCTCCGGTGAATCCTTTGCCCAGATGCGCAAGCATCGTTGGCGAAGGAAAGCCTGAAAATCAAGCAGCAACTCTTCCAGACTCGCCCTGGCAACGCCGGTCAGTTTGAGTTCAGTCTTCTTCGAGGTTGCAGAAGCCATGCTCCCCTCGGCGATGTTCTGCACGCCGCTCCGCGCTGCCTGCACCATCTGGTCATGCGTGCGAGATCGCTTATCTATGAAGCGTTCACAAAATACCACCGTGGCATCATACACGATTTCAGCAGTCTGATAAGATCTTAGATTGCGGTATCCACCGTGAGGGGGGATTAGATATGGTTTTGGTTTTTTATTGTCCAGCACACTCTCTCCGCATCCTTCACCCTTATCTCTCCTGACAACAACTTCGGCAGCAAGGCATCACGGATAGAGGCAAGGATAAGGGATTGTTTAGATTTAATCTGTTGCAGTGGTTTTAAAAACGATTGCAAATTTCTAACCTCTCATATAAGCTATCTGAAAGGTTATAGGTTGTCAATAAGATAGGCTAAACCGTAAAATAGCGATTGAAAACCTCGCTATTTTACAAACTGGCGATTTGCCTGCCATACTTCGTTGTCGGCACATTTTTGCTCTTCACCGTATTGGTTACATACGG
>MGQA01000061.1:0-1346 GCA_001797665.1 Deltaproteobacteria bacterium GWF2_42_12 | reverse complement strand
TTGGTTACATACGGCTCATCGCAAAAATGGCCTCCGCCTCGTCTGGCAGTCAACTTGCCAGTTTCCCCAAAAATCAATGTCTATTTTTGGGGCTAAAGGCTGTAGGCGAACGGATAGGATACGGTTTTATGTCAAATATCAGACCAAATTTTCAAAAAATCTTTCAACAGGCAGAAAAAAAGCGCATCAAATCTCGATTCAACGAGGCAATAAGCCTGTATGTCAAAGCAAAGAGGCTTTGCACTAAAAATAGTGAGACGATGCTGGACTGTCTCTTTGCACTGGCAGACTGTTATCGGATGGTAGGGGGGTACGGAAATGCAGAAAAAAATTATAAAGAAGCCTATGCAGTTGCTATTGAAATGGGAATACAAGACCTCGCCTCTGATGCGCTGGTTGGCCTTGGATTGACCCTGCGGGCAATGGGAAGGCACAGAGAGGCTCTAAAGATATTTGCGAAAAGCCAGCGAATGTATGAAATATCAAAGGATAAAGCAGGGCTTGCCTTTAATCTCTGGGCAAAGGGAGGGGCTTACAGGATTAAGGGTGATTTGAAAAAGGCAATAGAGATATTTAAAGAGGCGTTAAAACTATTTACTGTATTGAAAGACAAATCCGGCATAGGCTATTGTTATTGCGGTCTCGGCGGCGCTTCAAGGATTCTGGGCAGAATAGATGATTCTTACAGATACTATTCAAATGCGAATGAAATTTTCAGAGACTTGAAAGATACCTTTGGCATTGCTTACTCATACTGCGGTCTTGCGAATGCAACAAGGATGAAAGGAGATTTCAACGGCTCCCTCAAATATTTTAAAAAGGCTAAATTGTATTATAAAAAGATTGGCGACAAAGTTAGTTTTGCCTATACACTCTGGGGAGAAGGCACTGCCTTTAAGATGATGAAAAATCTAAAAGATGCAAAAGATGATTTTTGGGCAGCGCAGAAACTATTTAAAGAGACAAAAGATGAAAGGGGTATTGCATACTGTGAGCTTTCTCTCGGCGAGCTGGAGTTTTTAAATGGCAGGCGTCAAAATGCCTCTGCGTTATTTAAAGAGGCGTTAAAAAAGGCAAGAGTTTTTTCTTTCGGAGTGGAGGTTAAGTACGCAGAGATACTCATCCACGCCTTGAAGACCGCAAAAGACTTTCCATTTAACCTGCCATAGTTAATAATCCCGCCCACAGGGCGGGTTATGGCAGTTAAAAATGTAATCGCAGTCTTTGAAAACATTATTATAAAATCTCAGCTTTAGAATATAGCTACGTTTGGTAATAATACCCTATTCTGGGTCCGTTGGATCATTAAAAAGCACAGACAGCTTTATCCTGCCATGTCCATATTG
>MGQA01000060.1:27794-27971 GCA_001797665.1 Deltaproteobacteria bacterium GWF2_42_12 | reverse complement strand
AACGGGGAAACGGAGAAAGGGGGAAAAGGACTCACCGATTCGCCGGTTCGCCGATTCGCCGATTCATGACAAAACGAGAAATAATAGATTGGAAAGCAGAATAGATCAAACCTTTAAGAAACTCCGAGAAAAAGGCGAAAAGGCGCTTATAACCTTTATTACCGCAGGAGACCCAAG
>MGQA01000060.1:0-27708 GCA_001797665.1 Deltaproteobacteria bacterium GWF2_42_12 | reverse complement strand
TATCCAGGCAGCGTCAGAGAGGGCATTGAAAAAGGGTGCGTCATTAAAGGATGTTATGGCGCTACTTAAGGATATAAGAAGTAAAAGTGAGATTCCTATTGTCCTTTTTGGTTACTATAATCCTATATTTGTGTATGGCATGAACAGATTTGCCAAGGATGCAAAAGATGCCGGCGCAGATGGCATTCTTGTAGTAGACCTTCCTCCAGAGGAGGCTGAAGAGTTGAAAAGGTATACAGATAAGGCAGGTCTTGCTCTCATATTCCTTTTGACACCCACCAGCGATTATAATCGTATGAAGGTAGTAGCAAAACAGGCAAAGGGGTTTATTTATTATGTCTCAGTTGCTGGTATTACTGGAGCAAGGGATGAATTGTCGGCAACAATCCAGGGGTATGTGAAGAGGATAAGGCGTTTTACTTCCTTGCCAGTTTGTGTGGGATTTGGTATATCTAATTCAAAGCAGGTCAGAGAGGTGTCAGGATATGCAGATGGTGTTGTGGTAGGAAGCGCTATTGTAAAGGTAATTGAAAAACATCAACTCTCTTCTAACTTGCCCAAAAAGGTGGGAAGATTCATTTCCGAGCTTAAGAAGGTATGAACCCAGTTACACCCAATCCTAAAGGGTGAGGTTTCTCTGCCCCGTTAAGCGGGGTCTGAGGATTTAATCTTAACATAATTCTTTTCCACCCCGACCAGTCGGGATGGGCATGCAGGTTGTAACTGGGTGAAGAGTAATTATTATGGGTAATACAGGCCAAGGGCTTCTTAAAACTGAAGAATATGAGACAAGGATAAAAACCCTCGAGACAGAGGCTCGGCTGGTTACTGATAAACTTGTTAGGGAAGAGTTTGAGATTGCTGAGTTAAAAAAGGGTTTAAGACTTGCAGAAACTGAACTATCTATATATCGAGAGATTGACAGCATCACCTATGAGATGATTGATGTCAAGGCAATGCTGGATCGTATTATGGATTTAGTGGTTAAAACCATGGATGCAGATGCCGGAACATTATATAGGTTTACTGATAATGGCGAGCTTGTTTTTGAGGTTGTAAAGGGTCCTGTTGCAGAGAAGTTACAGGGCGAAAAGATGAAGGTCTGCGAAGGCATTGCTGGATGGGTAGCAAGAACAGAAATGCCTTATGTTGCCAATGAAGTTGTCAGAGACCCCCTCTGGAACAGGGAGTTTAGTAATAAGGCCGGATATGCGCCACAGGATATCCTGGGTATACCCTTAAAAACGAAAAGGGGTATTCTGGGCGTAGTCGAGGTGCTTAATAAAAGAGAGGGCGAACCTTTTGAAAAAAGAGATTTGGATATATTGAATGCGCTTTCCCTTCGGATAGCGACAATCCTTGAAAAAACCAAGTTCTTTATTGAGCTTGATAGACACGCAAAGCAGTTTGCAATCCTTACTGAAATCGGGACGCTCCTTAATTCTACCCTTGACCAGAAAGTGGTAAGGAATATGGCGCTTGAGGCAATAACAAGGCTTATGAATGCTGAGGCTGGCTCGCTCTTGCTTGTTGATAACGAGAAAAAAGAGCTTTATTTTGAGGTGGCGCTTGGTGAGAAGGGAGATAGGGTTAAAGAGATAAGATTGAAGATAGGGGAGGGTATTGCAGGCTGGGTTGCTGAGCATGGCGAACCTTTGTTGATTCCGGATGTAAGAAAGGATTCACGGTTTTACAGATTAGCAGATGAAAAGACGGATTTTGTCACCAGGAATATGGTATGCGTGCCTATTAAGGTTAAGGATAAGACAATCGGCGTATTAGAGGCTATAAATAGACTGGATGGAGTGTTTACAGAAGATGACGTTAAACTCTTCCAAATGTTTTCAAACCAGGTTGCCATTGCCCTTGATAATGCGCGACTATATGAGGAAATGAGAGATACCTTTTTGGGCGTAGCTGAGGCCTTGGCAGAGGCCATCGAAAAAAGAGACCCATATACAGGTGGTCATACAAAACGGGTGGTAAATTATAGCCTCGCAGCAGCAAAATATCTAAATCTGTCTCAAAGAGAAATAGAACTTCTTAGACTTTCCGCAATTCTCCACGACATTGGCAAGGTAGGTATTGAGGATAAGATATTAAGAAAGCCTGGAAGGCTTGATGATGAAGAGACAAAGGTTATGAAGATGCATCCAACCTTTGGCGTGGATATTATGCAGCATATAAAACAACTGAAGGATTTAATACCTGGAATGAAATATCACCATGAAAGAAGTGATGGAAATGGTTATCCGGATGGCCTGAAAGGTAAAGAGATTCCGATCATTGCCAGTATTATTGCTGTAGCTGATACCTTTGATGCTATGACGACTGATAGATCCTACAGAACGAGGTTGCCTCACCATATCGCCATAGACGAGATAAAGAAAGAGGCAGGGGCGCAATTTGAGCGTGAGGTTGCTTTGGCGTTTGTCAAGGCATTTGAGGCAGGAGAGATCGAAACTTAATACAAACGCAATAAATGTCTTTATACTGCGTTGGACTTCTTAGAAAATCCTCGGCGTACGGTAAAGAGTACGCCTGTGGTTTTCCTCGTCGTTCGCCTTGTCTAAAGCCATTTCTTGCGTTTGTATAATGCCACTTTATTTAATGCGTTGTATTAGTATATATCTTAACCATGAATAGGGAAGAAACAGTTATTCAGAAATTTGGCAGGAATTTTTCAAAAGATACTATCCTTTTTCGTGACGGTGACTTGAGCAAGGAGATGTATGTAATACAAAGCGGCAAGGTCAAAATAAAAAAAAAGATTGGTGATACAGAGAAGACCCTTGCCATGCTTGGTCCAGGGGAATTTTTCGGCGAGATGGCAACACTGCTTGATAAACCAAGGTCTGCCACAGCCGAGGTGATTGAAGACAGTCTTCTTATTGTCATTGCGCCGCAGACATTCGAGATAATGATTTCAACAGATGCAGCTATTGCAGTAAAGATAATTAAAATGCTTGCGGGGCGCCTTTTGGAAGCAAATGAGACGATAGAAAGCCTGATGCTGAAGGATGACCTGAGCAGGATTATCCATATCCTTACACAAATGGCTGAAACAAGCGGCACAAAAGGTGGTGAAGATGTGGTAATAAATGTAAGTCCTCAAGAACTTGCCCAGGAAGTAAGCATAGAGGTTTCAGTAGCTAATGATTTGCTCAAACGACTCTGCGAAATAAACCTTATAGAGATTGAAGGAAAGACGATACGAATAAAGAGTATTTATAAACTAAGATTTTTTGATTTGCTTGCTATAAAGAAGGCATCAGGACAGATATAGTAGTTAAAGGAGGGTTGTTGAGAATAAGGGTTCTTGGCTGTTATGGCGCGGAAATGCCTGGTTATAAGACAAGCGGTTTTCTCATAAATGAAAACACGCTTTTAGATGCCGGGACAGTAGTTTCAGTGCTTAGTGTTGAAGAGCAGATTAAGATAAACAACATTATAATAAGCCATACGCATCTTGACCATATAAAGGATATTCAGTTTTTGGCTGACAATGTAATGGGGAAGAGGGATAAACCTATAAATCTGATTAGCACTAATGGGGTTTTATCTGTTCTTAAACGTAATATATTAAACGATATTGTCTGGCCTGATTTTACAACGATTCCGTCAAAGGATAAGCCTATATTGAAATTTTTGTCTGTTCAAGAAAAGAAAGAGTTGTCTATCGGAGAATTAACAGTAAAACCCATAGCAACGACCCATATTGTCGAGACAGTTGGCTATGTTATAAAAGATAAGAAAAACGCAATTATTTATACAGGGGACACTGGGCATACTGAGGAAATATGGAAGATTGCAAGCAGGGAGAGTAATCTTAAAGCTGTTTTTGCTGAGGTATCTTTTCCAAACAAAATGGCAGAGCTTGCGGATGTGAGCGGACATCTTACTGCCAAAGGTTTAGGTAAGGAATTGAAAAAGATGGGGAAACCGGAAATCCCAGTATATGTGTCCCATATGAAGCCACAGTATTTGAATATAATAGAGGAAGATATTTCTGATTTGGAGAATAAGAAGATTAAGGTTTTAAAGCAGGGTGATATAATCGAATTATAATTTTAGAATTTCAAATGTCTGAGGAGAGCTTATGGTTCTTAAAAAAGAAATAGGCCTTTCTGTGCGGCCGGAGGGAAAAAGGGTGCGAGTTCCCCGCGGCCTATGGATAAAGTGCGAGCTTTGCGGCGAAATTATATATAAGAAAGAGATTGAGAAAAA
Organism: Deltaproteobacteria bacterium GWF2_42_12; assembly: GCA_001797665.1. Taxonomy (GTDB): domain Bacteria; phylum Desulfobacterota; class GWC2-55-46; order UBA9637; family UBA9637; genus UBA9637. The sequence continues at coordinate 23,481 of MGQA01000060.1, read as the reverse complement.
TCTTGATGTCTGCCCTAAATGTAATTATCACTTTAGAATTGATACGCATAAAAGAATTGCAATGACCTTTGACGAAGGCAGCTTTGTTGAGTTTGACGCAGACCTTGAGCCTGTGGATATACTGGATTTTAAGGATACAAAGAGATATCGGGACAGGCTCAAAATTAGCCAGAAGACATTGCCTCAAAAGGATGCGCTTGTATGCGGTGAGGGGCGTATAAATGGACAGCGGGCTATGGCAGCAATCTTTGAGTTTGAATTTATGGGCGGCAGTATGGGTTCTGTTGTAGGAGAGAAGATAGCAAGGCTTATTGAGCGGGCTGTCAATAAAAAGTGCAGTATCATAATATTTTCTTCCTCAGGTGGCGCCAGGATGCAAGAGGGTATTTTCTCGCTAATGCAAATGGCTAAAACGAGCGCAGCCCTGGCATTATTTAGGAAGACAGGACTGCCATATGTATCGGTTCTGCTGGATCCAACAATGGGGGGAGTAACTGCAAGTTTTGCCATGCTGGGTGATATTATCATTGCAGAACCCAAGGCGCTTATAGGATTTGCCGGACCGAGGGTTATTGAGCAGACCATAAAACAGAAACTGCCAGAGGGTTTTCAGAGGGCAGAATATTTGCTTGAGCACGGCGTAATTGACATGATAGTGGAGAGAAAAAATATTAAGGAGATGCTTGGAAAACTCTTGGCAATGCTTACCCCAGCCCAATCAGTGCCTTCTGGCACATAATGCATGCCAATTCAACCTTCCTCCTATAAAGAAGCAATCCGGTATCTTTACAATCTCGAGACTTATGGTATCAGACTTGGACTTAAAAGGGTAACTGCACTCTTAAATTCTTTAGACAATCCCCAAAATAAATTATCTATAATCCATATTGGCGGGACAAATGGCAAAGGTTCCACATCTGCTATGATAGCATCTATCCTTCAGAAGTCAGGATACAAGGTGGGGCTTTATACTTCACCACATCTGAATAAGTTTAATGAGCGGATAAGGGTCAATGGGAGGGCGATAACTGACAGACGCATAGTATTTCTTGTAAAGAAAATACGGAGTATAGCAGAGAGGCAAAATATAGAACTCACTTTCTTTGAATTTACAACTGCCATGGCATTTCTTTATTTTGCAGAGGAAGAGGTTGAAATTGCAGTAATAGAGGTGGGGCTGGGTGGAAGGCTTGATGCTACCAATGTATGCAAACCCATTGTTTCCGTAATAACAAATATTACAAAGGATCATGAGGCGCAACTTGGCGACAAAATAAGTGATATAGCATTTGAAAAGGCCGGCATAATTAAGAATAATGGTATTTTAATATCTGCTGAAACAAAGCCAGTCGCCTTGAGGGTCTTGAGAAGCGAATGTAAGAAGAAAAGGGCGGAGTTTTATAGAATAAATGAGGATTTTTTTGTATATAATAATCTCTCATTTAAAAAAGGGGAGGTGGGCAGTTCTTTCACATTTAAAGGCAGACGATGGTTTTTAAAAAAACTAAATACAAGACTCTTGGGAAGACACCAGTATATAAATGCTGCATGCGCCCTTGCCTCATTGGAGGTTTTAGCTGAAGAAGGATATGAGATATTAGAATATGCTATAAGAAAAGGGTTTCAGGATGTATTCTGGCCAGGAAGGTTAGAGGTTGTATCTGAGAAACCTCTGGTTGTTCTCGATAGCGCCCATAATCCAGCAGGCGCAGATATTTTAAGTGAAGCCCTACAAAGTGAGTTTAATTATAAAAGATTATTTCTTGTAGTCGGGATAATGAAAGATAAGGATATTAAAGGTATTTTATCAAGGCTATTGCCTCTTGCCCATACGGCAATACTGACACAGCCTCAAATAAAGAGGGCTGCGTCTTTAATGCTACTCGATAAATATGTCAGGCCTTATTCAAAAAAAGTGAAACTTATTAATAATGTTGAAGATGCATGCAGAACTGCATTATCTATGAGCAGTGCTGCTGATATGGTATGTATTACAGGTTCTATTTTTACAGTTGGAGAGGCGCGAAGATTCTTATTAAGGGTCAGGACAGGAAGAACGAGAGATGAGAAGTAGTTTCTTATTTTTTATTTTTCTAATTTCTAATTTCTATTTCCTTATTTTATGTTCACACGCTCAAGGGATGGAGTTAGGAAAAGACCAGCCAATAGAGATTACAGCCGACTCACTTACCCACGATAAGGCTAAAGACATATACTATGCTGTAGGCAATGTAATAGCAGTTCAAGGAAGGTCGTCGGTAAGGGCAGATAGGGTTACAGTTGATATGAATGCATCCCATGCCACAGCAACAGGAAATGTCGAGGTTATAGATGAAGAAGGCAATATATTGAAGGGAGATAATTTAGAACTCAATATAGATACGAAGGTTGGCATAGTAATGAATGGCAGACTTTTCTTTAAAAAAGAGAATGTGCATATTTCAGGCGAAGAGATTAAAAAGACTGGTGAAGTAAGTTACGCAGTGCAAAATGGTTCTTTTACAACATGCGATTGTGAGGAAGGGAAATCTCCTGCATGGAGCTTTTATTCATCTGAGGCAAAGGTAACATTTGGCGAATATCTGACTTCCTGGCATAGTTTTTTCTATATTAAGAACGTGCCTGTCCTCTATTCTCCCTATGTGATTCTTCCGATAAAGAGAGAAAGGGAGACCGGATTCTTATTTCCAAGATTAGGATATTCGGAATTGCGCGGATTTAAGTTTGATAATAGTTTCTTCTGGGCAATATCTGACAGCCAGGACGCGACTTTCTATCTGGATATTGAAAATAGAAGAGGGCTTGGTAAGGGGATTGAGTATCGTTATGCGCTTAGCACAACCTCAGAAGGAGAATTTTTCTTCTATCAATTTAAAGAAAAGGATATAGACAGGGTTAGGGAGTTAAGGAAAGGTAGCGATAATCTTTCACGGCCTAAAACTGCTGAGGATGACAGGTGGTTTCTCAAATATACGCATAAGGGCCTATTGCCGAGTGACATCATTTTTAAAGCAAATATAAATGCAGTGAGCGATGACGAATATTTCATAGATTTTGGAAAGGATATTAAAGAAAGGTCATTAGAGAGTCTGGAAAGCAATATATCTTTTACAAAGACATGGGAAAAATTTAATCTCGTTACGCAGTTTAGATATTTTGACAATCTCCTTGTTGAAAATAACAGAACAACACTTCAAAGGCTTCCTGAGATTACCCTTACAGGTTCGGGTAAACAGATATCGGGCAGCCCATTTTATCTTTCTGCGGAATCTTCCTTTGTTAATTTTGAGAGAACAGAAGGTTCAACAGGTCAACGAATTGACGTGCATCCAAGAGTATCCCTGCCATTTAACCCTGGAGGCTATTTTGAATTTGAACCATCCGTTGGAGTGAGGGAGACACTGTACTGGGTTGAAAATCCGCCACAGGACAAATTCAGCGATAGGACCTCTTATGACCTGAGCGCCGATATCACGACTACATTTGTGAGGATATTTTCACTGGAGGAAGGTATGGAGCAAGCCCAACCCACCATTCAGGGGGATGCCCCGGTCGGCGTTAAAGCTAACGGCAACACGGTTGCCTCGGTCCAAAAACTCAAGCACACCATCAGGCCGAAGATTCTCTATACCTATATACCTGAACAGGTGCAGGATGACCTTCCCCAGTTTGATGGCATAGACAGGATTGCTCAAAGAAATGATATCACATATTCAGTGAATTCTATATTAACAGGAAAGTTTTTAGAGGAGGACGGTTATTCCTACAGAGACTATATTTACATGGATTTAAGCCAGAGCTATAACATAAATGAGGCAACAAGAAAACTCACCTCTTCCACTGACAAAAGGAGACCATTTTCTGAAGTTACAGGAGAGTTGAGATTAATGCCGTTTTGGTGGGCAAATGTGACTGCAAAAGGTAAATACGAGCCATATGATGGCTTGATGAACCAGTATGACACATCCCTTGGTCTCTGGAACAAGAGGGGCGATAGACTTGATATAAGCTATAGATATACCAGGAGCCCTGTTATCACAGAATATCTGGATTCGGCTCTAAGACTTAAAATTATCCAGTCTGTTGATGTTGTGTATCGCAACAGATATTCTTATAATGATAAAAAAACTATCGAGGCCTCATATGGTCTTGAATATACCCACCAGTGCTGGGGCGCTCAGCTAACTTATACAGAGAGGTTAGAGGAGAAGATTGTTTTTGTGACATTTAATCTATTGGGAATAGGACAGATAGGAGGAGTGAGTGGGAGGATGGAGTAGAGAAATTCAAATGCCAAAATCCAAATGTCAAAAGAAAAGGAGGACAGGGGGGAGGGCATTGAGTCATTTGATATTCACCCCGTTAGAAGCCTTCGTTGCAAAGATGGTTTCCTGTTTGAAGTAAATTGTTCTTCAATAGATTAGCTTCTAACGAGGTTCATTTGAAATTTGAGCTTTGTCATTTGTATTTCTAACAAGTATGCTGGATAAGATAAGAAAGACTATCAAAAAGTATCGTATGATTGATAAGGATGAAACAGTAGTGGTTTGCGTGTCCGGTGGTATAGATTCAGTTGCGCTTCTCCATATACTTACAGGACTTCGTGAAGAATATAAACTATCTATCATCGCTGCACACATAAATCATCGTCTAAGGGGAAGAGAGTCTGATAGGGATGAGGAATTTGTTAGACAACTTGCACATAATTTCAATGTGAAATTTGTTGGCAAAAGGGTTGATACCGCTAAATTTTTAAAAAGAGGCGATTCATTGCAGGATGTCGCAAGGCAGTTGAGGTATAGATTTTTTGATGAGGTGGCGCAGAGATATAATGCTGACAGAATAGCAACCGGGCATACTATGGATGATCTGGCAGAGACGATGATTATGCGGTTCCTAAGAGGGACAGGGCTTAGTGGTTTAAGCGGCATACCGCCAGTGAGAGGCAAATATATAAGACCATTAATTGATATAAGCAGGCAAGAAATAGAAAAATACGTTTCTATTCATGGGCTAAATTTTGTCAGAGACAGTTCCAATAAAAAAGTCAAATATCTCAGAAATCGTATAAGACTTAAGTTAATGCCAGTTCTTAAGGATTACAATCCAAAACTTATGACTGATTTGGCAAGACTTGCGCATATTCTTCGAATGGATAATGAATATCTGGAAGATAAGGCAGATGAGGTTTACGATAGCCTTATTGCGAGGCGAGAGGTGAATACAATTTCCTTATCCATGAAAAAGCTAAAAAGGGTGGGCGGTCCAATACAGTCGAGAATTTTTTTTATTGCAGTAGAAGAGATGTTGAGTTCATCAAGAGGATTTTACAGTTGTCATGTTGAGGATTTTCTGGGATTATTATCAAGCAAGGCCCCAAATGTCTCAATAGACCTTCCCAATGGTTTAAAGGCTTATAGGGAATACGATGTAGTCACTATAGAGAAAGGCCGAGCATCGGGGGATAGAGGTAGAGAAAAGAGAAAATCCCTTTCCTTTGAACAGCGATTGAAGGTAAATGATACAACTAAGGTAGTTTTGGATAGCGGCATACAAATAGCACAATTTAAAGCTGAGGTCAAAAAAAATGATTCACTATTAGAAGTCAGAAATATAAGCACAAACAATGTTGCATATTTTGATTCTGATAAATTGAAGAAACCGTTAGTTGTTAGAAGCTTTAAAAACGGAGACCGTTTTATACCATTTGGTATGGCAGGACACAAAAAGATTAAGGACCTTTTCATAGAAAAGAAAATTCCGAGACGCAGCAGGAGAATGGTTCCAATCCTCGTATCTGGTAACGAGATACTATGGGTGGTTGGTGTAAGGCAATCAGAGTATGGAAAGGTGGAGGCACAGACAAAGAGGGTGTTAAAGGTAGAGAGGTTGTTATAGAAATCATTTTTGGGTCTGTGCAATTCCTTGACATAAAAATTGGGTTTGATATATTTTATTAGATGAAAGTTGTTGCCATCATCCCTGCAAGATATGCTTCATCAAGACTGAAAGGCAAGGCACTTCTCACGATTGCAGATAAGTCAATGATTCAGCATGTGTATGAAAGGGCTAAGAAAGCGAGCCTTGTAAATAATGTTATCGTAGCAACTGATGATAAGAAGATTTTTGATGCAGTCGAGGGTTTTGCAGGAAAAGCTGCGATGACATCTATTCAGCATAGAACCGGAACTGATAGAATTGCTGAGGTTGCAGCTAAGATGGATGCTGATATCATAATAAATGTGCAGGGCGACGAGCCATTAATTGAGCCGGAGATGATAGATGAGGCAATAAGGCCTCTTTTGCAAAGTTCTGATATTCTGATGTCAACACTCAAGAAAAAGATAACTGACGAAGATGAGTTGATAAATCCAAATATTGTAAAGGTCGTAACAGATAAGGAAGGTTTTGCTATCTATTTTTCAAGATTTCCTATACCGTATGTGAGAGCCGGAAGTCAGAAGCTTGTGGTGAGCGAAGCGAATCCATCAGAAGTCAGAAGTCAGAAGAAAGATATTCACTATAAGCATATTGGGCTTTATGTTTACAGAAAAGATTTTCTGCTCAAGTTTGCAAAAATGAAGCCGACACCCTTAGAAGAGGCGGAAAAACTTGAACAACTTAGGGCGCTGGAAAATGGTTATAAGATAAAGGTCATTGAAACGCAATATAGCTCCATCGGCGTTGATACGCAGGAAGATTTGGAGCGGGTGAGGAGGATAGTAAGCAGCAAGTAGGGTGGGCTCTGCCCACCAAAAATATTGGCAAAAACCAAAAAACGGCGGGTATAGTCCGCCCTACGAACTGCTTATGCAAACCTAAAGGTTTGCCCTACCTTTATAGTGACAGATACCAATTATGGCAGACACTAAAAAGCACATCAAAACCAAATTCATATTTGTAACTGGCGGGGTAGTTTCATCACTGGGTAAGGGCATTGCATCTGCATCATTAGGGGCACTATTAGAGTGCAGAGGACTTACTATTACGATGCAGAAGCTTGACCCATATATAAATGTTGACCCAGGGACAATGAGCCCATTTCAGCATGGCGAGGTGTTTGTTACAGATGATGGAGCGGAGACTGATTTAGATTTAGGACATTATGAAAGATTTACTTCAGCAAAACTTACCAGACGCAACAATTTCACCACAGGACAAATTTATGACGCTGTAATAAGTAAGGAGAGGAGAGGGGATTATCTTGGAGGGACTGTTCAGGTCATTCCACATGTTACTGATGAGATAAAGTCAAATATATTGAGCATGGCGGATGGTGTAGATGTGGCCATCATAGAGATAGGCGGAACAGTTGGCGATATAGAGAGTCTGCCCTTTTTGGAGGCAATAAGGCAGCTTCGTTTTGACCTTGGTAAAGATAATGTCCTTTATATTCATCTTACGCTTATACCGTTCATCAATACTGCTGGTGAATTAAAGACAAAGCCAACGCAGCATAGTGTCAATAAACTGCGGGAGATAGGTATACAACCTGATATTTTACTATGTCGAACATCCCGTTCCCTTTCTCCAGAAATAAAGGCAAAGATAGCCTTATTCTGTAATGTTGACAAGGATGCTGTCATAACTGCAAAGGATGTTGATTTTGTGTATGAAGTGCCTCTTCTGTTTCATGAAGAAGGGCTTGATGAGAAGATTGTTAAGCTGTTGAATATATGGACAAGAGCGCCAAAACTTGAGCAGTGGGAAAGGATAGTCAAGAAGATAAGAAACCCAAAAAATAGTGTAACAGTGGGCATTGTAGGTAAATATGTAGACCTTCAGGATTCGTATAAAAGTTTGCATGAGGCATTAGTGCATGGCGGCATTGCAAATAATTCCCATGTTAATCTGAATTATATAGATTCTGAAGAGATTGAGAAAAATGGGGCGCGTGTTTTACTCAAAGATGTTGACGCTGTCCTTGTCCCTGGAGGTTTTGGGAGCAGGGGAATCGAGGGGAAGATTTCTACTATACAATATGCAAGGGAGAAGAAGATTCCATTTTTTGGTATATGTCTGGGTATGCAAGTTGCGGCTATAGAGATTGCGCGGAATCTCTGTGATTTAAAAGACGCAAATAGCTCTGAATTTAATGTGGATACGCCACATCCTGTAATTGATATGATGTTGGGACAGAAGGGTATAACATCAAAAGGCGGGACAATGAGGCTTGGGGCATATCCATGTATATTAAAAAAGGGGACACATGCCTTCAAGGCATATGGAAGAACAGAAATAAGCGAACGACACAGACACAGATATGAGGTAAATAACCGCTACCGCGATGATATGGAAAAGGCAGGTGTTGTATTTAGCGGTATTTCACCAGATGGTGGGTTGGTAGAAATTATGGAATATAAACATCACCCCTGGTTTCTGGGTTGTCAGTTTCATCCTGAGTTCAAGAGCAGGCCCATGGTACCGCATCCATTGTTTGGAGAATTTATAAGGGCCGCATTAATGAACAAAAAAAAGGCAGGAAGTAAAAAAGGAAGGGGACAATAGGTAAGAGGACAGCATAAAGATGAGAATTATAAGACTTGGCAATATAAAAATAGGGGGTAACGCCCCTTTTGTTTTAATAGCAGGCCCTTGTGTAATTGAGAATGAAAAGACGAGTTTTGATATTGCAAACAAACTCAAGAGCATCGCAGGTAAGCTTAAAATCTCGCTTATATTCAAGGCATCGTATGATAAGGCAAACAGGACGTCTCTTAAATCATATAGAGGACCAGGGCTTGAGAAGGGGCTGAAGGTACTATCAGAGATTAAGAAGAGATTTGATTTGCCAATCCTTACAGATGTCCATTGCAAAGAGGATGTCCATGCAGTTGCCGAGGTTGCGGATATTATCCAGATACCTGCGTTCCTTTGCAGGCAGACAGATTTAATAGTGGAGGCTGCAAAGACCAAAAGGATTGTAAATATAAAAAAGGGGCAGTTTCTGGCGCCTTGGGATGTTAGGCAGCTCATTGAAAAGGCTGTGTCTACTGGCAATAAAAATATAACCATTACTGAAAGAGGCGCCTCATTTGGTTATAACAACCTTATTGTTGACTTCAGGGCAATCCCTTTAATAAGAGAATTGGGATATCCTGTTATATTTGATGCTACTCATAGTGTTCAGCTACCCGGTGGTCTGGGCAGCTCATCTGGCGGCCAGAGGGAAATGGTTGAATACCTTGCAAGGGCTGCAACAGCAGTTGGTGTTGATGGAATATTTATGGAGGTGCATCCGAATCCTGATAAGGCGCTTTGTGATGGTCCTAACTCTTTAGACCTAAAAAGCCTGACGGAGTTATTGAAGCAGCTAAAACAGATAGATGGGCTCGTGAAAACATGAATACCGACAAAACCATCAATACTGCCAAAAGGGTTTTAAAAATAGAGGCAGAGGCAATCACTGGGATTGCTAAGCAGCTTGATGCCAATTTTGCTAAGGCCGTTACCCTTATATTGAATGCAGCAGGTAAGGTTGTAATAACAGGTATGGGCAAGAGCGGGCTTATCTGCAAGAAGATTGCAGCCACCTTTGCCTCTACAGGCACACCAGCCTTTTTCCTTCATCCTGCGGAAGGCGCACATGGTGATTTAGGGATGCTTATGAAGGGGGATGTGGTTATAGCAATTTCAAACAGTGGTGAGACAGAAGAGATAGTGAAAATCATTCCCTTAATTAAAAGGATGGGCGCAAAGTTGATTGCAATGACCGGTGATGTCAATTCAACCCTCTCAAAGGCAGGGGATGTTGTCCTGAATATAGGGGTAAAGAAGGAGGCGTGTCCTCTTGGTCTTGCCCCAACTGCATCTACTACTGCGGCTCTCGCTATGGGAGATGCCCTGGCAGTTGCGCTTTTTGAAACCAAAGGTTTTAATGAAAAGGACTTTGCATTGTTACATCCAGGAGGTAGTCTTGGCAGAAGGCTTTTGAGGGTTGAGGAGCTTATGCATACAGGTAGCAATATTCCGATGATTAGGGTTGGCTCATTAATGAAGGAGGCAATACTTGAGATAACTGCAAAAAGGTTTGGTATAGCAGGTATTATAGATAAAAAGGACCGTCTCATTGGTGCTATTACTGATGGTGATTTGAGGAGGGCGCTTGAAAAGGGGGATAATATCCTTCATAAGAAAGTAGAAAATTTGATGACAAAAAATCCTAAGAGAATAGAAAAGCACGCTTTTGCTGAATCAGCATTGAAAATGATGGAGGATTATTCTATAACAGCTTTATTTGTCTACAAAGATAAAATGGAGGATAAGGTGGTTGGCATTGTTCACCTGCATGACCTATTAAAGGCTGGAGTTGTATAGCGAGGATATATTTTTTCTTTGATATGAAATCTTGACAATGTTAGAGGTTTTCTTTATTATATATTATTAAATTTCAGATAGGGCCCATAGCTCAGTTGGAAGAGCCACCGGCTCATAACCGGTTGGTCCCTGGTTCGAGTCCAGGTGGGCCCACCAATTAAACTTGGTTTAGGGGTGGCCAGCTTAGTCAGTTACACTAAGCGTATCCCCAGTAAAAATACAAATTAGAGGGAAATTCTTTGCAAAACCAATTATTGTTACTTGCAAAAGTTCAGGAGATTGATATTCAGGTTGGTCTGATACATGAGGAAGAGAGGCAATACAATGCGGATATAGAAAGGATTTCTGAAGATATCACTCAGCATGAGGGTAAATTAACATCATTAAAGACAGAGCTTGATGAATTAGAAAAAGCGAGACGGTTATTAGAAGACGAAGTGGCTGTTTGCGCAGAGAGGATAAAAAGAAATGAGGATAGGCTTAAAAATGTAAAGAATGAAAAGGAGTTTAACGCTGTTACAAAGGAAACGAGCGCAGCAAAAAAGGAAAAGCAGACAAAGGAAAATGAAATTGGTAAATTTAATGAAGAGATAAATGAGAAAATTGGGTTTATGAAGACAGAAGAGGACAAACTGCTGCAGAGAAAAACAGAGCTTGAAGAAAAAAGCACCTCTATTATTACAAATAAAGAACACTGGCAAAAAAGACTCAAAGAAATAGATGATGAAAGGCTGGCAATTGCTAAAGACATTTCTTCTGCGCTTTTAAAGCAATATGAAACAATTAGGCGAAAAAGGCAGGGTATAGCAATAGTAGCTGTAGAGGCTGGCACCTGCCGGGGCTGTTATATGAATATCCCGCCACAGGCGTATATTCAGCTGCAAAAAGGCTCTTCAGACCTTATCTTTTGCCCTCACTGCCACCGTATACTTTACTGGCATCCCAAGGCGTCCAATTCATGATAATATTAATCATATCTGCGCTTATAAGTTGACTTAAAAAGTGAAGGATGAGCTTAAATACAGAATTCTTAAAACATTAGCTGAGACGCTTGATTTTACAAAGACAACTCAGCTCATTACTGAAGTGTCTAAAAAGCAAATACAGGCTTTTCTCTTTAATCTTGCAGAAACATTTAAAGCTCAAAAGTTAGTCAATATTTATACAGATGGAGCAGCGAGGGGGAACCCTGGTGAGGCTGGGATAGGGTTTGTCATTATCGCAGAAGACGAAAAGGTTATCATAAAAAAGGGGAGATACATTGGAAGGGCTACAAACAATGAAGCAGAATATCATGCCATCCTCTCCGCATTAAAGGAGGCAAAGACAATTGGCGTAAGGGAGGTTAAGATATTTGCTGATTCAGAGCTTATCGTAAAGCAGATAAAAGGGGAGTATAGGATAAAGAGCGAGGGGCTTAAGCCGCTATACAAAGAGGCTATGGCTCTATTGAAGGAGTTTGATAGGTATGATATCATACATATAGTGCGAGAAAAGAACAAAGAAGCTGATAGGCTTGCCAATCAAGCAATAGACGCGATGGCTGGTGTTGTTATATAAGATTCGCTGAAGTGAGATGAGATAGCCGCTGTCCAATCCCCTTTATTAAGGGGGTCGGATGGAGGAAAGTCCGGACTCCGCAGGGCAGGGAGGTCGCTAACAGCGACCGCCCCCATACTTATTCAATAGGTGTGGGGGTAGGGAACAGGGCCACAGAAAATAAACCGCCTGCCAGCCGAAGGCTGGGGTCATTAGTTTACAGTCAGAAGTCATTAGTTTTTGCTTATGACTCATGACAAAAGAACTTTGACTCCGAGACGAAGTCTCGGCGGGTAAGGGTGAAACGGTGGGGTAAGAGCCCACCAGCCCCGATGGTGACATCGGGGGCTTGGTAACCCCCTCATGGAGCAAGGCCAAATAGGAAGACGTATAAGGATTGCCCGTCCATGGCCACTATACGTGGCGCGTCTTCGGGTTGGTCGCTTGAGGTGCTGAGCAATCAGCATCCCAGATGAATGGCTATTACCCCCTCCCCCCCTCTTGGAGAGGGGGGAGGGGGACACAGAATCCGGCTTACGGTCTCACTTCAGCTTTTTTATTTTGTGGGAGAATGCTATTAGTTCTTTAGAAATCTTCGGAGAGAGATGCTGCTGCCAATTAAGCCAAGAACAATTCCGCTCGCAATGATTCCTGAAATAAGATAGATAACTGGGAATGGCAGAGTTGACAGCGGAGCAAAGATTTTAGGTGTTTTTGCTATCAGTATTGAACTTACTATAAAGAGCATGCCGATAGATAATATCGCACCTAAGAAGCCTTCAATAATACCTTCTATAATAAATGGCGTTTTTGTGAATATATTAGTTGCCCCAAGGAACTCCATTATTTCAATTTCTTCTCTTCTGGCATAGATTGTGAGTCGTATCGTATTTGATATGATAAATAATGTAGCCATAAGAATGAAGCTGCCTATTATTAAAGCAAATGCCTCCACAAATCTGATAAATGCAAATAATTTATCTATCCATTCTTTACTATACTGAATATCATCAATGTCATTTATAAGTTTAAGCCTTGCGACAAGGCGGCTGATGCCAGCAGGATTTCTGTAATCTTTTTTCATCCTGATTTCGAGTGATGATGGAAGGGGATTTGTATTCAAGCCTTCTAATATGCCAGTTTGTCCTTTTAAGTCGTTTTTAAAAATTGAAAAGGCCTTTTCTTTAGAAATATACTCTAATGCCTCTACTTCTGGCATATTTGTAATTTGCTCCTTAATATTTTGTAAGGTTTCGCTTGATATATCATCTTTTATATAGACCATAACTTGGATTTCACCGCCCATACTGCTGAGCATTTTGTTAAGGTTTATAAAGACGCCGAAAAATAGACAACATATTGTCAGAGAGATGGCAATAGTTATGACTGTTATAAATGTGGTTGTAGGATTTTCTTTTATAGTACGAAGTGTTTCAGAAAAGAAATATATGGCCCACCGAAGAGTATTCATGGGATAGAATCCTTTTAATTAACTATCTTGCCCTTTTCAAGGTAAATTGTCCGCTTACTAAATTTATCTATGAGAGCCCTGTCGTGAGTTGCCACGATAACAGTAGTTCCTTTGGCGTTTATATCATTAAAAAGGTTAATTATATCCATAGCCCGTTCAGGGTCTAAATTGCCAGTAGGTTCGTCAGCTAAGAGAATGGAGGGTTCTTTTGCCAGCGCCCTGGCAATGGCCACCCTTTGCTGTTCACCGCCTGAAAGCATCAGAGGTTTGAAATTTGCTCTGTGTTGAAGTCCTAAATAGGTCAGAACCTTAAGCACTTTTTTGCTTATTTCCCTATTGGTCACGCCGGTAATTCTTAGGGCAAGCGCAATATTGTCAAAAACAGTTTTATTGTTTAGAAGTTTAAAATCCTGAAAAACAAAACCCATCTTCCTCCTGAGAAGTGGGATGTCTCTTTCAGTAAATCTTGATATATTTTTTCCTGCTATTATAATCTGTCCCTGGGTAGGCCTTTCTATGCAGAACATGAGTTTTAATAATGTTGATTTGCCAGCGCCGCTTGCCCCTGTTATAAAAATAAATTCACCCTTATCAATCTTTAAAGTGATATCTGTTAAAGCAGATATTGTCCCTTCATAGGTTTTATATAGATGAAACATATTAATCATGTCTAAACCTCAAGGGTGATAGATAAAGCTATATTCCAATAAATGAAAACCCCTCTTTGTTCCAAATCCTTAAATTTAGGAACTAAGAAAGAGGGGTTTCAAATCTGGCGGTACTCTGAAAGTGACCTGATAAATGAGTCGAATCCATGCCAGGCTAAATCTGGCGGGGCCGACGGGGCTCGAACCCGCAACTTCCGCCGTGACAGGGCGGTGCTCTAACCAATTGAACTACGGCCCCAAGTGTAAAACAGTAGGCAGTAAGCAGTAGGCAGTTACAATTTGTTTTTGCTGTTTACTCCATACCGCATACTGCTTACTGTTTTAACATGGTAGGCGGAACAGGGATTGAACCTGTGACCTCAGCCTTGTAAGGGCTGCGCTCTCCCAACTGAGCTATCCGCCCAAATAACTGAAAAAGAAGGTATATGAAATAGAAATCAGGAAGTAGGAAAGATGATTCTTTGCTATTCCCAATTCCTGATTTATAAGAGTAAGAGAAATTATCTTACTGCGCTCTTCAGTAACTTTCCAGCCTTAAACTTTGGAACCTTTGCAGCAGGGATGTTAATCTCTTTTCCATTCTGGGGGTTCCGTCCCTTTCTTGCCTTTCTTCTTGAGATAGAAAATGTCCCGAACCCAACGAGACTTACTGCATCGCCTTTTTTTAGTGACTTTGTTACAGCTCCTGTAAAGGCTGTTACTGCCTTTTCAGCAGCAACCTTTGTAATCCCAGCCTCTTTTGAGATTGCACCAACGAGATCACCCTTTGTCATAACCATCCTCCTTTAAATTGTGAAGTTCACAAGATTTTTATCTATATAATTTTATACCTTCTTCATTGAGAAATTTAGTTAAGGAGTTAGCGTAGTAGCGTAGAGTGTAATCTATAACAGCTTTCCTTTATTCTGTCAAGAAAATTGTTGGTAAAATCGCCCTAAAAGAAAGCATTTTAGTGCGTTATAATCCTGTCGCTGGGCGTTGTGTCCTGAACCTCTTCTTTCTGATATACATCGCTTTTCTTTTTAAACAACTCTTCTACCTTTTCCATGACAAGCGACTGTCTTAATACATCGTCCATATGTTCAACAAAGGAAATTTTTACCTTCTTTAATACAGTAGCAGGTATTTCTTTTATATCTTTTTCATTCTCCTTTGGCACAAGAACCTTTGGTATTAGCCCCCTGTGGGCAGCGAGAATCTTTTCTTTTAGACCACCAATAGGCAGAACTTTTCCTCGAAGAGTAATCTCGCCTGTCATTGCAGTATCTTTTTTTATTGGAACTCTCATAAGCGTTGAGGCTATTGCTGTAGCCATGGCAATGCCTGCTGAGGGGCCATCTTTTGGTATAGCGACTTCAGGGACATGAATATGTATATCAACCTTTTGATAGAAATCCTTTTCCAATCCCAGAATATCCGCCCTTGAGCGGATGTAAGTAAGAGCCGCCTGAGCAGATTCCTGCATTACATCGCCGAGTTTACCTGTTATAATGAGCTTGCCCTTGCCAGGCACTACTGTCACTTCTATTGATAAAAGCTCGCCGCCTGTCTCTGTCCATGCCAGACCAGTTGCAACACCTATCTCATCTTTTTCCTCTATCTTGCCATAGTGGTATTTTGGAACACCCAAAAACTTGGCTATGCTTTTAGCAGAGAGTTTTATATTTATGTCTTTACCTTTCTTTAAGACCTCCCTGGCAACCTTTCTGCATATTGATGCAAGCTCTCTTTCTAAATTTCGCACCCCTGCTTCTCTCGTGTATCTTCTGATGATGGTAAGTATTGCGCTTTCCGGGATCTCAAGATTTTTATTGGAAAGGCCATGGATCTTAATCTGTTTCGGCATTAGAAATTTTTCAGCAATGTTCGCTTTCTCTAACTCTGTGTAGCCAGCTATCCGTATTATCTCCATTCTGTCCAGGAGCGGATAGGGAATTCCCTGAACGCTATTGGCAGTGGTTATAAACATCACCTTTGAGAGGTCATAATCGCAGTCAAGATAATGGTCATTGAAGCTGTGATTCTGTTCAGGGTCTAAAACCTCTAATAGGGCTGATGCAGGGTCGCCTCTGAAATCTGTAGACATCTTATCAACCTCGTCTAACAGGAAGACAGGGTTATTCGCCCCTGCCTTTTTCAGGGACTGTATTATCTTTCCGGGCATAGACCCTATATATGTCCTTCTATGTCCTCTTATCTCTGCTTCATCCCTTACCCCGCCTAAGGATAAACGGACAAATTTTCTGTTTGTAGCCCTTGCAATGGACTTTGCCAAAGATGTTTTACCAACACCTGGGGGGCCTACAAGACAAAGGATTGGTCCTTTTAACTCAGCAACAAGGCCATGAACAGCAAGATATTCTATTATCCTTTCTTTAACATGTTTCAGGCCATAGTGATCTTCTTCGAGTATCTTTTCCGCCTCATTTATATCATGCTTCTCTTCTGTCAACTCTGCCCAGGGAAGATACAGCAGCCAGTCAAGATAGTTTCTGACTACTGTAGCTTCAGCAGCCATAGGAGACATCATTTTTAATTTTTTCAATTCCTGTTTTGCCTTCTTTGTGGCTTCTTTGGACATCTTTTTCGATTTTATCCGTTCCTCGAGTTCCTGCAGTTCGCCTTTGAATTCATCCTTTTCTCCGAGTTCTTTCTGTATAGCCTTCATCTGTTCGCTGAGATAATACTCTTTCTGAGTCTTCTCCATCTGTTTCTTTACACGTTGCCTTATCCTCTGCTCCACCTCAAGTATCTCTATTTCACCCTCTATAATGCCATAAAGCCTTTCAAGCCTATGGGTGACATTTATAAGTTCAAGTATGGCCTGTTTTTCTTGGAGTTTTATTACGAGGTGCGCGGAAATTGTATCCGCAAGTCTGGCTGGGTCTTCCATAGAAGATACAGACATAATCATCTCAGGAGGTATCTTTTTATTAAGCTTTACATAGGTCTCAAAGGCTTTTACTAAGTTCCTTGTAAGAGCCTCTGTCTCTAATGTGTCATCCAATTCTTCGTTTACCTCATCAACCTTAACTATAAAGCATTCAGGTGATGGAAGAAACTCCTTTATCCTTGCCCTTTTCTTTCCCTCTACAAGAACCTTTACGCTCCCATCAGGCAGCTTTAAAAGCTGAAGAATATTACCGAGGGTGCCAACCTTATATATATCATCCTGCGCAGGGTCATCGGTCTTTGCCTTTTTCTGCGCAGCAAGCAGGACGCTCTTGTCCTGGGTCATCGCAAGCTCCAGCGCCTTGATTGACTTGTCTCTACCAACAAAAAGCGGCACTACCATGTGCGGGAATATAACAATATCCCTCAGAGGAATAAGCGGCACTGATAATTCTTTTACATTTTCTATTGTGTCTTTATTGCTATTAAAAATCATTTATTTCACCCCTCATTCACCCCTCACCTTTCTCCTCTCCCCTCAAGGGGAGACGGATGGGTGAGGGGTGTTTTCATGCAGATTCTACCTTCTTTTCATAGACCAATATCGGTTCGCCCTTGCCAAGTATCATATCTTCGTTGATAACGCACTCCCTTATAGAGGTCTGTGAAGGCATTTCATACATTACATCAAGCATTGCATTTTCCAAGATTGCCCGCAGCCCCCTTGCCCCTGTTTTTCTCTTCATAGCCTCCTTAGCAATGGAAACCATGGCATTGTCTGTAAATTTGAGCTTAACATTTTCAAATTCAAAAAGCTTCTGATATTGTTTAACAAGCGCATTGCGAGGCTCTGTAAGTATCTTTATAAGCGCAGCTTCATCCAGCTCATCAAGCACAGCTAAGACCGGCAACCTGCCGACAAATTCAGGTATTAAGCCGTATTTTAGCAAATCCTCTGGCTGAACCTCGCGCAATAGTTCATTTACATTTCGTTCGGTCTTCTTTTTGATATCTGCGCCAAAGCCAACGGATTTCTTGCCTATCCTTTGATGAATAATCTTGTCCAGGCCGTCAAAGGCCCCGCCACAGATAAATAAGATATTTGTGGTATCTATCTGCAGAAACTCCTGCTGCGGGTGTTTTCTGCCGCCTTTTGGAGGGACATTCGCAATAGTGCCTTCAATTATCTTTAGCAGGGCCTGCTGGACGCCTTCTCCGGATACATCCCTTGTAATAGAAGGGCTGTCTGATTTTCTGGAAATCTTGTCTATTTCATCTATATAAACAATGCCTTTCTGACACTTGTCAATTTCATAGTTAGAATTCTGCAAGAGGCTGAGAATTATGTTTTCAACATCCTCTCCTACATAGCCTGCCTCTGTTAATGTTGTAGCGTCTGCTATAGTAAAAGGCACATTCAATATCTTTGCGAGCGTCTGCGCAAGGAGTGTTTTCCCGCACCCGGTCGGCCCCAACAGGAGTATGTTGCTTTTTTGGAGCTCAACACCGCCTGTATTAAATTTCTTTTCCTTGCTTTCAATCCTCTTATAGTGATTGTGGACTGCGACTGACAATATCTTTTTTGCCTTTTCCTGGCCTATGACATATTCATCGAGAATCTTTTTTATCTCTGCTGGTTTTGGAACAGTAGCTTCCCTTGCATGAGAAATCCCTTCCTTTTCATATTCTTCGGCTATGATGTCGTTGCAAAGCTCAACGCATGCATCACATATATAAACCATGGGACCGGCAATGAGCTTTCTTACCTCTGACTGACTTTTGCCGCAGAATGAACACGTTAGCGCATCGCTTCCCCTTTTTTTGTCAATCATAAAACCTCCTCTGGTATGCTTGCTAAATAGTGTCTACTTGCATAAATTAACGTTTGTCCCGAAAATGTTTCACCTGAAAATACCTCCAAATCTGTCATTCCCGCATGTCTTAAGCGGGAATCCAGATAAAGTATAAAAGGCAAAGACTGGATTCCCGATAAATACTTCGGGAATGACAAAATGAAGCAACATTTTCATCCCCCTTTGTGACCGAAGGTCATGTGAGTTTCATATTATGGATTCCCGCTTTATACCCCCGATAGATACATTCAGGGGCAGGCTCTGCGGGAATGACAAACTGGAGCTTATGCAACTCAGAAATAGATTCCTGCTAAAGCATGTTTAAATACCTGTTATCGTTCCTCTCTTATCTATTACTGAATCAATTATACCATATTCTTTCGCCTGTTCACCAGTCATAAAAAAATCCCTGTCAGTATCACGACTTATCTTTTCTACAGACTGGCCTGTATGCCTTGCAAGGACTAAATTTAATTCTTCCCTTAACCGCAGTATCTCTTTTGCCTGAATCCCTATATCAGTGGCCTGCCCCTGGGCCCCTCCAAGGGGTTGGTGTATCAAGATTCTTGAATGGGGTAGGGCAAATCTCTTTCCCTTTGCCCCGCCAGCCAGTAGGACCGCTGCCATGCTTGCTGCCTGGCCCATGCAGATAGTTGAAACGGTTGGTTTCACATACTGTATGGTATCGTATATGGCAAGGCCAGCGCTGACAATCCCGCCAGGTGAGTTTATGTAAAGATGTATTTCCTTGTCAGGATCTTCAGATTCCAGAAAGAGCATCTGGGCAATAACAAGATTGGCGACATCATCGTCAATGGCTGTTCCAAGAAAGATAATCCTGTCTTTTAATAGCCTTGAGTATATGTCGTATGCCCTTTCACCCCGTCCTGTTTGTTCAACTACCATTGGGATGAGTGTCATTGTGCCTCCGTTTTTAATATACGATTTTCGATTTACGATTTTAGCAGGCTGCTAAAAAAGTATATATTCGCACTCCAAGCCGTCATTCCTGCGGAAGCAGGAATCCATAACTTGTTGCCCCCGACAGATTCAATCGGGGGTTACAACAACTGGATTCGTCCCCGAATGGTTCTATCCCCGATAGAGTCACTCGGGGAGGGATAAAAACCCCTGATTAAACTTGTCCCCGAAATATTTAATCGGGGAGCATTCAGGGGCAGGCTTCGGGAATGACATAAAAAGAGTTTTTCAGCAGCCTGTTAGATTTTAAATCGTAATTCGTAATTCGTAATTCGTAAATCATCTTGCCTTTCCTATGATAAAATCAAACACCTTATCTTCTAAAATTTCTGCCATCAGAATGCTGTCTGTGCCTTGTTCTATAAGCTGCCTTTTAAGGCTATCAAAGTTCTGGTAACTTTGTTGGGCTATTTGCTTTACCTTCAAATCCAGCTCCTCTGCAGTAACGGATATGTTCTCATGTTTTGCCACAGCATCCAGTACTATCTCTTCCTTAGCCCTTGTCTCAGCCACCTTTGCATATTTATCGCGTAATTTCTCATAAGTCGCCTCTGTCGGATCTTCAACCTTGAGCTTCCCTTGTTTAATGCCTTCCATTGTTCGGGAAATCATTGACTGTAAATAGTTTGCCACAAGCGAAGGCGGTGTTTCAAAACTATTTCTTTCAATAAGCTTTTCAAGTATCTCTTTTTTAAGCCTTGCCCTTTCTGCCGCCTCTTTTTCAAGCCTTATCCCTTCTTTTATTTTATCCTTTAATTGCGCAAGATTGTCAAGCTTTAAGTCCTTTGCAAATTCGTCATCAAGTTTAGGCATGTCCCGTTCCTTAACTGCTTTAACCTTAAGCTTAAAGAGCGCCTCCTTATCAGCAAGCTCTTTCTCGCTATATTCTGCAGGGAATTTTACCTTGACCTCTTTTTCCTCGCCTTTTTTCATCCCTATCATTGCATTTTCAAGGTCAGGGAGAAGCCTTTTTGCGCCTATTACAGTATAAAAATCAAATGTCTTTCCATTCTTAATAGGCTTGTCGTCTATGAACCCCTCAAAATCAATTAGGGCCGCATCATTTTCCTGAGCTGGTCTGTCTACTTCATTATAATAGGCATTTCTTTCCCTCAGCGCCTCCAGGGCCTTTTCCACCTCATCATCATCATCAGCTGTAACCGTTTCCCTCTTAAGCTCCATGCCAATGTAACCTTCTATCTTAATAGGAGGTTTTACCTCAACAGTTGCCGTGTATGAAAAGGGTTTGCCTCTTTCTATGCCTTCCTTAACATTTATATCTGGCCTGGAAACAGGGGATAGGCTGTTCTCTCTAATAGCCTGTGGATAGGAAGTCTCAATAACCTTAGATACCACTTCTCCAAGCACATATTCCTTATACCGGGTTTCTAGTATTCCTTTGGGCACTTTGCCTTTTCTGAAGCCGTCTATAGAGACCTTTTCACTAAGCTCCTGATAGACTGCGTCCATTTCCTTATCTACATCCTGAGAAGAAACCTCTACAAGTATCTTCTTTTTTATAGGACTTAAATCCTCGATTGATACCTTCACTCCTTAATCCTCCTTAATCTGTGTAATCAGACATCATGATTTATAGGATGTCTTTGGTGGCACGCTTAGCGTGCCTATACCACGCTCAGCGTGGTGCGAGAGGGGGGAGTCGAACCCCCACGGTTGCCCACCAGATCCTAAGTCTGGCGCGTCTGCCAGTTCCGCCACCCTCGCAAAAATACAAGTTTCAAGTTGCAAGTCTCAAGTTTTAAATGTTGCTTACGACAGATGATGGCATAAAAAACCTTTACACTATACAGAGGGTAAAATTATGAGCCTCTTTCAAAACTCTATTTTTTGTCATTCCCGCAGCGCTTTTGAGCGGGAATCTGGTTTTATTCAAGCAAAAACCATATCCCCGATAGGATCATTCGGAGATGACAGGTAATTTCGCAAGAGGCTCTTATTATAGTGGATTTTTTTACCTGCTGCAATGGGAAATTAACGGGCTAATTAACGGGCTATAAAAAAAGGGCGGGGGTTAAACCCCGCCCTTTTTTGAAAGCATTGGTGGGCAGAGCCCACCCTACGGTATCTTCTATGTAGGGGAGACCCTTGTGGTCTCCCGTTGGGAGGGGACATCCCCGATAGAAGCTATTCGGGGACAGGCGCCCTTCCCCTACACCTTGAGTTACATCTGTAACTCAATCCTTTGGCAGAGCCCACCCTCCTTGCTGCAAAAGGTCAGTGGTGTTTCGGATGGTGTTTTTCTGTGTAGCGAACAAAGAGGTAAAAAGCTATTACAGCAATTGAAAGACCCAAGAAAGTATATCCAAGAATATCCATATCAATCTCCCTCCTTCTTCATAATGAGAGCAATGACCAAAGTAACTATTGTAAAAAATACACCAAGAAGATTGAACCAGAGGAGGGCATATCAAGGATGTTTTGGATGCTGTTTTTCCTTGTAATCCTCAATCTTAAAAATAATAAGGAATACCAAGGCTATTATGATAATACCGGCAAGCAGAATGTATAGCGGATCCATATATAACACCTCCTATTCATCAGGCGGCAATGTAAAAATAGAGTGATTATCAATGCCTGTGTTTTTTCTGCTCTTGTCCCTTAATATATAAATATAGGACTAACAATGCAATAATACCGCCTCCAAAGAGGATAATTGCGCTAATTGTCATATTATCCATTGCCTTCCTCCTTTATCCGCTCTATTTTTATAGCGAGCCAAAAAGCCAATATTGAAAATATAGACCCAGCGCCCATAAATACCCAGTTAAATTTTTAAGAAATGAATTGCCCCACTACTAATGCTGTAAAGGTATACTTCCCAATATCATAAATTGCCTTCGCAAGATTCTCGTATTTCTTCATAATGTAAACATAACACCACACAAAAAAGTTGTCAACGCAAATCAATATGAATCTTCAATCCAAACAAATAAAAAAGGGCGGGGTTTTATGCCCGCCCTTTTTTTGAGAACTTTTCCCCTCACCCTACCCTCTCCCGCAAGGGGAGAGGGAAATTTTATCTCCCCTCCCTTGACGGGAGGGGACAAAGGGGAGGGTGAATTAGTTAAAAGTCATACTGAATCTTTGCAAAGTACTCGCTTACTGCATCATCAGTTGCATAGCTGTTAGCTGCATGATTTCCAGCCTGGCTCTTATTGGTAAGGATACCTTCCCCAGGGAGGAACCACGCTGCCTGCGCAACCAGCGCAAGCTCCTTATAGAGCTTATAGACAGCAGTCAGGTCTACCTCTGTTCCGAGTTCACTATCCCATGAAGTGGAAGTCGTTGCGCCTGTTTTCTCGCCATCCTCTGAACGCCAGAACATGGCTGCAAGGCCGCTTACTGTCAGCTCATCTGATGCCTTGAAAGAGCCGTATATCTCGGCAAATCTAATATTGCCAAGTGTTGACCTGTCAATAGTATTTTTTGTGCCATCTGCATAAGTCTCATCAAGGGTTGCGCCTCCATTGGAGACCTCACCGCTGTCAAAGAATATGGCCGGCCTTTGGCCAAGCTGAACGCCATATGCGCCTGCAACTGCTGTAAAGTCATTTCTCTCTGTATCCTGAGAGCTGTCATCGCCGCTACCGAGACCAACAACAACGCCTACTGTTGCCTGACCAAGATTAATGCTTGCATCAGCATCAATTGCATAAGCGCTGTAGTCAAGGTCAGCGCGACCTGCGGTCAGACCGCAAGTGCCTTCGCCAGCGCCGCTGGACTGACATCCGTTTTCCCA
>MGQA01000059.1:13300-36578 GCA_001797665.1 Deltaproteobacteria bacterium GWF2_42_12 | reverse complement strand
CGCAATGTGCTAATCAGTGTTAGAGACGGTTGCATTTTATAAGGATTATATGGTAAATTTTAACCAAGATAATCAAAAAGGAAAAACAAATGAAAAAGCAAAGAACTCAAAAAAATATGGTGGAGCGTTGGAGAACGACCCTAACGCAGGAAGAAAGAAGAAAAAGGTATCTGGAAAGCATTCCAGAACAGGTAAGTTCCTCTATGGCCTTCGAAGGAGAAAAGGTAAGCCTGAAAATGTTGAAAGAGTATCTGAAGACACTACTGAAGAGTACTCTTCAACCACACGGTTCTTAGAATCCAGCCTTGGCATTAAATCTTATGCTGAACTTGCTCCATATCTTGCAAAGGGTGTGGAGCGGGTTATGGCAGAAATCATTGATTGCAAACCAACTGAATTAATAATAACCCCTGAGCTTATCTGCAAACTTCATAAAGATGCCTTTGGAGGGCTTTTCCCATCATGGGCAGGCAGATACAGGGATAGAGATGTCGTTGTCGGCAAATATAATCCCCCTCACTATTTTGAGGTTCCTGTCCTGATAAAACAATACTGCGAGGATTTGGAATATAGATTGTCTCTTGTTGGCCCAAAGCCTCCTCTTAGCGATATTCTTCTTGAAACCCTTGCTTTTGCCGAAGGACGTTTCTTAAACATTCATCCCTTTCTTGATTTTAACGGCAGGGTTGCAAGGATGCTTCTATTTACGCTTCTTTACAGACTTAATTTACCGCCTGTGCAGTTGGTTCCTGATGAAAAGGATAGGCAGGGAAGGACAGAATATCTTGCTGCCCTTTCAAGTGCAGACAATCTTGACTTGCAACCTTTAATCAGCGTATGGAAGAGAAGGCTTGATAAAGAGATAAAATGAATCAAAAAGCAAAATAAAAATTGAATGAAAATCAGGACAGGCACTTTTCTTCTGTCTTGCAATAGAGAAACGCCACAGGCGCATTATGTTGCAGGAGATTGCGATTGTGGAGGGGAAAACAATAAGTCAAGTCATGCTAACCGCCGAGCATACCGTTTCGTTATAAATCCATCAAAACATGGCAAGCCTCTCCAGTTTAAAATGTAAATCAGTAATGCTTGCACACAATAAAAAAATCGGGACGTAATGAATTTTCCGCAATTTTTTATTGACACCTTATAACCATTAGGTTATATTGAATTTATGGTAATTAAATTATTCAGACAGGTTAGCGATTATATAGATAAATTACCAAAAGAGCAAAGCGCCATGATATATGCTGTCTTGGAAGATATGAAACAATACGGACTGCAAGCCCCGTTGGTATCCATGAGGCAGATTAAAGGCAAATTATGGGAGATTAAGATTTCGCAGACCAGAATATTCTATATGAAATTGGAATTGCGCTCAGGCGCATGAAGGATATACTCGGAAAGTAAAAAACAAGGAGGTTATTTATATGAAAATCCATACTCGCATAAAAGATATTAATTCTCTTGAAGATGTTATTAAAAGGCGGAAAAAAGACCGCGAATTCAAAACCCTGTTAGCTAAAGCCAGATTGAGGGTTGCAATTGCCAGACAAATTAAAATCGCCAGAGAAGATGCAGGACTCTCACAATCAGAACTCGCAGATGCCTTGGGTATAAGCCAGCCCATGATAGGTCGTCTTGAAGGGTTAAAAGATAATCGCTTACCCAGCATTGAATTATTGGCAAAGATTGCCTCTATAACGAAAAAGAAGCTGATAGTAAACCAGCCGGGATTTCATCTGGAATTGGCGTGTATGTAGAAAATAAAGGAACGCTTCCCGCATTTCCAAAGTCCGCGAATACGAAAAACAGATTGACGAAATGGTCGATGCCCTCTACGGTTTAACAGATGAGGAGATTGCAATTGTGGAGGGGAAAAATAATAATCATGACGGCTAAACGACCGCATCTTATAGTCATTGCAGGCCCAAACGGCGCAGGGAAATCAACAACTGCTCCTTCCTTACTGAAAGGTACACTTAAGGTTACCGAGTTTGTAAATGCAGATATAATCGCTCAAGGCCTGTCTGGATTTCAGCCTGAAGGCGCAGTTTTTCATGCCGGACGCGTAATGCTTGAGCGCATACATTATCTTGCAGAAAAACGCATTGATTTTGCTTTTGAGACAACATTGGCGAGTCGAACTTTTGCTCCATGGATTACTGACCTGCGTAAGACAGGCTATGACTTTCATCTGGTTTTTCTATGGCTCCCAAATGAGGAATTTGCTATTGCTCGTGTTGCTGAGCGAGTCCGCATGGGTGGACATGATGTGCCTGAGAAAACAATCAGGCGGCGATACCATGCTGGCATTAAAAACTTTTTCCGACTATATAAACCTTTGGCAGATTTCTGGCGTGTCTATGACAATTCAGAGCCTGCGGGTCCGCGTTTGATAGCTTCAGGCAGCAGGTCTGAATCTGATAATATAAAAGATATTGCAATATGGAATATGATTATGGGACAATTAAAGCATGAAAAAAAAATCTGAAAAATCAATAGATGAGATTTTTAAAGAAGGCTCTCTTATAGACAACGCTTTAAAGAAAGCCGTTCAGGAAGCTCTTGTGCGCCATAAACAGGCTGGAAATCCAATTGTTGTCTGGCGTGACGGCAAAATTGTCTGGCTTAAGCCTGAAGAAATTCCTGTGGAGACATAATGAATTGCAATCTTTCCTCCCCCGTATTGCTCAAATCCTCGCCGCCAAAAAGCATGCCCCTGAAGGTTTCAATCAGGGGAAAGATATGGATTTCCGTTTTCACGGGAATGACGGTGCAGCGGCAACCGCCGACACATCCGCCCTTGAACGGCAGATTGATGAGATGGTTTATGAACTCTACGGCTTGACAGACGACGAGATTGCAATTGTGGAGTGGGAAGGGGTAACGATGCAAATTAAATATTCAAAACATATTGAGGCAAGAATTGTTATGAGAGAGATTGAATACAATCTGCCTAAAAGAATTTATGAAAATGCAGAGGAACCACTAATTGATTCATTCCCTTCGGTTGGGCGGTGACGCGGGGTTGTGGATGTGTTTAAAACTTGTAAATCTTTACTGTCGGTATTTGTTCAAAGTGTTTATCAAGGGTGAAGATTTGGAGATTGTGTTCAATGGCTAATGCTGCTATGAATATGTCGGATAAGGGTAAATTCAAGCCTTTTTTCTTGACGGATGCAGAGGGTTCTTCTGCCTTCTGCCAGAGGTCTTTTGTCATCTCTACATAGGATAGATTAGATAAGGCATCCAATACCTTGGTTTTTTCATCTTCTGTTCTAACCCCTTGCACGAGTTCAAAAAGCACTACTCCGCATACCCATACCGAATTCTTCATGATGAGGGTTTCAAGTTTTTTGCCGACTGCGGATTGCGGCTTGAAAACTCTATCCAGATGCTTGTATCTGCAAGTATGCCGCTATCTCTTTCGCTCAAGAAGTTTTTCCCTCTCTTTCTGAGCCTTCATCTCAAGTTCTTCTTCTTTTTTCCAATCATAGTCTATCTGCACCTTGCCCCTAAGGGCAATAAGCTGCTTTATCTTTTTCTGTCTGACAAACTCCTTCATGGCAGTGGTAATGGCCTTTGTCTTGGATTTTTGGCCAGTGGCCTTCTGAACCTCTGAAACGAGGTCATCGGGTATGTTTAATGTTGCACACATACACATCACCTCCTTTGTATGTATTATGCTGAATAGATATGCTTGTCAAGAAGTAATAAAGGATAGTGAATTATCCGCCAGTAAGCTGGCGGGTAATTCACCCATTGAGGAGATAAGAGCCTAAAACCCCCTCATCCTCTCCACCATCTTTACCATCCCCAGGGTATCGAGCTTGCAATATTCAAGAAGCGCCTTTCTGATTTTCTCTATCTCTGAAGGGTCTTTGGATTTAGCCATGGTGAAATACGCATTCATTGCCATTTCTCCGTCTTTAATCTCCATATTGTTATAGCTCAATTCAGGCACAAGCAGGGGAAGTGCAGCCTTGATGGAATATGAACCCCTCATCTGCCAAAGGTAGATATCCTTTTTCTGAAAAGGGGACATGAGGTCTATGATATTATTGATAATGGTATCTATCTTTTCCTTATATTCAGGGAACCAATCTTTAAAACTTTTCAATATGCCTATTTCAAATGATTTGTTGTAAACGATCACACATGCGTCTTCTGGAATCTCTTTAAGGAGTTTTTCAATGAGTTCTTTCCTTGGATCAATCCCTGGCTGAGAAAGGTATTCATAATATCTAAATTCAGCATCTGCATTATCTTTGCGATACAATGAATACTGATAAGGTATCTGCTGATACGGCCTTGTGCCATTGAATGGAGGTATGGGACTGTAAAAGGTCTCAAAATCAAGAAAGCATAAAGGATACCAGAGGGAATTTAGAAATTCTTTTACCTTCTTTTGATTGATAAAGTCTTTCCTTTCAAGTGTGCACTCTACCTGGATTTTTTGGTTATTGGATAAAAGTTCCTGAGGCACGTCCTTTAGATGTATGATGCCCTGCTTATAGAGCTCATATCCATTGGCGCCGCGGCCTTTGAGTTCAAATACAGAGTCCTCGTGTATGTGCTGCCAGCAGAAACCTATAAAATCGCAATCATAGGGGTTATGGCAGTGCCTTCCGATATCAATGTCAGGTATATCATCTTCTTTCAAAACCTCTCTCATACTCTCTATCTCTTTTACAACAAAGTCCTCCTTTTCTTCCATAATCTCTGTGATATCCTCAATGATAAAAAGCTTATCCACATCTATGTCGCCATTTCTTACATATTTATTATTTATGTAAACAAGATTTGCCTTTGAAATAGGGAGTCCTGCGCCTTTTAAAACATAGTGTTGAACTGCCACATCGTATATATAGATATCCTTTATTTCAGCAGCCATTTTTACCTCATAGATTCCAAATCCCTTTTTACCCTTATTGAGAATATCGACCTTAACAAATACATTATTGTAGGTGAATGCAGGCTCATAGAGGGTAAGAGTTCCTTTCTTAATTTCATCTGTAGTCCGGATAATCTGCTCTGAAACAGGTGTCTCTTCATACGGGATGATGATGCCACATGGAAAGAGCATCTGAGCATAGGTTCCCACTTCTTTACCACGTTCAAAAAGCTTTTCCTGCGCGTATGAAATCTCACCCCTTAATTCAGGGCGACGTCTATCCAGATAGAGAGACTTGTAGCACTGAAGCCCTCTCAGAAAAAGGGATTTGCTGACATAGGCGTTTTGTAATTTATCGCTTAGAGTCATTGCAGATGTTTTCTATTTTAGCAGTAATAAGAAAATAGTGCGAGTACTCAAAAGAGACATTGCATAGATTATTTTCCCGCTCACTTGACCCCGCTTAGTGGGGTGATGGGAGACTGGTAGGATGAGGGTGGATTAAGCAGCAAAAGGGATTACCCCTCCCCTTAATCCCCTCCCACAAGCAGGCTGTGTCATAATGTCATTGTGAGGGAGTGAAACGACCGAAACAATCTGCAAACCATAGAAAAACAAGAGATTGCCACGCTCCCTTTGGTCGCTCGCAATGACAAAAGGGGGTATGACACAGCCTCAAGGGGATGGGAAACTATGTGGTGGTTTGGACTTTCGATACCTATAATTTTAGAATAGCAATTCCTCCCTTGCAGGTTTATATGTTAACTGCTATTCTTAATTTAACAAATGAAAAAGAGGAGCACCCAAAATCCGATTTAGGATTTTGGGGAAACCATCAAGACGCCCGAAAGAAAAGGCCGAGGTCGTAAGACCATCTTTTACTCGCAGTATTTCGGGATGGATTGACGGTTTAAATCCCGATATGTTTTTCTATATCGGGATTTGAGGAGTATATTAATGTCAGCAATAGACCCCATATGCGGCATGGCTGTTGAGGAATCGAAGGCTGCTGCAACATACAATTACAAAGGCAAGACCTATTACTTCTGCAACATACGGTGCAAAGAGAAGTTTGAGAAAGACCCGGAAGCAGCCCTTTCTTTAGCCCACATCCCACATCCCACATCCCACATCCCAACAGAAGGCATGGCCAAAGACCCTATCTGCGGGATGGTGGTTGAAAAGGAGCGCTCATTAAAGGCTGAGATGCATGGGAGGACATATTATTTCTGCAGTGACAGTTGCTTGCATACCTTTGTATCGCCTGAACAGGAATTAAAGAATCTAAAGCGCAGGGTAAGCGTTGCAATAACAGGCGTTATTCTCCTCGCAATCCTTCGCGCAGGCATTTACATAGGCCTTGCTGCAGGCGCTGTAACAGTTACATGGGTTCCTATACCGGCACTTCCGTTTTTTACATGGGGCGTCTGGCTTTTCATACTTGTTACGCCCATTCAATTCATAGGTGGCTGGACATTCTATGTTGGCGCCTACCGTGCAATAAAAAATAGAATGATAAATATGGACTTTCTTATTGCAATGGGGACCCTGGTTGCATATTTCTATTCAACTGTTGTTACATTTGCACCAGATATCCTACCAGTACCAGTAGCTGAAAGGGACGTCTATTTTGAAGTGTCTGCTGTTATTATTGCATTTGTGCTGTTAGGGAAATATATGGAGGAGATAATAAAGAAGCGAAGTTCTGCTGCTGTAAGAAAACTACTGGATTTACGGCCTCAGACAGCAATGGTGATAAGAAACGGTCAGGAGATGGAGATACCTGCTGAATCTGTGATGGTGGGAGAGGTTATTGTTGTGCGGCCGGGTGAGAAGATTCCGACCGACGGCGTTATTATTGAAGGACAGTCTTCTATTGATGAAAAGATGATAACAGGCGAGTCAATGCCTGTTGAGAAAAAGGCTGGAGATAAAGTTATTGGCGCAACAATAAATAAGACAGGGAGTTTTAAATTTAAGGCGACTATGGTCGGCGCTGATACAACATTAAGTCAAATTATCAAGATGGTTGAGGAGGCGCAGGCATCAACTGCGCCAATCCAGAGGATTGCTGACAAGGCATCGGGCTACTTTGCTTATGGAGTCATCTCTGTTGCTATTCTTTCATTTGTAGGCTGGGCATCGGCCGGGAATATTCCTACCGCAATACTGGCAACAGTGGCAGTCCTTATCATAGCCTGCCCTTGCGCCCTCGGCATTGCAACACCAGCAGCGCTCATGGTTGGTGTGGGAAAAGGGGCAGAGGCAGGGATTTTAATCAGGGGTGGGGAATATCTTGAGAGGGCAGAGAAGCTGACAACTGTTGTGTTTGACAAGACAGGGACATTGACAAAGGGAGAGCCGGTGGTGACGGATATAGTTCGGGGGACTGTCCCAGATTTATGGACGGAGCGAAGCGGAGTCGTCGGGGAACCCGCGACAGCGGGTCGGGGACTGTCCCACGAACTCAGCGAAGAAGAAATCATAAAACTTGCTGCAATTGCTGAGAAGGGTTCAGAGCATCCGCTTGCCGAGGCTATTATCAAGATGGCAAAGATGAAGAATATTCAAATACCTGATGCAGAAAAATTTGAAGCAATACCAGGACATGGGGTAAAGGTGAGATATAAGGGGCAAGGGCCTGCCCCTGCAAGCAGTAAGCAGGGGTCAGGGGTCAAGGGTCAAGAGGAGATGGAGATTTTGTTTGGTAACAGAAAACTGATGAAAGATTTTGGCATAGATATTTCTGCAATTGAGGAAGAACTTAAATCGCTTGAAGAACAGGGCAAGACTGCTATGATACTGGCTATAATCTCCCCTTCGCCCCCCTTTTCTAAAGGGGGGTTGGAGGGGATTTTAGGCATCATTGCTGTTGCAGATACATTAAAAGAAAATTCAAGAGAGGCTGTCTTAAGACTTAAAGAAGAAGGCGTTGATGTCATCATGCTCACCGGTGATAATGAAAGGACTGCACATGCAATTGCAAAACAGCTTGGCATAGAAAAGGTCATTGCAAATGTGCTTCCCGGGGAAAAGGCAGGTGTTATAAAAAAGCTTCAGAAAGAGGGGAGGGTGGTTGCTATGGTGGGCGACGGCATAAATGATGCGCCTGCCTTAGCGCAGGCAGATATCGGCATAGCCATAGGAAGCGGCAGCGATGTTGCAAAAGAGACAGGGGGTATCATACTTGTTAAAGACGATGTGCGTGATGTGGTTTCAGGTATCAGGCTTTCACGGGCAACTATGAAAAAGGTAAAGCAGAATCTTTTCTGGGCATTCTTTTACAATTCAGCAGCAATACCGATTGCTGCGCTCGGCCTTTTAAATCCTATCATTGCCGCCGCGGCAATGGCCTTGTCTTCGTTATCGGTAGTGAGCAATTCGGCATTATTAAAAAGGGTAAAATTAGAGAGGTGAAAATTTTGATAAAAAAAGGTGCTCGGCATCTTTATATTGCCAGTCTCAAAATAATACAAACGCAATAAATGTCTTTATACTGCCCCCTGATAGGAACATTCAGGGGCAAGGTTGGACCCATTGTCGAGTTCCCTCGCTTACGCTCGGGACAAGCCTCGACATCCTCCCCTTGTCCCCCTCCAGAGGGGGATAAAGGGGGAGGATGCCTCCGGTTTTCCTCGTCGTCCGCTCCCCGATTTAAACGTTCGGGGACATGCTTGTCTAAAGCCATTTCTTGCGTTTGTATGTGTCACTTTATTTAATGCATTTATATTAGTATTTACAGACCGTTGTCCTTTATCCGTCATGCCCGAGGACTTTAATCGGGCATCCAGAGACTGGATGCTACTGGATTCCCGCTAAAGACATGCGGGAATGACGCCTATAAATAATGTATAGATTATTATGAGGCGATTAATAATACTACTTTGTCTTGTCTTTATCCTACCCAGGAATATTTATGCTGAGACAAGGGTTACCGTATATATCTCTGTTGGTATCGTGGTTGGCAGCGCATCGCTCTTTATCTCCCTCGCCTTCAGCGACAGTTTTTCACGCAACAAAAAACAATCTCCGGATGGTGAAGAAATTTTCCTTTCTTCTGCCGATTATCTCAGAACCTACTGGCCTCAGGAAAAAGATGATGACATTCCTGAGATAGGAAACTTAAAGCTCATTTCATGGTAACCTGAAATCAACTAATCTTTTTTATTCAAAACAACTCTTCAAGGCCATCCTGATAGACATAAAATAAAAGTCAGCTATAATTATATTTGTATGTGGAATTATTTAACCTTCTTTTTGTTGGCTATATCCATCATTACCGCTGTTTATGCTGAGGAAGGTAGACACTCCCTATTTCGTGAAGATTTTAATGACTTGAAAAACTGGGATGCCATTTATTTCCCAAAAATTAAGAAGCACACATCATACACCATAGAATTGAAAGGGGGTGAAAGGTATCTCAGGGCAGAAAGTAATGCATCAGCATCAGGGCTTGTATATAAAAAAGAGTTTAATGTGTATGAGTATCCAAGAATTGCCTGGAGATGGAAGATTAGTAATGTATACCAAAAGGCGACTCCAGGAACAAAATCAGGTGATGATTATCCTATCCGTATCTATGTCATGTTCAAATATGAGCCGGAAAAGGCTTCTTTTTTTGAGAAAATACAATTTGAATTGAGTAAAAGACTATACGGTAAATATCCGCCTCAGAGCAGTCTTAATTATGTCTGGGCGAACAGGGAATACAAAGAAACATCCGTAGTGAGTCCGTACACAGAAAAGGCAATGATATTATTTCTGGAAATGGGGGGCCAGAATGTTGGGAAATGGCAACAGGAGGAAGTTCATATCTTACAGGATTATGAGAAGGCATTTGGGGTTAAGCCCCCTCTAATTGCAAGTATTGGGATTATGAATGACTCAGATAATACAGGCGAGGGTTCAGTCTCATACATTGATTTTATTGAGGTCTATAGGTATCCAGGTGATGCTCAATAGACCGTACATGGGGAGGTAACTCATGAAGGCTGGTACGAATAGAAGAGAGTTTCTTAAGTGCATGGGTTTCGGGACAATAGGCCTTGGGTTTGGCGTCTATGTCTTTGACTATGTATACCAATATGCTGAGGCATCGACAGAAGGAGAAAAGCATCAGATTCTTACAAAAGGCACGGTGAATTTC
Source organism: Deltaproteobacteria bacterium GWF2_42_12 (assembly GCA_001797665.1). GTDB lineage: Bacteria > Desulfobacterota > GWC2-55-46 > UBA9637 > UBA9637 > UBA9637. The sequence goes on along the minus strand of MGQA01000059.1, from coordinate 26,535 downwards.
AAGGGCTTCGTAGCAAAGGAGATTACACCGAATGAGGAATTCTATATTACAACGTATTCTTCAACGGTGCCGGAAGTCAACATACAAACATTCAGATTGAGAATAGAAGGTCTTGTGGAAAGGCCATTTATCCTTACCATGAAAGAACTTGAAGAAATGAAGGATAAGACTGAGTTTGTCACCCTGGAGTGCATCGGCAATCCTGTTGGCGGCGATTCGATCGGTAATGCCCTGTGGGATGGAGTAACTCTCAAGAAGATTATAGAACGTGCAGTGCCGAAAAAGGGTATTGTTAAAACTGTCTTTTACGCTGACGATGGATATAGTGACAGCATACCCTATTCCCTCTCTCTATCTGAAGATGTATTTCTCGCATTCAGGATGAATGGAGAGCCTTTGCCTAAGGTGCATGGCTATCCTGTGCGGGCAATTGTCCCCGGTATCTATGGCATGAAGCATGTAAAATGGCTTTCAAAGATAGAACTGGTAAACTATACTTATAAAGGATACTGGGAAAAGAAAGGATGGTCTGATGAGGCAATCATACCGATTAAATCCCAGATACTTATGCCCATGGATAAAAAGAGAATATCCCTTGGTAATTATGTTATCGGCGGCATTGCTTTTGCCGGCAGACACGGCATCAGCAGGGTACAGATTTCCCTTGATGACGGCAGAACCTGGAATGAAACAGAAATAAAACCCCCGCTCTCAAAATGGGCTTGGACTTTATGGCGCTTTGATTGGAAACCAGTAAAGGAAAGATCCTATACCATAAAGATTCGTGGGATTGATCGGGCGGGAAAGATACAGGAATCAGCATCGCTTATCGGAGATATATTCAGCACAACCTATCCTGATGGTGCAAAAGGGCAGCATGCTGTAAATGTTTCGGTAGTTAAGAAATAACACCATATTGAATATTTCTTGGTGAGTATGTACGAAGGGGAATTATTACTGAAACAAGGTCATTGCAATATTAAAGATAAAGAGCCAGACAGATAGTATCACTAAAGCGCCGAATGGCCAGACAAGTTTGGGTGAGACTGGAGAATTTGGGAATCTGCTTCCAATCCACATACCTGCCATGCCGATGAGGCCAATATTGCTGCATATAAAATGGATATAGGGGAGGGTAGCGCTGTAGAGAGTCTTGCCGGCAAATGTAGGGAGATATGAGTAGGCAAATCCGAATATGAGCATGGATATCCATCCAAAGAAATTTATGTGCGCATGGGCAGGCATTAGCCTTAATGTCCATTTGCCCCTAAGAAATGCCATAGCAAATCCCATAGCTGTACCAACTGCCAGATAGAATAGACTTGCTGCAAAGAATAACCTTCCAATACCTTCCATAGTTTTAAACTATCATTGATAGGAATCTGTGTCAACAGGTTGACCGAGAATTCGTTTTTGTCATTCTGAACGGAGCGTAGCGGAGTGAAGAATCTCATTTTTCCACTGAGTTATAAAACGAGATTCTTCGGCTATCGCCTCAGAATGACAATCTTCGGTCAACCTGTTGACCACTGACAAAACTGGAAACATGTAAAAAAGTGCTTGACAGGATATTTCTTTTGGGCTATAAACTGTAGAAAAATAGATTTAAAGCTAAAACTAAAGCTAAAACTAAATGTAAATCCCCACATGATGCCTAAAAGGCAGGTTTTTTCTCCGCCTCAGGCGGATGACCTGATTTAATTTATTAAAGGGGTTTACTATGCATCCCTGGTCTTCGGGCCATAACATTTTGGACGTCGGGGTAAAGAGTTTCATGGAAATGCGCAATAAGTGATAGGCAGATAGCGATTATTAAGAAATCTAATAGACTTAATTTCCAATGCTCGAAGCCTGTATATTTAGGAGATAAGTATGAAGACATCTCAGATATTGGAACAGATTGGTATTCCCAGGCATAAATTATATTACCTTGAGCAAAAAGGGTATATATCACCTAAACGCATCCCTATGGGCGATCTTGAGGCAAGAGAATATAGTGAGGTAGATGTGAAAAAAATAGCCCTTATATGGAAATACCTGAAAAAGGGTTTTAAGCATAAATCTGCATATCAGAAGGCCTTGGAAGAACTTGATGGAAAGTCTGCTAAAAAAGGCAGGGTTAAACCATGATGTATGAAAAATTTTTCTATCTAAAAGAAAATCCTTTTAGCATAACTCCTGACCCGAAATATTTGTATCTCAGCAAGAAGCATCAGGAGGCGTTAGACTTGCTCTTTTTTGGCGTCATAGAACATAAAGGCTTTTTGATGCTCTCTGGTGAGGTAGGTACTGGTAAGACGACACTCTGCAGGGCGCTTCTTGACAAATTCAATTCAAAGGTAAAAAGCGCTCTCATCCTGAATCCACTTTTATCTGACGCTGAACTTATCCAGACAATAAATGAAGATTTTGGATTAAAAATGGAAAGCTCATCTTTAAAGAAGCAAATTGACACATTGAATTCTTTTCTTATTGAGCAGACGAAAAAGGGAAGCAATTCAGCTGTAATAATAGACGAGGCCCAGAATCTCAGCCTTAAGGCATTAGAGATGGTAAGGCTATTGTCAAACCTTGAAACAGAAAAGACAAAGCTTATGCAGATAATCTTAGTTGGTCAACCAGAATTAAGGGAAAAGCTTAAGCTTCCGGAGCTTCGGCAATTAAACCAGAGGATTGTAGTGCGATATCATCTGGGTTCTTTAAATTTTGAGGAGACAAAGGCATATATATTCCGACGTCTTACGGTTGCAGGGGGCAAAGGCCACATAAAGTTTACGTCTACTGCATTAAAGTCCATATATGAAGCAAGCTCTGGCATCCCCCGCCTCATAAATCTCGTATGTGATAGGGCTTTGACAGCAGCATTTGTGGCTGGCACAAGGGTGATAGATGATGAAATACAGAAAAAGGCAATTGATGAATTAGATAAGGATGGAACTTTAAAAAAAGATGCAGATATACAACCTAAAAAGAGATTGCGTAAAGGGAAATATGCGCCATATATCTATGCGTCTGCCATTATTGTTTTTATAGCATTAGGATTGTTGTGGAATAGTACAAAAATAGGGATTGCTCCCACGGTTATAGCCACGCCGGCTATTAAAGAAGTTGCTGAAAATACAACTCCTCAGGTTGCCAGCGATATTGCTGGTTATTCTGCGGCGCAGAAAAAAGATGTGAAGGTTCAAGAAAGCGCTCTTTTGCAGGCAGAGTTAGAGTCTAACATTCAGGTTGAGAAGACATCTGCTTCTCAAGATAGCGGTGAGGTAGACACTTCTCAGGCTGAGGCTAAGAACATAATTAGTAGTCCTGAAGAGGATGTTGTTAAGAATGAAGCTACATTTAAAGAGCTTGTGATTCTTTTAAACGGAGTTGAGCATACGATTGAAAATGGTAAAACTTTAGAAGTTACAAAAGGCGACAAATTTAAGATAGTTGAAGCTATTATTGATGGTGTATCGAATAAAGAGGTATCCGTAAACTTGCTTGGCTTTGTTGGAAAGAGGGCAGCGAATACAGGCGAGGACAGGGGTTATTTAGTTGATACAGCCAAAGACCTGTGGGTCAAATATTCGGTAAAAAGGCAAGGGGTAGAATATCCCATCGTGATAAAGCATGGCGAGAAGAAGATAGGCGAGATACTAATAAAGCTAAAAGAGTCGGTTGGTGATGATAAAGGGTAGATAATTATGAGCATAATACACGATGCGCTTAAAAAGGCGCAATCAGAGCGAGAAGTAGCGGCATTTACTCCTTACATTAATGACAGAAAAAGAGATGCCCACATCAGCCGCTCTTCTTCTAATGTTAAAGTTATCTTAGTATTGCTTTCCTTGTTAGTCGGTATTGTCGGCAGCTGGATTGCGATTTATAGGGTTGGATTTAATAATATTACGCAGGCTATTTTTAAAAAAAAACCGTCACAGGTTCAAACCAGGGCAGTAGAAAATAAAAGCAATAAAAGCGCTGCTCTATCTAAAAAGGAAGGTGAAGTGATGGGAAGGTCGGCTATGGTTGAAAATCAGGAAATAAAGGATAGCAACAATAAACGCTTTGAAGATGCAAAATATAGAAACCTGAAGGGTATGGAATTCTACAAGCATGGCAAGTATTCTCTTGCAAAGGGTGAATTCCTTGCTTCAATTGAGGTCTTTCCAGAATATGCTGAGGCGTATAATAACGCTGGGTTGGCCTATAAAAAGTTGGGTGACAGTAAGAATGCTGAGGCAAATTACAAAAAGGCCCTCAAATACAAGACAGATTACCCAGAGGCGCTGAATAATTATGGCGTGCTTCTGGAGAGCAACGGAGATACAATCGCTGCAAAGGAATATTTCAAAAAGGCTATCGCAGCTGCGCCTTATTATCCTGCTCCATATCTAAATTTGGCAGTTGCGCTCGAGAAGGATAAAAAATTCGACGAGGCGATAGTTTACTATGAAAAATTTTTATCTTATTCAAAACAGAATAACGAGCCGGTGTCTAACGATATTGAAAGAAGTATAAGAGAGAGAATGCTTTATCTAAATACTGATAATCTTATGCTGCCGTAGAGCAATAGTGCGATTGAACTAATACAGGAGAAAACGACTCGTGTTTATTTTTGATAAAGGCAGTCTCACAGGAGTTGATATAGGTTCTTATGCTATTAAGGCGATTAAAATAAAAGGCGCAGGAGCCTCTAAAACACTTAGCAGGGTTGCATACTCGCGGCTCGACCATATAGCAATTCCTGAGGAGAGCTCTAAATTAAGTGAAATTTTAAAGAATGTCTTTAATGCGAACAGGATAAAGGCAAAAAAGGTTATCACGGTGTTTTCAGGCGGTTCTTTGACCATTGCGCATCTTTTTTTACCCAGGATGCCTAAGAGAGATATGAAGGATGCTGTTCGATGGGAGATGCGGAAGCATGTGGCCTTTCCGGCAGAAGAGCTTGTATGTGATTATACTACAATAGGGGAGGTTAAAAGAGGCGAAGATTTTGCAAATTCTATTCTTGCATTTGGGGTGAGAAAGAGGGATATTGAAAAGCTCATTAAAATTTTTGAGGATGCGTTATTGGAGCCCTCATCGATTGATGTGACTCCAATAGCAATGCTCGCAGCTTTTAATCATAATAATGTATGGGAAAAAGGCGTAAGTTATTCAATGATTGATATAGGCAATTCAAAGTCAACTGTTGCTATTTTTAAAGATAAAAAACTTATGTTTACCAGAGAGATAGCAATAGGCGGCAAGGAATTGACAATGATTGTTATGGAAAACCTTGCATGCACTGAAGAGGTGGCGGAGAAAGAGAAGATACGATGCGGGGTATTGCAAGGTTCTGAAAAGGATACACTGATTACTACCGCAATTTTTGGTGCCTTAGAGAGGTTGGCGGCTGAAGTAAACCGATCCTTTGACTATTATCAGGCCCAGTTCAGGGAAGAGAGTGTAAGCAAGATATTCTTATGCGGCGGAACGGCAAAGCTTAAAGGTATTGAAGATATGTTTACTCACAGCCTCGGTGTGCCATGTTTTGTAGATGACCCATTGCGCAATATAAAGATAGAACCTAAAAAGTTTGAGCCATCGAGAATAAAAGAATTTGCGCCTGACATGACAGTTGCGGTTGGTCTGGCCCTCTAATAACAGGAGACAGTAGGCAGCACAGAAAAGAATATTACCGCCTGTGCAGCCAATAAGGATTTTTGAATGATAGAGCGGATAAATCTAATTCCTGATGAGATAAGGAGCAAAAAAAAGGCTGGGCAGAGAAGACCTCTTATCGTTGGTTTTTTGATTGTGTATGTAATTCTCCTTGGGACAGTTTATTATTATCAGAAGACCAGGGTTAAAGGGAAATTGAATACCATGGAAACAATCAGAAAGGAAAAGGATGAACTTATGGCCCAGAATGCCAGATATAGAGAGGTTATAGAGCGGATAACCCTTACCCAGCAAAGAGAGAATGAGATTAGAAAAAGATTGAATGTCATAAGCGCTATCCTTGACAACAGGATATACTGGTCAGAGATATTGAAAAATATTACTCACACTGTGCCTGACGGGGTGTGGCTTACCAGTATGTCAACCTATGATCTGACAAACGTGGTTGGGAAGGGTGTTAAATTCAGTGGAACCGCGATTTCAAATTCAGGGATTGCAGAATTTGTTTTCGCCCTGGAAAATTCTCGTTTTTTTGGAAATATACTTCTCAGTTATACACAAAAAAGGGAGCTTAACGGCAGGGATCTTTATGATTTTGAGATTACTGCTGATTTAAAAGGGGCAAAAAAATAGTGGATATCAGAGATATAGCCTCAAAGCTTGATATAAAAGAAATAACTAAATACAGAGAAGAGATTATCGTGTTGATGGCTGTGTTGGCTGTTACATTTTTCTTTTATAACTATATATATTTAAAGAATTCTGCTGAGGTTAAAAGATTAGATGTTCAGATTAAAGAAACAATGGCAGAGATAAATAGAATCTCCGCAGAGACAAAGGCAACACAGGAGGTTGCTGAGAGACTTAAAGAGGCAATGGAAAAGCTCAAAGAAATGGAGGAGCAATACATGATTACGCAGAGCAAGCTTCCATCCGATAAGCAGCTATCTTCAATCTTAAAAGGCCTTGTTGGAGGAGATATAAGGAGGGATATTAAGTTTGCATCGCTCAAGCCGATGCCTCTGGAGACCAAGGACGAGTATTTTAAACTGCCTTTTCAAATGACTATGCACTCAAGATTTCAGTCATTTGGCGAATATCTTGAGAAGATAGAGGATATGCAGCGTATAGTTACAGTTGAAAATTTTAGAATAGATTCAAAAGAGGATATCAAGCCCCTTCTCTCAATTCAACTCTTTATGGGTACATATGTTTTGGGAGCGAAGTGATGACTACAGTAATTAGTAGTCAGTATGCAGTAGACAGTAGGCAGAAGGCAATTACGATTTACGATTTACAATTTACGATTTTAAATCTTAAATCTAAAATCGTAAATCTAAAATTTCTTTTACTGCTTACTGCTTACTGCTTACTGCTTACTGGCAGCGCATTTGCTCAGGAAACGATTAAAGAATCCCTGTCGGAATTAAACCGCATCCTGCCCCTTAAAAAGGTTGTGAAGGAACCATGGGGACGCGACCCTTTTGTTCCACTTGTGGCCGGAGTTGCAATGGAAGCTGACCTCAAACTTACCGCAATTATTTATAGTGAAAAAAAACCATCGGTCATCATCAATAACAAGATACTTTATATTGGTGATAGCGTAGAGGGGCAGAAAATTATTGATATAACAAAGCAGTATGTTATACTCCGAGGCATCAGCGGTTCGTATAAACTGGAGATAGGCAATATAGTAGGACAGTCATATGGCTTTAAGAAGACACAATAAACTAATTACGATTTACGATTTACGATTTACGATTTTAAATCTTAAATCTAAAATCGTAAATCTAAAATTTCTTTTACTGCTTACTGCCTACTGTTCACTGTTTACTGTTCCTTCCATCGAGGCCGAGACATACAATAATATCAAGGCGCGAATTGAAGGAGATACCACTACCTTTACAATTGAGGTCAAAGATGCAGAGGTTAAGGATGTGTTAAGGGCGCTTGCTAAGCAGAATAATCTAAACATCATCGTAGGTGAGGATGTGACAGGCAAGGCAACCTTTAGTTTTGATAAGATTACATTAAAGGATGCGCTTGATATTATAACCAAGGCGCATGGACTTAATTATGTCATACAGAACAATGTCCTGTGGATTGGTAAACGAGAGGAAATCGCAAAGATAGGGGAAGATATTATACTGGAAATAATCCAGCTCAATTATGCTAAGGCAGGGGATGTTGTGACGCAGCTAAAAGGCGTTCTAAGCGAAAGGGGTAGCGCAGTGCCTGATACAAGAAAAAACTCCCTCATATTAAGAGATGTTAAGAAAAATTTAGAAGACGCCAGAGTCCTCATTAAATCACTTGATACAAGGACCTTGCAGGTTGTTATAGAGGCAAGGATTATAGAGGCTCAGAGCAGTTTTGCCAGAGACCTTGGGGTGCAGTGGGGAGGCGGCTATCTTTCATCAGGTCAGGATTACTTTGGCAGCACATTTGGCAGCAGCAGCACTGCCCCTCCAAGCACATTAACACCAAGCGGTTTTATAGGGTCTGGGGGACAGTTTTCTGCACAGCCCAATTATGCTGTAAGTATCCCAGCGTCAGGAACTGCCGGCGCATTGGGTGCGATTGGCTTTTCATTTGGAAAGCTGTTAGGAGATCCTTTGCTTTTAGACCTGCGTATATCAGCGGGTGAGAGGAGCGGTCAATTGAAAATAGTTTCTCAGCCAAAGGTAACTACCCTAAATAATGTTGAGGCAACTATTCACAGCGGCCTTAATTTTAAGGTTAAGACCACTACAACTACCGCTACGACAACGACTACTACCACATCAGGCACAGGCCTTGAAGATATAAAGACAGGGATAGACCTTTCCGTTACTCCACAGATATCAGCAGATGAATTTATCCTTTTGAATATTACAGCCAGCAAAAGCGACCCTGATTTTTCAAAGAGCGTAGATGGGATACCAGGTATTAGTGAGAAGAAGGCTACTACCTCTGTTCTGGTTAAGGATGGAGAAACCACAGTCATAGGCGGCCTTTATAAGAGCAGCACCTCAGATAATACCAATGCTATTCCTTTTCTTTCTAAGATTCCTATACTGGGTTGGCTCTTTAAATCCAACAGTAAGGTTGCTGATAGCGAAGAATTACTGGTATTTATTACCCCACGGATAGTTAAGTATGGCGATGAGAATAGTTCTAAGGAGGTGAAGCCTTGAATAAGAGGACAATCATATTGTTGATAGTTCTTATAATAGTGGGAGGAAGCTCTGCGGCATACTTTTTATATTTCAAAGATATTGGCGTTATTTCAACACCTCAACCTGAGAGGGTTGTTAAGAGGATGAAAATAGATATTCCGCCATCTGAAGAAAAGAAAGAGGCAGCACCGTCTTCACCAGCGCAAACACAGGTTCCGCCGACAGCCCAGATGCCAGCTCAAGGACAACCTTCTGTGCCACAAACTGGGCCAGCAAAACCGACAGAGATAGCAAAGTTAGAGGTTGCAAAAAAGGAAGAGGCAAAGCCGCCTGTTAAGGAAGTTATTCCTGAAAAGAAAAAAGCAGTGGCTAAAAAGGAAACCCCTAAGCCCACTGCAAAAAAGGCGCAAGACAAACCATGGGCGATTCATGTAGCGTCTTTTACATCAATGGATGAGGCCCAGGCTATTGCGCAAAAATTAAAGCAGGGTAAATTTAACACCTATATTACAGAATTTAATTTGAAAGGCAGGCAGTGGTATAGGGTCAGGGTTGGATTTTATTCATCAGAAGAAGAGGCAAAGGTTGTAGGAAAAAGGATTTCCCGTAGTTATAATTTAAGCGGCATATGGACAGTTAAACCCATGAAACAAGAAGTAATGACCCATCTGGATGGTTGATGTTTAGCTTGATTGGTTTCTTGGCATTGTAAATCTGAATGTTGTCCCTTCTCCGAGTTTACTCTCAACAGAGATATCACCCCTGTGCCTTTTGATAATATGTTTTACCAGTGACAGGCCGAGGCCTGTCCCCTTGGTAGTTTTTGCTACATTGCTTGCCCTGAAGAATTCTTCAAAAATATGCGGTATATCCTCAGAGGGTATGCCTATCCCCGTATCTTTTACCTCAATCATCAACAGTTCATTCTTTAGCGATGCCTTTACCAGTATCTTTCCACCAGATGGCGTATATTTAAAGGCATTGGCAATAAGGTTTAAAAACACATAGGTCAATAGTTCTTTGTCTGCTTCTATATTTGAAATATTGTCTTGCACATCAATATTTAATTGAATATCCTTTTCCCCGATTTTTGGCAATGCAATCTCAGCCGCAGTATATATCACATCTTTTATGTTAATTGATTGAATATTGAGACTTCGCTCAGCCCTTATTCTGGAGAGGTCAAGAAGGTCTTTCGTATAATGATGTAAGAACTCCACTTTCTTCTGAATTCTCTGCAAGAGCTCCTTTGGTTTCTCTTCAATGCTGCCAGCAAATCCTCCAGTTACAGTTTCTAAAAGACTCAGGATAGAGGCGAGGGGAGATTTTAAGTCATGACTCACCATCTTTACATATTCGTCCTTTAGTCTGTCTTTTTCCAGCAGTTTTAAATTAGCCTCCTTAAGTTCTTTTTCTTTAAGATTAAGCTGTTCGGATATAGATACGGTAAAAAAAGTCGCAATAAAGATAGTAGAGATAAATACAAATGTAACAGCCGCTAAATATGTGAGATTTTTGTAAAGGGCTATATTAATAAATCCTTTTATTGAGTGGTGTGGCACAATCTCAAGATATTCAAGCGCAAAGAGTCCAACTACTAAAATTGAGACAATACCTGCCTGAATGTAGCTGTATCTTTTTGAAAGGAGCATACTGGTAAGAATGGTATGGAAGATAAAATAAAATACGAAAGGGTTTTCTGAGCCGCCTGTAAAGTGGATTAGAATGGTAAGAATTATTATGTCGAGTATACTTTGCGTAATCGCAAATTTTCTTGCATTTGTTGGCAGTGTTTTATGTTTTATCTGTGTTAAATAGAATTTAAACCCAGTGTTATATATGATTATGATTAGTGTGATTGCATAGATAGGAATAATGGGGAGACTGACTTTAAATATAATTATGGCTACAAGAGCTGCTAAGATAATAAAAACAATCGTAGCCCATCTTATATTGATAAACCACTCAAGCCTTTCAAAAAACTCTTCTTCTCTTAATCGCGTTATTTGATTCACATTTGTTTGGCTTTAAGGAGTTTCTCAACTCTTGCCACTAACTCTTTGGGTTTTATAGGTTTTTCAATAAATTCCTCAACAGGCAGATAGTCCTCATCAGTCTCTTTATTGAATCTAAAACCGGTTTCTCTTCCAACAGAGGTAAGCATCAATATAGGTATCTTTGAAAGTTCTGGATGGTTTTTCAATTTATAGCTCACCTGAAAGCCCTGGTCTTTTGTCTTCATCATTACATCAAGGATTATAAGGTCAGGCCTTTCTGTTTCAGCCTTTTTATAGCCAGCATCGCCTTCATTAGCAGATATGACCTTGTAGCCCTTGCTCTCAAGCACTATCTTGGTTGCCTCTACTATATCCGCGTCATCATCAATGATTAAAATTTTTGGCATAAAATCTCCATAATTTGGACTGAGGCGACCATGTCGCAGTTCTTACGGCAACAAGGTTGCCTTGCTCCATATCACACAAACCTCACATTCATAATATGCGTCGAGCACGAAATACACGGATCATACGCCCTGACAAGGGTTTCAATATTTCTCACTATTTCATCCTTTGACTTATTCAAGATTGTGGGCACAAAACCTCTTAAATCTTCTTCTATCATTTTCAGGTTCTGTGCAGTCGGAATAATGCAGTTCGCATCGGTCACAATGCCGTCTTTATTGATAGTGTATTCGTGGAACAGTATCCCCCTTGGCGCCTCAACAATGCCAACGCCTGTGCCTCCCCCCCTCTTTTTAAAGAGGGGGCTGGGGGGAGTTAATTCCTCTTTTTTAAGGCCATTTGACAGCAGTTTATCAATTAGTTTAATAGCATCCTCAGTGCAGTGGAATGATTCAACAAGCTGAGCTGCATTGTTCATAAATGGATTGCAGGAAAGGGGAGTGAGCGCAAGTTCTTCTGCTGCCTTTTTTGCTTTCCGTGAGAGTTGGTTAAAATTATTACATATCCTTGCAAGCGCACCGACCATGTAAACCCCCCTTTTATCCCCACTTTTGGAAAGGGGGGAAGGGGGGGTTGTTCTTGTATGCTTTGCAGTAGAATGGGGGACAATACTTTCCTTGATAATCTTTCTATAGTTCTTTGGTTTTGCGCTGTATCTTAAGCTTGAAGCCATATCTCCATCATAGAACGCATATTCTCCACCTTCTTTAAGCGATAGATATTCCCTCTTTTCTGAGTATTCAGGTGTTTTAAAGGTTTTGAAGAGCACGAGTGTTGCCTCCAAATCCTCAAAAGAATCCTCAAGCCTTTTTCTTAATGTCCTTAACTCACTCTCTTTTGGCGTATACGCAATACCGCCGGGGAAGAGAGCTATGGGATGTATATGACGTCCTGCAATAGTATAGCATATCTCATTGGCAAGCTTTTTTAGCCTTAATCCGCGCCTTACAGCATCAGGCTGAGTTTCTGCCAGAGGCACAATGCTTCCAACACGAAAAAAATCCGGCAGCACAAGGAAATACAGGTGAAGGATGTGGCTTTGCAGCATTTCGCCGTGAAATGCAAGCTTTCGCAGCAAGGTGGCCTGCCTCGAAATTTTTATGCTCATTGCATCTTCAATTGCCTTTAAAGAAGCTGATGTATGGCTTACAGCACAAATGCCGCATATCCTTGACATGATATGCTGCGCCTCGTCATATTTCCTGCCCCTGAGCATTGCCTCAAAAAAACGTGGGGACTCCACAATCTCAAGCTTTAGCTCTTTTATAAGACCTTTTTTAATATCAATGACAACATTCCCGTGGCCTTCAACGCGGGTGATGTGGTGGATATTTATTTTGACGTCTTTTTTCATTATTCTTTATCTTTGCCGCGAATGCGTATTCTTGATTCTTCTACAATCCATAGATGCTCTTTTAGTGGTTCGCTGTCTATAAGAGACAGAATGCGATTGAAGACTCCTATGATATGTGTTTTAGATTGGCTGCCAACTCTTAAAACAATAATCCCTGAAAACTCCTGCGGTGGATATGCTCTGATGTCTGAGAAATCTGTATCCAAAGTAATCGGAATACGACTTTCCCTCTTGCATACATCTATAAGAACGGGATCCTTTACGCCTTGCAATTGTTGCTCATTTACGGTTTTTGTATCATGTCCATCATTAACAAGCAGTTCTGCAACCTCAACAGGCAGATTTTCATCTATTTTAAACTGCATAAACATCTATGCTGTTACAGATACTAATCTTTCACGAGATAGTTCGGCTGCATAAGCTATAGCTGCCTTAATGTCTTCAAAGCGCAGTGATGGATAGCTTTTTAAAATTTCTTCTTCGCTGACACCCTCTGCCAAATTGTCTAATATAACAGATACCATTATACGAGTTCCTTTAATACAAGCTTTTCCATGACATACAAGTGGATCTACTGTTATACTTTCTCTCCAATTCATGTGTTATCTC
>MGQA01000059.1:0-13256 GCA_001797665.1 Deltaproteobacteria bacterium GWF2_42_12 | reverse complement strand
GACCTCAAGCATGATGTTATCTGTAGTTGCTGGCATAACCCTTATTTAAGGTGTCTGTCCCAACCCCTTATTTATCTTCCAAACTTTTCCCGTAAATAGCAGCAATAGTAATTCCACCTAAAGTTCCGACAATGAGACCGTGCAGCCAGCCTGCAATTACCAACATAAACGGAATGGGGCTCATGGCATAATAGAAGAGTTCACCAGCAAATCTGGTTATCAGCCAGAGCAGTAACCCAAAAACTAAACCCTTTTTAATTCCAACGCCAGGGATACCTTTGTATAAAATAGCATACACTAATGCAACCATCATGCCGCTAAAAATATCTGCTAATGGCATTCCAATACGCCATTGTAAACTTTCCATTGGTCTCCAGAGTTGCTCTGCCTCCAAAGACCACCTCATGAACAATATGCCATAGATAAGCCAACCAAAAATCTCTCCAATAATTCCAAAAGCAAAACCTCCTAAAATACCTTGCACTATCTTCATATTAATCACTCCTTCCTTGATACTTTAGATGCAATAACGGTTCGAGTGCTTGAGAAGTTCTGAAACTTCGGGGTTCGAGTGTTAAACTTATGTACTTTGTTATATGCCGTTGCGGGCATAATCCTTATTTAAGGGTATCCTGTCCCTATTTTTCCACTTTTCCTAATTTTCCTCTGTTAGTTCTTGTCATCCTGATTTTTCATGATTTGAGAAATGTTTTGCTTATATTGCATAGCGCGCCACTTTTCAGTAATTCTGTCACAGAAAATAGAATCTTTCGTCGCCCAGGCCAACTCCTCCCAGCAATAAGGGCTGTTTTCTTTTTCGCAGACGTCAAGTAGCCTATCCACACTCATAACAGCATAGGTATTGTAATCGCTCTCCTTTACCTTAACATCGAAAACCTGCTCCTTGTCTCTTTTTATCCCCTTGCGCGAATCTAAGTCCAATATCTGTCCCCCGAATGAAATATCGTATTGAACACTTGGCGGTCGCCATCCGCTACCACAATTGGAGCCGGGTATTGCGCAAACTCCTTTGGAAAACCTTTTTACATGAAGAGCAGTTTTTGTATCCTTGAAAAATGCAGTTTGATTTTCTCTTATGGTGAACTCTTCTCCGAATGAAACGCAGATAGAGTCATTTTTATCATTTGCCACGGCATAGGAAGCTGTAATGCTTATTACAAGGAAGGCGACTATTTGAGCCAATTTTTTCATATTGTCATCTCTTTCTGAGAATTGCGACGAAAAAGGTGATTTTTTCACTACTTCTTTTCCCCATGCTTCTCCCACGCTTAGCGTGGCTATGTCCCGCTTAGCGGGATCGCCACCCCCCATACAAATCAAAACTCCTCAAAACCCCTTCTGTGGTCAGTCCGTATCTTTTCAAAGTCTCTTCATGGGCTTCAAGGTTAGGATTGTCAATAAGTCCTCTGCAGCCCCAGCAGATGCAGCCGTAGGTAACGCATATTGCAGAGCAGCCTGCCCTTGTAACAGGGCCGACACAGGTCATGCCTTTTTCAAACACGCAGATATTTCCTTCCATCTTACAGTCAACGCATACAGGATAATTGGGAATCTCTGGTTTTTTACCCAAGAGAAGTGATTTAAGGACATACAGGAATTCTGATTTTGTTATGGGGCAGCCGTGGATGTAATAGTCCACAGGGATTACAGCGTCAATCGGCCTTGCGGGTATTGTGTCAAGGTGCTTATATTTTTTAGCCTTATCGCCATAAACAACTCTTTGGACTTCTTCCATGGGAAATCTGTTTTTAAGGCAATTGAGCCCGCCTGTTGCAGAGCATGCGCCTAGCGCAACAACAACCTTTGCCTTTTCCCTTATCTTTTTAATCTCGTTTATTTCGTGTTGTCGGCTGATGCTTCCTTCTATGAATGCAATATCATAGTCATCTCTTTTTTCATCAATCGCCTCTCTGAAATTCACAATGTCAACAAGGCTTAATACATCGGGAAGCTCATCCTCGCAGGAAAGGACCTGAAGCTGGCATCCTTCACAGCAGGTGAAGGAGAAGAAGGCGACTTTTGGTTTGTGTCTGTTTTTCATAAGTTTTACCCCTCACCCCCTGCTTAAGATATACAGTGACAGGCTCTAACCCTCTCCCCAAAGGGGCGAGGGGAACAGGGGGGAGTGCCTCTGGATAATTTATTTGATGTTCACGCTCAAAAATTGTTTTTTTCTAACCTCTAATCCCTAGCCCCTGGCCCCTGTAGTTATATAGCTTCTCGCAAATACCTTATATCACTCAGCCTGAACACCGGCCCTTCCTGGCATACATAGATGCTGTTTATCTGGCAGTGGCCGCATTTACCGAGCCCGCATTTCATTCTCCTCTCCAGCGATAGATAAATGTCGTGGCCTGCAATCCTCTTATCTCCGAGGCTCATGATTACATATTTATACATAACAGGCGGGCCTACAACAATAACAACTGTTTTTGTTTCATCAATCTTGAGGGGAGGGAGGAGTGTTGTGACAACGCCAGTATTCCCTTTCCATTCAGGGTAAGGTTTGTCAATTGTGATGCTGACATTCATACTCGCTGTTTGCTGCCACTCTGATAATTCATCTTTAAAAAGTATTTCGTCAGGGCTTTTTACACCATAGAGCAGCTTGATTTTGCCGTAAGATGGCCGCTCACTCAGAACAGTTTTTATCAGAGACCTCATTGGCACAAGGCCTATGCCGCCTGCAATAAAGAGCAGGTCTTTGCCCTTGAGTTCTTCAACAGGAAATCCCTTGCCGTAAGGCCCCCGTATCCACAACCTGTCTCCCTTTGTCAGATTATGCAAGGCATTTGTCAGATTCCCAACTGCCCTGACGCAGAGCTCAAAGGTATTTCTTTTATTCGGCGTGGATGACACAGATATGGGCGCCTCGCCATATCCGGGAATAGAAAGCATGATAAACTGTCCAGGCGAATGGCCCAGGGTTTTTTTATCTTCAAAGGCTATAGTAAATAGTCTTTCTTTTTCTGTAAGCCGTGCAACCCTTTCTATCTTCGCAAGCCGTGAAATGTAAGGAGATGAAATATCAAAAATAGAGGTTGAGAGGTTGCGAGGCTGAGAGGCCGGAATTTCAGAAGTTAAGAGGTTGAGAGGTTGAGAAGTTGAGTTTCTTCTCATCTTCTTATCTTCATAACTTCTCAACTTCTGCATTTCTATGCTTCTCATCTTCTTAACTTCTGTCTTTATTTGCCTCTTCAATGAGCTCATTCGTTACCTCAGCGATGTTGATATTAACAAGGCAAGTCCTGATGCACCTGCCGCAGCCAACGCAGAAAAGCCCGCCAAACTTGTCTGCCAGATACTGGAATTTTCTATTGAACCTATGCCTGAGCCTTTCTGCCCGCGTCTTCCTGAAGTTATGACCGCCCGCAACCTTAGCAAAGTCTTCTAAGGTGCATGCATCCCATACCCTGAATCTTTCACCTTCGGTTAGGTTTGTTTTAATCTCATCTCTTACATCAAAGCAATAACAGGTTGGGCAGACATTATTGCATGAGCCGCATCCGTAACAGATTTTCCCTATCTTTTCCCAGACAGGGCTATTGTAACTGCCTGAATAGATAAGAGGGAGGGTGGATGCCTCTGCATTGAGTTTAGTAACAAACATCTCTGCCTTTTTATCTCTTATTTCCTTAATCTTTTTAATTTCCTTCATAGTTGCTTTTTTTGTTTTTGCATTTTTGTAAAGCAGATTTTTCCCGGTTTGCGTGCCGACCTCGACAACGAAACCTGAACCAACATCGTGTAAAAACAGATCGAACCCGGAATCAACGGTCATGGTGTTGACGCTTTTGCAAAAGCAGTATTTGTCAGGGACGCAGTCAATGCCGATAATGACGGTCTTGTCTCTTCTTTTAAGGTAGTTTACATCGCGCGGTCCATAGCTAAAGACCCTGTCAAGAAGTTTGATTGCATGAATATCGCAGGAGTGTATGCCAAAGAGCGCCTGGTTATGGGCTTCTATAACAGGTTCAAGAGCAGGTTTTGCGCCATTTTTAAATCTTAAGATTGTCTCTTTAGGAGGAAATAAAAATTGTTTTGGAGACAGGTGCGTGGGTGCGTGCGATAGATGAATATCTTTTGGCGAAGTAATCTCGCCGTACATTGGAAAGCCGTCTTTTTCTACAGGGCCATAGACCTTGAAGTCTTTTAAGAGGCCTGTTACAAAAGGGGCAATTCCTTTTTTTGGCAGGAATCTGTATTCCATAGAAAGACTCTCTAAGAGTCTACCGAGTAGGCTGGGAATATTGCCCTACTCATTGTTGCCGGGTCACGCTAAGCGTGGCGGCATGGAAGCCCGATCCACTCTAAGTCTTTTAGACTAATAACTTGCAGTCTGTTTCTACTTTTCCTCTTCTTTTTTATAATTGTACGATATAACTAATCCGTCTTTTATCGTAATTTCAAGCGTTGTAACCGAAGTTTTACTCTGCCTTTCGTTGACTATAAATCCTCCCAAATATGTAGGAGTGGTTTTTTCTGTATAGGCATAGATGAGCATCTCTGTCCCATCAGGCTTTATTTCAGTCTTTGTTGGATTCCCGAAGGCGCTGATTACGCTCTCTTTGGTGGACACTGCGGGTTTTATTTCTTCAATTTGTTCTTTTGTTATCTTGTTGCCCTCTGCCTGAATTCTTGTGGATTGAAAAGAGGCGCAGGATGGAAGGGTTATTGATATAAGCGTAATTATGAAAATAGTTTTCATCTCTCCTCCGGTTTTAGCGAATCAGAGATTGGAGAATTATAGATGGGATTTCCCTAACCGCCAGTTCGTCAATTCTCTAATCCTTTCCAATAATAGGATTTACATAATTGTAAGAAAATCCCTCCTGACCTCCCTTCCCCGATAAAATCATTCGAGGACAAGTTTACAAAAGGAGGAATCCCCCTCTTTGGAAAAGAGGGGCGAGGGGAGATTTTTCAATTCAATTATGAAATCCTTAATAAGTTATGCCATTTCAACAGCGTTTCTTGATTTATTCTTTACGCGATACATTGCCTGGTCAGCAGCCCGAATAAGTTCCAATGCATTATGCGCATCTTCAGGTATAGCGGCAACGCCAAAACTTGCTGTTACTTGGTGATTCAAACCTTCTTCTTTCAAGAAGATGTGGTTGCTTATCGCTGAACGTAATTTTTCGGCAAATTGATAGGCGCCATCTTTAACAGTCTGCGGCATAACTATTACAAATTCATCGCCTCCGTATCTGCATGCGATGTCAACTTTACGCAGCGCCGCAGTAACAAGTTTTCCTGTCTCAGCAAGAAGCTTGCTCCCATTTAAGTGACCATGCATATCATTTACGTCTTTGAATTTATCGAGGTCAAAAAATACCATGGCAACTTTGCTTTTGTAGCGCCTTGCCCTTTCTACTTCATAATCAAGAAACCTATAGAGGTATCGCGAATTATAGAGTTTGGTAAGGTCGTCTGTAATGGTTAATTCCTGAATCTTCTGGAAGAACTTTGCATTTTCTATTGCAATAGCAGTATAGTCTGCAAGTGTATTAAGGAGAAGGAGGTCTTCCTCTTTGAAACTTTCTCCTTCAGACATCTTATTAATAAGTTCTATGACACCAAGACATTTTCCCTTGCTCTTTAAAGGAACGCATACTATGGATTTAGTCACAAATTTGATGGATTCATCGCCTTTTTTAGAAAATCGAGGGTCTTTATTGACATCGGGAACCAGTAATGAAACTCCTTCCCGCGCCACCCAGCCAGCGATTCCTTCGCCTACCTTAAGCCTAATATCCCTTAGTTTATCTGCTCCTTCTCCTACAACGATTTCAAAGTAAAGGTCATTCTTTTCTTCATCAACGAGAAGAAGCGACCAGTTCTTGGGCTGGAGCATCTCACTTATCTTTTCCATAACAATATTAAGGATTTCCTTTAAATCAAGGGTGGATGTTAATGCCTTGCCCAATTCGCTAAATGTGGCAAGTTGTCTTATCCTCTGGTCATGTTCTGAGGCAAAGGATTCTTCACATTTTCGGGCTTCCATGATATTTTTTTCTGAGTAGGAAGGCATATTATTTAATCTTTAAATGCTAATACACTAATACAAACGCACTTTTTTTGATACATTTGTCCTCTCCCCACTGAGGAGAGGGAACTTAAAGCAATCTCCCCTCCCTTTTGATGGTGGGGACAAAGGGGGGGTGATAGATTTTCATCTCCCTTTGTGAGCTTCTGGCTTATGGGAGTTTGCTTCGCAAAATAGTCTTCGATGTTTTTGAGGACACTCTGAAAAACTACCCTTTTACGAATTGTCATGCCCGAATGTCTCTGTCGGGCATCCATAACCTCTTGGTTTTACTGAAACTGGATTCCCGATAAAAACTTCGGGAATGACAGAAAAAGAGTTTTTCAGAGTGTCCTTGAGTAAATAAAAACATATAATTAGTCAAGGGTCAAGGAATAATCTGCTTTAATGGCATATGCTTATATTCCTGTTGAAATCTTCTTGTGAATGCGCCAACCTGGCCAGTTCCTATCAATTTATTCTCCATCTTTACAAGCGGCGCTATCTCCATGATAGAATTCGTGAGAAATGCCTCCCTACAACTTTTTAGTTCTCCTTTAGTTAAAGATGCCTCTGTTACTTTAATGCGTTCTCTTTTGGCAATTTCTATTACAAGCCTTCTTGTAATACCAGGCAAGATACCGTCACTTACAGGTGGGGTTTTTATACCATTTCCATCTGAAATAAAGATATTTGTAATTGTGCCTTCCAGTATTTTATTGCCGTCTGTAAATATTCCCTCCTGCGTCTTTCTTTTGTGCGCCTCCATCATTCCTGTAACATTCGGCAGAATGTTTAAAGATTTAATATGAGGCAGACTTCGTCTGTTATTTAAAAATATAGCCCGAATACCCTTTTGTTGATATTGTCCTATCTTTTCATGCAGTGGTTTTACTATAATTGCTACAGTTGGTTTTGATAATGCAAAGGGCGCTAAGCTGCCATAATCCACTCCTCGTGTAACAGTTAACCTTATATAGGCGTCAGTTTTGAGCAGGCCGTTTGATTTTAAGAGCTTATAAATGCATTGAAATAAATACTTTTTATTGAGTTTTAAAGGGATTCCGATTGTTCGACATCCTTCACATAAACGCTGTAAATGAAGGCCTAATGCAAATGGCTTTCCCTTGTATGAACGCAGTGTTTCAAACAGTCCATCTCCATATAAAAAACCCCTGTCAAATATGGAAACTGTTGCTTTGTTTGATGGCAAAAATTGGCCATTGAGAAAAACTATATTGTTCATAAAGTAGATACAGGTTAAGGCTGAGGTTAAGGTTAAGTTGATTTTACTTTATTTTCTTAACCTTAACCTCAGCCTGTTTTTTTGCCCTACCCCCATTGCCCTTAAAAATGCGCTTGCCTTTAAAATAGTCTCTTCATATTCTTTTTCAGGATTAGAATCAGCGACAATGCCACCACCAACACTCAAATAGAGGCGATTGTCTTTGAGCACCCCTGTCCTTATTGTCATTGCCATATCCATATTTTCAGAAAAATCTATATATCCAATCCCACCTGTGTACAGGCCGCGTGGGGTTGGCTCAAGCCTCTCTATGATTTCCATTGCCCGTATCTTTGGCGCGCCTGTTACAGAGCCGCCAGGGAATACTGCCTTTACACAGTCTAAAGGGTTTATTCCATCTCTTAACTTCCCGCTCACAGTTGATACCATATGATGAAGGGTTGCATAAGTATATATTTTATGCATAGGTTGTACTTTTATTGAGTCATATTCGCAAACCTTCCCCAGGTCATTTCTCTCTAAGTCGACAATCATTATATGCTCTGCAAGTTCTTTCGCGTTTGTTCTGAGTTCTTGAATTAAGGCCCGGTCTTCTTTTAAGTTTTTACCCCTTGGTCTTGTGCCTTTTATAGGGCTTGTTTCTGCAATGCCATTACTGACCTTTAGCAGTCTTTCCGGTGAATTGGATATAATCTGAAAATCGCCATTATTAAGAAATGCCCCAAACTGGGCAGGGTTTATCGTTCTCAATTTCGAATAAAATAAGAGCGGGTCACCATGAAAATCTATAGAGAGCCTTTGAGATAAATTTGCCTGATAAATATCTCCAGCAGCGATATATCGTTGAATACTTTGAATTGTGCGTATATAACCGCTCCTGGTGAAATTGGATTTGAAATTCTGGATTCCAGAATCTGCCCCTACACCTTTACCCTCTCCCATGAGAGGAGAGGGATGGGCGAGGGGTAGTTTTTCACTGCAGCCTGTCTTTATATCCTTTAAAAACTGATGAATTCTCTCCTTTGCCCTTGCTTGCCGCAATCTTTGATTTTTCTCTGGCAAACCTGACGAAAAAATATACCCTTTATTTGTTTTGTGGTCATATGTGAAAATTGTATCATAAAGGCCGAATATAGAATCAGGGGTAATTGGGGCGACAGCCTTTTTTCGCGGCAGTTCTTCCAATTGGTTTTTTAGCTCATATCCAAAATAACCAACCGCGCCTCCCTGAAAGGGAAATAATCTCCCCTTTGCACGGGAGGCTGGGGAATAAAATTCAGTCAGTATGGATGACAATACAGAGAAGATGTCAAAATTCGAAACCCTAATCATTGAGTCCTGAACAATTTCCACCTTATTGCCTTGTGCCTTGATTAGTGCGAAAGGGTCTGCGCCTACATACGAGTATCTGTTTAAACCGCAGCTATCCAGAAAAAAAGAATACGGTCTATGATATAATTTGCGAAAGACATCTACTGGATTCGCTTTGCATGTTTCTATCAGCATAAAAAGAGCTTATAATCTTTTCAAGAAAGGGTCAAGGAATGAGTTGTTTGCCTTTACTGAGAGATGAAATCCACACGAGCCCGCCTTTGGCGGAGGAGATGAAAATTAGGCTAACTCCCCTCAATCCCCTCTTGTCCCAAGAGGGGGAAGCAAGTCCCCCCTTTAGAAACTTGTCCTCGAATGATTTTATCGGGGAAGGGGGTAAGGGGGGATTTGAGGTATTTTCGGGACAAATCTTGCTAATTTTTCGTGATTCTGCTAAAAAAGATTAGAATCTATGGCCGAATTACCCTCTCTTGCCAGATTTTTGATAATAGCAGGCTTATTCTTAATTGCCCTTGGCGTTCTTTTAAGCCTTGGCGTAAATTTCAAATGGTTGGGGCGATTACCTGGAGATATCTACATAAAAAGGGATAATTTTACCTTTTATTTTCCGCTCACCACATCCATTGTTATAAGTATCATATTAACCCTCTTATTCTACATTTTTAGGAAATAATGATCCCTATCTATCCTGAACTCTCTCCTGTCCACATTGATTTGCGCCCAGAACTCCATCCTTTATTTCAAGGCCTGAAGGATGGAATTTCGGAGTTTACCTTTGCCAACATCTACCTTTTTAGAGATACTCACAAATATCAGATATCTCAATTAAAAAGCGGCCTTTTTCTTATTATAGGTCGGGATAATGGCAAATCATTTTTTATGCTTCCCTTTGGATTGCCTGAAAAAGATTTTTTAGATGAGCTCTTTCAAAAGTTTGTCTCTATGAAATGTGTTTCTGAAAAACAGGCATCTAAGCTTGCTGATATGGGATATTTTGTTGTGGAAGACAGAAATAATTTTGACTATCTATACTTAAGAGAAGAATTGGTGAAATTAACAGGCGCTAAATTTCATAAAAAGAAAAACCTTGTCAACGTCTTTGTCAGCAAATATTTATATGAAGGAAAACCTCTTCTTGAAGAATATAAAAATGATGCCTTGGCAATATTGGAGACATGGAGAGATAGCAGAGATAATCCCGGCGATTATGCAGCTGCAAAAGAGGCATTGGAAAAGATGGAAGAACTGCAATTATGCGGCGGGATTTACTATGTGGATAAGAAACCGGCAGCTTATACGCTGGGTGAAGAACTTGGAGGAGGGGAGAGTTTTGTAATTCACTTTGAGAAGGCAATCGGAGATTACAAAGGGATGTATCAGTTTGTGAATCAAAGCTTTGCCGCAATACTTCCGGAAAAATACAAATTCATAAACAGGGAGCAGGATTTGGGAGATGAGGGGCTCAGGCAGGCGAAGATGACCTACAGGCCGGCTGGTTTTATAAAAAAATACCGTGCAGCTTTATATGCAGATATTTTGCGCGAGATTGGCAGTGGCGGTAAAGAGCAAAGTTCTAAAGCGCTGAAGGGAAGTATATGACTGTAAATATATCTATCTCTATGCAGGGGGTAAAAGGGCAGGAAGGGGGTCAAAGGGCAGGAAGGGGGTCAAATCTTTTGATTTGACAAATAGCCATTTGTTTGCTATAGATTCAACATGGCAAGACAATTAAGGATAGAATTTCCAGGCGCATTATACCATGTGCTGAGCAGAGGGAATGAAAGAAACCCCATATTCAAGAAAGATTCAGACAGGGCTCTGTTTATTGCAACCTTAAAAGACAGCGCTGAGCTTGCAGGGGTTGAGGTTATATCCTATGTCCTCATGGACAATCATTACCACATGATAATAGAAACACCCAATGCAAACCTCAGCAGATTTATGAGGCATTTTGGACTAACATACACCGTCAGATTTAATAAAAAATATGGCCGAAGCGGGCATCTGTTTCAAGGAAGATACAAGGCGATCCTCATAGAAGAAGACCCCTATCTTATGGTTTTGAGCCGGTATATACACCTCAATCCAGTCAGAACAAAAGAATGGGAAGATAAAAAAGCAGAAGAAAAGTGGGAGTATCTAAAAGAATATCAATGGAGCACCCTACCCGGTTGTATAGAGAAAAAGAAACGAGCAGCCTGGATTAAATACGATAAGACGATGGGCTACTTTGCCAATCCCCAGGCTTACAAAGAATACATGATAGAAGGGCTAAACACCACATTGGATAGTCCTTTTAAAGAAATAAAAAGCCAGATAATACTCGGAAGTGAAGGGTTTGTTGATAAATTGAAAAGATACCTCAAGGAAGAAACAAAGATGCGAGAAATCCCTGCACTGAGAACACTTAAAAAAACGCTGACTATAGAAGATATTATCAGAGAGGTTGGAGACTGTTTTCACATAAAAAAGGAAGCGCTCATTTCCAAGTCAGGCAGAGAGATGAGGCAGATTGCTATGGAGATGGCATATAGATATACAAACAATAATCAGGAGGATATAGGGAAGGTGTTTGGCGTAGACTACTCCACGGTGAGTCAGAATCGGAAGAGATTAAAACCAAAAATAGAAAAGGATTTAAAATTGAGCAAGGCATTTAAGAAAATAGTGGAGCGGTTGGATGAAATGTCAAATTAAAAGATTTGACCCCACTTTTCCCTCCACTTTTCCCACTCAACAGGACACAGTTCACAAGGGATGCAAGCCAGCCATTAGGGGATGGAGTTACAAATCCCTTATGCGGCGCTGAAACATATACCTGGGATGCAAGGAACAGGTTAGTCGGCTTTAATGGCTTTACTGCCGACTGCTCTCCGCTTACTGCCTCCTTTAAGTACGATGCCCTTGGCAGAAGGATTGAGAAGACAATCAATGGTGTTACAACACAATATGTGTATGATGGATGGGATATTACCCAGGAGATCCAGGGAGGGTTAGCCACGAACTACATCAGAACCTTAAATATAGATGAGCCTTTGGCGAGGATAAAAACAGATGGAACTGTTAGGTATTATCAGACAGATGCGTTGGGAAGTGTGATTGCCTTGACTGACGAGACCGGCGTTATCAAGACACAATACACATACGACCCATTCGGTAATGTAACAGTTTCAGGCGAGGCATCAGACAATCCATTCCAGTTTGCAGGGAGGGAGAACGATGGTACTGGCCTATTATTTGAGCGTAATAGATATTATAGTTTTGAATTGCAACGATACATAAGTGAAGACCCGATAAAGCTGGCTGGAGGCGATATAAACTTTTATGTGAGGGTGGGGAATGGGCCGGTGAATAGAACGGATCCATTTGGTTTACACTGGATGACTGACCCACGGACAGGGCAACCCATCGCCCATACTCATAATCCCGATGGAAGTATAAACATTATTCATCCAGGAGATCCAGGCTCTTGGCCCGGTGATCCTGAGCATGAAAACCCGACAGTCGGCCCTTGTGTGGAATGCAATTGGTCAGCTCTATTGGGATGCTTAGGAAGTCCACTCGGAAGCCCAAATGCTATGATGGATTGCACTAACTGCGCTATGTCCAAAGGTAAAAATCGGAATGCTTGTTATCGTTGTGCGGCTTCCATTGCAAGTAAGGCTGAATGTTTTAGTAAGCATTGCAGAGTGGGAAGACGCGATAAGTGTGGTGGATGTGTGGATAGATGAGAAGTATATGACTATAGGAGGATAATGTCCTTGCGAGAAGTGCTACATCTGATTGCTCAAGTAATTATTTCTCCTCGTGCGGCAATGGGAGAAATAAGGCAAAGACCACGTTTATGGGTGTTGTTCATTTACCCGTTGATGGCGATCCTTATCATCTTCTTCTCAAGTGTACAAACCACTAAAGAGTTGTCGGTGTTTTCGTTTGTTATAGGTGCAGCCTTTCTTTCTATATTATTTGGAGGGCTCACGGCATTTCTGGCTGCTATTTTATATGCTGTATCCCGTTATTACAGCCGGACTATTGGTTATCTAACCTTCCTATCTGGGCTGGCATTTTCTGATATCCCGATTCTTATAGAGCATTTAATGAGGGCCTTATTTCCATATTTAAACAGAACAACGAATAGTGGAAACAATCATTTTATCATAAGCGTAGCAACACTGTTTCCAAATGACTTAGACATAACTATGCCATTCATATTTAGTATGACCGCATATGTTTTAGAACCATTTTATATATGGACTTTTGGGCTTTGGGTATTTCTTGTGTCATCATTCTGCGATCTCACAATTGTAAGAAGTTTGCTCATCGCATTGCTATTATTAATATTTTTTCCTATTCTGTTGACGATTATGAGATAGATTACACAAAAAAGAGGAATGGTAAACGTAGAGCGGACGGGAAAAAGGGGACGGGCTACTTTAAGGAGATAAAGGGGACATATTTATAAATGGTTTATTGACATAAGAGATAGCTTTAGTAAAATGACCTTGCGCAACGGGACAAAGAAAATAAATCCCCTTTATGCGCTACTTATGCGGCGCTGAAACATATACCTGGGATGCAAGGAACAGGTTAGTCGGCTTTAATGGCTTTACTGCCGACTGCTCTCCGCTT
>MGQA01000058.1 GCA_001797665.1 Deltaproteobacteria bacterium GWF2_42_12 | reverse complement strand
TATATTATGAACAATTTCAGTTGAGGTTCTATCATCTTATGGAAGAAAGACACATGGAAGTCGTCCCAGGCCTTGCAGGCATCCCTGCTGCTGAATCTGCCATAAGCTATGTTGATGGTGAAAAGGGGATATTAGAATATCGCGGCATACCTGTTGAAGTCCTCGCTGAAAAAAGCACCTTCCTTGAAGTCACCTATCTTTTGTTATTTGGCAAACTCCCATCCCGAGCCGAATTTGAGAAATTTAGGAACGATATAACTTATCATACCCGACTAAAGGTAAAGATACTCCGGATGATGGAATTCCTCCCTGAAAACGGCCACCCCATGGAATATCTCCAGTCAGTTGTGGCAGCTATGGGAATGTACTACCCTGCAAGAAATGTGTTTGATGAAGAGAGCCGCTATTGGTCAATTGTAAGGCTTATTGCGAAGATGCCTACAATAGTTGCTGCCTGTGAACGATTAAGGCATGGCGATGCGCCTATCCCACCAAATAACGAGTTGTCTTTTGCTGCAAATTTTTACTATATGCTTTTTGAGAGGGCCCCTGACCCATTCACGGAAAAGATACTCGATGCGATGTTCATTCTGCACGCAGACCATACAATGAATGCATCTACATTCAGCGCAAGGGTAGTAGGCTCAACGTTGGCAGACCCTTATACAGTCATATCATCAGCTATAGGAACACTTAGCGGCCCATTGCACGGAGGCGCAAATGAAAAGGTTATATATTTGCTTAAAGAGATAGGCTCAAAAGAAAATGCGCGTCCATATATCGAAAAGTTGCTTGAAAAACATGAAAAGATAATGGGAGTTGGACACAGGGTTTATAAGACAAAAGACCCGAGGGCAACATTTTTGCAGACATATGCGCATCAGCTCTACGCAGATAAGCGAGGGCAGAGCAATCTGCTTGAGATAGCAGAAGAGGTTGAAAAGGTCGTAAATGAAAAGCTGGCGAAGAA
This sequence comes from Deltaproteobacteria bacterium GWF2_42_12, assembly GCA_001797665.1. Lineage (GTDB taxonomy): Bacteria > Desulfobacterota > GWC2-55-46 > UBA9637 > UBA9637 > UBA9637. The sequence continues at coordinate 29,698 of MGQA01000058.1, read as the reverse complement.
GAAACTGTATCCAAATGTGGACTTCTATTCAGGCATAGTGCTTCAGGAGATCGGCATCCCCACAGATCTGTTTACTCCTATATTTGCCATAGGCCGTGTCGCAGGATGGCTTGCACATTGGCTTGAACAGCTAAAAACAAATAAGATATATAGGCCAGACCAGAAATACATAGGTCTTCGGAATCAGAAATATGTGCCTATGGAAAAGAGGAAAGGTTGAGAGTAAGGCCGAGGTTGAGAAGACGCTCGATACAAGAAATGCCCAAAAATAGACATTGATTTTTGGAAATGCTTTTTCCTTGACTTCGTTATCTTTTTTCCTATAACATTTTTCTAAAATCTGCACCAAAAAATGGGCGGTTAACTCAGCGGTAGAGTGTCACCTTCACACGGTGGAAGTCACTGGTTCGAATCCAGTACCGCCCACCAAACTGAGCTTGATTGTGGAGCAGTACAGGTAGCACTCTCATTATAAATCCCAGACCAAACTTCTTGTATCTATTCTCAGATGCAAATATAGGAGTTCTTGAAGGGATGTAGACCGTAATCGCAACCCATAAAAAATGGGTTGCATAGATGAATCACATTATTTTTATTTAAGAGGAGGTGAAGACTATGTGTGCAAAATCCTCGGACCCTGATCGGTATAAGGCCGAACAGCAAAGACAGTGGGACGCGGTTGCAAGTAGCTGGAAGAAGTGGTGGAAAATATTCGAAAAGGGAGCGCAACACGTTAGTAATCGCTTGATTGAAATGGCAGGGGTGCGGCCAGGACATAAGGTTCTGGATATTGCAACAGGCATTGGTGAGCCTGCAATCACTGTTTCGCAGCTTGTTGGTCCTGCCGGGCATGTTGTTGCTACAGATCAATCTCATCAGATGCTTGCGATTGCGCAGGACCGAGCGGCACAGTCGGGTTTAAAAAATCTGGAGTTTCGAGTAGTTGACGCAGAGGTTATGGATTTTCCTGAGAAAAGCTTTGACTCCATCCTTTGCAGATGGGGGCTGATGTTCCTACCCAATCTTGTGGCAACATTAGCGCGAATACGACAAATGTTAGTTCAGCACGGAAAGTTTGCAACCTCTGTTTTGGATGAAGCATCAAAGGTGCCATTCCTCAGCTTGCCACTAAGTATTGCAAAAAATGTTTTTCAAATGCCGCAAGCACCCTCGGGGGCTCCGTCTCTATTTGGTTTAGCAGGCGGTGTTCTGGAGAAGGAGATGACACAATCTGGCTTTACGGAAATACATTCAGAAGCCTTGACCTTTCCTGTAGAATTCGCGTCTGTAGAGGCATACATTCAATTTATCAGCGAGGTTCCTGCCCCAATCGTTGCGATGCTCGCCTCACAACCAGAAGCTCGGAAGGCTGAATTCCGTCATTCAATTGCAGAGGCCTTTCGGCAATACACTTTGCCGGACGGCAGTCTCCGTATACCTAACTCAACCATCTGCGCCGTTGGACGACGATAGAAAGTATTTGCTTATTCAAGCCGCATATGATATATATTAGCGCACACACAAACCCAGTAGATGCGGGCATTCCTAAAAGAAGCCATATCCCCCAGTCAATAACGTGCAATCCTCTGATGCTGAGCACATACAAAGGCCTCTCAAGCGAAGACCCTCTGATATAGGGAAATAAATCATTGGAGGATACCCATGAAATTCCTTAGGAGCATTGTTACAGCATTTTTCTTCATTTCCATTGCCTTGGGAGTACAAGAAATCGCACAGGCAGCTGAAAAAGATTCGATAAAAAAGGCAAAAGGCGGATATACTGTAGAAGAACTATTCTCGAAGCAGAAGGAACTTAGTGGCGCGAAGATTAATGTCCGCGGCAAAGTAGTAAAGTTTAGCAGTGGTATTATGGGAAAGAATTGGATTCATTTGCAAGATGGAACCGGCAGCGCTGGCACAAATGACATAACCGTAACCACTAACCAGACCGCACAGGTTGGAAAAATTGTCCTGATAAATGGGACCTTAACTACCAACAAGGACTTTGGATTCGGCTATAAGTATGATGTGATTATTGAGGAAGCAAGTATTAATGCAGAGTGATTTGAGTCATTGAAAAAAACCTTCTTTAACGTAGAGTGAAAATAAAAAGGTGTATTCTTTAAATGAAGAATACACCTTTTTATTTCACCTCGCCTCCAATAACTATTTCAGGTATCCTCAAAGTAGGCTGGGCATCTGAGACAGGGACGCCTTGGGCATCTTTACCACATGTGCCTATTGCAAAACCAAGGTCAGAACCTACCATATCTATATTTTTCAATATCTGTGGCCCGTTTCCAGTGAGCGTAGCGCCTCTAACTGGCTCTCCAATCTTTCCCTTTTCTATTAAATAACCTTCTGTAATCTCAAATACAAAATCGCCATTTACTGTATTTACCTGACCCCCGCCCATCTTTTTTACAAAAAGCCCATTTCCCAGCGATTTGATAATATCTTCAGGGTTTGTTTTGCCAGGGGCAATCATGGTGTTGGTCATCCTCGGGATTGGCCTATGGTGATAAGATTCACGTCTCCCATTCCCTGTTGATACCGCACCATCCTTTAATGCTGTAAGCCGATCATACATATAATTTTTTAAAACTCCATTTTCTACAAGAATTGTCTTTTGTCCATGGGTTCCTTCATCGTCAAAGAAAAAGGAACCGCGCCTATAGGGAATTGTGGCATCGTCTATTACCGTGACCAAAGGAGAGGCTATCTTTTCACCAATCTTCCCAGAATAGACAGAAAGCCCCTGCTGTGCCAGGTCTGCCTCAAGGCCATGGCCAACAGCCTCATGTATCATGGTGCCGCCTGCCTCGTTAGAGAGTACTACCGACATCTTTCCTCCCTCGGCCTTTCTTGCCTTGAGCATAAGGAGAGCCCTTTTTGAGGCTAACTCAGCAACCTTCTCGGGCGGGGTTTCTTCAAATATTTCCAACCCCATAACCCCGCCAACAGGCTCGTATCCTGTCTGCACCACATCCCCCTCTCTTGCAACAACCTGAACGAGAAAAAGAATCCCTATCCTGTCTTCTTCAGCCCATTGGCCATAGGAATTTACAACAACCATCTGCCTGAATCCATCACCATAGACCACCTTGACCTGTCCGATCCGATTGTCAAAACCTCTTGCAAATGTGTTTGCCTTTTTCACAAGTTCGACCTTTTCTAACAGGTCGACGCTTTGAGGAGGGACCTTTATAGAAAAGCCTGGGGCAATCTCTTTTTTAACGAGACCAATATCCTTTCCTGACCCTCCCTCTTTTACAGCCTTACTCACCGTATCTGCTAACTCCAGGAGCCCCTTTTCTGTTAAATCGTTTGTATACGCATAGGCGGTCTTGAAGTCAAAAATCACCCTTAAACCTATCCCCCGGTCTCTTCCTGAGACGACCTTTTCGATCTTATTGTCTTCGCAGATAATCGAGGTATTAAACGTTTCCTCCATATAAATGTCCGCAAAATCGCCACCGTGTTGCAAGGCCCTCTTGAGGATATTTAACGGATTAAAATCTTTTATAAGCTTCATGATTCCTCCAAAAATGCAGTAAACTTGTTAACATATTTCAGCAGAGATTTAAAGCATAGAACACAGAAAGAGGATATTTATGCTATCACCTGCGCTGCCATTCACGAGAGAAAGATTTCACTTGACAATATTCGTATATTCGTATATAAGAATATGCATAGCGGATTCGCTCTGCTGTTTATAGCACCTCTGCTCAGACATGACTCCTCCCGATAAGGGGATGTGGATATAAATATACCTAATTCAAAGAAGGGTAGTCTTTATGTCTATGGACTTTACAGAAATTGTTAATCCACCCCTTGACAACACAGAAAACCATGCTTTACTTACGATGCGATTGTCAAAAGACCTTATGGTAAGGAAAGGCTGTCATTCTTTCTATGGGCCTTAAAAAAATTTTCATATACAGCCCTTGACAATACAAAAAGCCATGCTTTACTTAGCATACATTTGTAATAAAGAATATCCTTATGTAAGGAAAGGAGGTCAATATGTCTGAACGTTCTTTTGGTTTGCAGGCACCACCTTCCCTGGGCGTGCTTGGCAAAAAACGGTATGCAATGGTAATTGATTTAAGGCGGTGCATAGGGTGCATGGCCTGTGTGCTCGCTGACAAGGCTGAGTTTGAAGTTCCACTCGGTGTATGGAGGACATGGGTTCAATACGAGGAGTATGGCACATACCCGAATGTCCGAAGGCAATTCCTATCAAGACTCTGCAACCACTGCGATGACCCGCCTTGTGTCAAGGCCTGTCCTGTTCAGGCAACTTACAAACATGAAGACGGTTTTGTGCTTCAACGTTACGAAAGATGCATTGGATGCAGGACGTGTATGGTTGCATGTCCCTACAATGCGCGACACATCCTTCCTGCAAAGCGGAGCAATCCAAATCTTCCAACAAAGGTGGTTGACAAATGCACATTCTGCTTCCACAGGGTAACGCAAGGGCTCGTGCCAGCCTGTGCCCAGACCTGTATCGGCAGGGTAAGGATTTTCGGAGATATTAATGATCCGAAGTCGGAAGTTAGAAAGCTTATTGACACTAATCCAACAGTAGTCTTAAAACCTGAAAAGGGCACTAAGCCTCAGGTGTATTATATCCTTGCAAATAGGTCTGGCCTCGAACCTGCAAAAGTATTTAAGAATCTGAGCGCTCAGCAAAAAGAAGATTTAAAAGACCATCAAGAACACTTTGAAAACTATGTGGGGAGGTGAAATTATGGAATCTATTGTTAGTTCTACTGTTTTTCATGTAATACCCTGGGGAGCTTCCTATGCCCTTTATTTTTTCCTGATAGGCATGAGCGCAGGCGCATTTATCTTATCAATGCTTCCTCATGTATGTCCAGGAGAAGGAAAGTATATGCCTCTGAGTAAAACTTCATGGGTAATCTCTTTTATACTCCTTCTGATAACGGGCCCCATACTTATATTTGACCTAACAACACCCGGAAGATTTATCTATCTATTTTTTCCTAATTATTGGCACATGTCTTCGCCGCTAATGTGGGGGACGCTCCTTCTTATGGGCATGGGGTTGTTCAGCATACTATATGGATGGGCACTCTATACGCAAAACCCGCTCGTGAAGCTCTTTGGCACCATAGGCGGTCTCTTTGCCATTGGTCTTCCTATATACACTGGATTTGATTTGGCAGTTCATCCTGGCAGACCTGTTTGGCATAGTGCAGTTATATCGCCGCTCTTTTTGATCCTTTCTTTATCATCCGGGGTAGGGCTGGTAAGCCTGATAGCCTATTTTATAAATAAAGATGCGCTCAGCAAGGAGCTGCTGGAAGGATTAAGAAATATACTTTTATTTTCTGCAACAGCTACCTTTGTCATGCTCCTCGCACAATCTGTGGTGCTTGCATATGGAGGCGAGGAGGAACATTACACGCTAACCTTAATATATGCAAACTATGGTTTCCTTTATTGGGGAATTAGCTGGCTGCTCGGCACATTTATACCTTTGGGCATACTCTTAGCCCCGCGATTCGGAGCCAGCACAAACGGTATTGCTATAGCATCTGCACTGATAATACTGGCCTCATATAGCTTGAGACATATCATACTCTTATCAGGGCAGTTAATCCAGCAGGTTTACTAAGACGAAAGGAGGTTTTAACTATGCCTGAAATATCAAGACGCGGTTTTTTAAAACTTGGCGCAGCATCGGGCGCAGCCCTTGCCGTTGCGCCGAGTGTATTAAAGGCCATGGAAACAGAATTAGGAGGCAGGGATTTTTCTGCTGAAACCCTTGCAGAGAGGACATCTGTCCCTTATACATGCCTTGTTTGCAATATCGAAGACGGCGGATTAGCCTTCGTAGAAAATGGCAGAATTGTAAAACTTGAAGGTAATCCAAAACATGTTTCTACGAGAGGAAGACTGTGCGCAAAGGGCAATGTAGGGATGTGGCATGTGTATGACCCAGATAGGATTCTCTATCCCTTACGGAGGACCGGTCCAAGGGGAAGCGGACAGTGGAAGAGGGTGTCCTGGGATGAGGCAATTGCTGAAGTTGCTGACAGGATAAAGGCTGTCTTGGGTAAAGGCCATCCCAATGAGATTATGTTCAAATGGGGAAGGGATAGGAGCGGTGGCGCTACAGGCAGGTTTATGAAAACGCTCGGAACCAATACGGGCGTAAATCACACATCTACCTGCGAATCCAGCAAAAAGATAGGCATGGAGCCAACATGGGGGCCTGATATTGAAACCCCTGACTTTGCCAATACTAAGTATATTATTAACTTCGGCAGCAACATCCTGGAGGCAGCCTATTTCCACAATCCTTATTCTCAGAGAATATCGGAGGGTGTGGCAGAGAACAAGGCAAAGCTCGTAACCTTTGATGTCCGGCTCTCGAATACCGCAGGCCGTTCAGATGAATGGTTCCCCCTATTCCCTGGCACAGACGGTATTGTTGCCCTTGCAATGGCAAATGTGATTATGCAGGAAGGTCTGGCAGATACACAATTTATCAATGACTGGACAAACTACCCTGCAGATAAACTCGCAGCATACCTTAAACAGTTCACTCCTGAAATGGCTGAAAAATATTCAGGTGTCCGTGCAAAGGATATTAGGAGGATTGCTATTGAATTTGCCTCAACAAAGCCAGCCACTACCTACACGTATAGAGGCCCAGCAAAGCACCTCTACGGCTCATATAACGAGAGAAGCACAATGCTTCTGCCGATAATTACAGGCAATATCGAGGTAAAAGGCGGTTATTGCCTGCCGAGGGGTATGGGCTATGGCCAGCCGCAGCCTGCACCAGAAGGCGGCAAAGAGCCGAGCTTTCTTTCTTCGCCACCTGACTATCCTCTGGCAGGCCACAAGGTATCCCATCTGGTGCCGTTCTGGATAAAAGAGGGGAAGCAAAAGATTAGCATGTATTTTAATTATATGTCCAGTGAAGGCTATACCCACCCTGCCGCCAGCATGTGGCGAGAGATACTGATGGATGAAAAACTCATCCCATTCAGTGTTACATTCTCTAACCAGATGAATGAGAATGTAAATCTTATGGATTTAATTTTACCTGATTGCTCTTATCTTGAAAGACATGATCCGGAAAGCATGCCTTCAAGCCTCTGGCCATGGCTTGGCTTAAGGCAGCCTGTTATAAAACCACTCGGAGAGGCAGTGGAATACCGAGAGGTTTTAAAGAGAATAATCCACAAGATAGACCCGGATGGCAGCAAGGATATGAGGAAATACTGGGAGTTCAAGAACGGTGAGGATTATGTGAGGCAGCAGTTTGCCGGTGTACAGGGACTTAACTGGGAGGAGTTCAAGAAAAACGGTGTGTGGCCCATCTACGGCAGACTTGACCCGGCAACAGGCAAGATCGTGGGCAAGGATGGTGTGGAGATAAGGGCAGAGTATGGTCTCTATAAAAAGGAAGACCCAAATGGCAAGGTTGTAATCCGCGGAAAGAAGTATAAGGGTTTTGGCACACCGGATGGAAAGATAAATATTTATGTGCCAAGCTATGAAAAGTACGGATTTAACCCCATGCCTGTATTTAAACCACATCCGTGGCACTGGAATAAGGATGGAAGCTCTAAACTACGGCCTGATGAGATGATTTTGACCACATTTAAATGGAATGTGCACACCCAGAGCAGAACCACAAATATAAAGTGGCTCAATGAGATCGTTCACACGAATGCAGCATGGATTAACACGAAGTCAGCAGATGAAAAAGGGATAAAGGATGGAGATTTAATCAGGATTACAAGCCCTGTAGGCTATCTGGTTGCCAAGGCGAGGGTTACAGAGGGCATCCATCCAAAGGTTGTTGCTGTCTCCAATACTCTGGGCATGAAATTCGGCAGGATTGCAACTGCAAAACCACGGGATGCTGCACCCATGTGGGCAGGTTCAGAACTGGAAGACCCAGATACTCACAACATCTGGTGGAAGAGCGCAGGAGTAAACCCCAATGATATAATCCCTGTCTCAGCAGACCCCATAGGCGGCTCGCAGGGGTGGTATGACACTGTTGTGATCGTTACGCCTGCTCAGCCTGGCGACCAATTTGGGGATACCAAATTTGACAATGAGAAACACTTCCAGTTTTTCAAAGAGACCATGAGATATGCGTATACCGGTGATAAGCACAGAGAGATGCATCCAGAGGTAAAGGTAACTCAACTGCCACCAGCTGAACTCAAGAAAGGTCACTAAACGCACGTTCTTTTGCTCAAGCGGTAATACAATGGGCGGCTTTGTTTTATAGCCGCCCATTGTATTTTTATTGCATTCAGTAGCCCTTATAAAATATAATAAAAAAGAGGCATGTATGAAATCCTTTATAATTCTTTTAACAATTTTATGTCTTTTGCTTAGCCCTTTTCCTTCCCATACTTTTGCTGGAGATTCATTGAGTACACCCTCGGATGTGAAAATTAAACGGAATAATTCGGAGATTACCAAGGGGCAGTCCAGTAAGTCAAGTTCATCAAGCCAGTCAAAGGAGCATGCTACTCCTGAGGAAAATACAGTTGTTGATTCCGAATTTTCCGATTATCCAAAGTCCTTTGTTATTCCCAAAGGTGTATGTGAAACAGATAAGGAACCATCCATGGTTATTGAAAAATGACAATAGTTGCCCAGAAAAAGGATAAGAGCGATTATGCACGAGCAAGGAGTAATGTTTATAAACTTCTTTCCATCGCATTTATCAAAGAGCTTTCTCCTGAATCCATAGAAATGTTTCGAGGAAACAGTATAAAAGAAACCCTGAAAGATTTAGGTACTGCATTTGGAGAGGTGTTTTACAACCGTGAACCAACGCAATTATGTGAGGAATTGGCTGAAGAGTATGCAGCATTATTTATACTGCCGGGTGGTGTAAATCCAACAGAGAGTGTTACGCGGGCAGGCCTTTATATGCAAATTTATGCGGACCAAGCAGTAAAATTCTACAAACAGTGTGGATTTATCCTCCCTGATGATTTCCGTGGATTCCCAGACCATATAGGCATAGAACTTGAATTTATTAGCCACTTATCGCAGAAAGAGGCAAGCGCATATCAGAACAGTGGGGACGATGAAGCAAAGAGGTGGATTGAATTTCAGAAAAGGTTTTTAGAAAACCACCTCTCCAAATGGGCACAGGAGTTTGCCAAAAAGGTAGCTACCTATAGTGATAAACCATTTTATCAGGAAATGGCAAAATTACTTCATGAATTTATCAGTTTAGAAACCAATGAATTAGTAGAAGGAATAAACACTTGATAGACAGATTAATAGATTATGACGAATAAACAGCTTGAAATGCATGTAAATAGTAAATATAATTCTGTCATGACGCAGGAGTCCATCTGTCTTTTATGTCATTGTAGAATCAAGGAAAACACACTTTTCACAGACCTCACCGATGAACAGCTTAAATTGTTTCAGGATTTTGTCGTAACCTCCTTTTATAAAAAAAGGGATGTAATCTTTATAGAGGGTGATGCGTGTCCTGGGTTTTACGTAGTTAAGAACGGCAGGGTTAAGCTTATAAAAACCTCACGAGACGGCAAAGAGCAGATTATAAAGATTCTTCAGGCCGGCGAGCTTCTCGGCATGGAAACATTCTACAATGGCAAAAGTTATGGAAATACAGCGATTGCCATGGACGATTGTGAGCTCTGCTTTATAGAAAAGAGGTCCTTCTTCCATATCATAGAACGACATCCTGCTATTGCAAAAAAGATTATTATTGCATTAAGCAAAGAACTCGACCACGCCTATTCAAAGATAGGAAGCATGGGACTTATGAATGCCCGAGAAAAGATGGCACATCTTCTTAATACGCTCGCAAACGAATACGGCGTTAAGGATAATACCCGTGTTAAGTTAAATCTTTCGCTCTCACGCCTTGAAATTGCAGAGCTTCTTGGAATAACCCAGGAAACAGCAATACGTCTTTTAAAAAGCTTTAAAGATGAAGGAATTATTGAAATAAAGAGGAAAGAGATTATTATAAAATCCCCTGCCAAATTAGAGGCATTGGGAGAGTAAGGCAGCTATCGAGCTATCAAGTTACCCAGCTATCAAGCTTTAATAACACGATTGCTTGATCTTGTGATCGCTCGAGTGCTGGATCGCTGTATTACTTGGCGCGCCTGAGAGGAGAGACCTTTGAAAAATTCAGTTTCTGCGCCATTCCCGCGAAGCTTGTCCCTGCGGGTTATAAGCAGGGAGCGGGAATCCAGAAGTTTTTATTTTTTAAGAACAATGGGTTCCCCGTTCAAGCATTCCCTCGAAGGTTGTTATCGAGGGTTAGAAATGACAAACCTACGCTTTCTCAAAGGTCCCGAAATATTCTTTAACAACACATGAATGCATGAGTTCATAAAATCATGCCCGAACCCTTTTTGGGTTCGGGCATGGAGTGCCGCGAGGGCGCTATTGCCCTATGGAATAGAGATAAGAAGTACTTTTAATATACAGCCTGCCGTCGCTGCCCAGCGCCGGAGAGTTTCCCCAGAAATAATTCGCGTTAGGTGGTATCACGCTCCATCTTAACGCCCCACCAGAAGTAAAACTATAGACAGTGCCATCATCGCTGCCAACATAAATATTTTCATTGGCATCTATGGCAGGGCCGTTATTCTGGCAATTATCGTTTATCGTATATGTCCATTTAAGCCTTCCCCGGCTATCAAGCTTGTATATCTTTGCCGTGTTAGTTAAACCAACATCTCCTATAAGAAAATAGATATTCCCATTTTTGGAAACAGAAGGGACTAATGTAGACCTGTAATAAAGTCCATCTGTCGCGAATCTCCACTTTTCGGTTCCTGAAGGAGTGACAGCAGAGAGATATACTATATTATCCCATATACTATGTACATAGATTGTCCCATTATCGGCGACCGCGATAGGGTTGTGATATCGGATACCATAGCCGCTTTCACCAAGTGGGAGGTTCCATAAGGTGCCGCCATTTGAATTCAGCGCAACTAGGCTCAGATTACCGTTGTAACTCTCGGACATCACAGTATAAATGGCGTTCCCTTCCGGGGACATTGCGATTGAACTGCAATAGTTGCAGTAGTACATCCACTTTATGGTGCCGTCAGGGTTTACTGCTGTTAATTCAGTACCTGGCACATATATTGTCCCGTCTTTTCCGACAGTTATTGTAGAAACTGGAAGTGGAGTTCCCCCCAAAAAGGTCTGCCATAAAATCTCTCCAGACGGACTTACTGCGTGAAGATACCGAGTTAAAGATGCACTTGAATAAGTAGTCACATAAATCGTACCTGTAGAACTTATAGCCGAGGTAGAATCGTAAGAGTGGGCAGTGTTGTTGTATAACAGAGATTGCCATTTTAAAGTGCCATCCGGGTTATACGCTGCCAAGAAGTCATCCTCCACTAGTGTTACAGTGTTATAAATATGGCCGGCAACGTATACTATCTTATCCTGGCCGATAACTACACTGTTTGAGCCGTTACCTTGCATTCCAGTATTAACATCCCACTTGACTGTTCCCGCACTTGGCCCCGCATAACTACTCTGGCCTGTGTGCTGGGGGTTATTTCCAAACATGGGCCACGGGGCAGTGGGCTGCGTGTTACCTCCACCTTTGCCTGCAAGCGCAATGCTTGGCAGAAACAGAATGATGCTCAAAACTATGATCAGTCTTTTCATATCCTTACCTCCTTTATTTTTTGACGTCATAGTATCATCTACGGGGGGGGGTCAAGGGAATTTTAATGTATTTTTAAGAAATAGCTGAAGAGGAGAGGCATTCTTTTGGCTCAATATGGAATTGATGGAGATTCTTTGGCGCGCCTGAGAGGATTTGAACCTCCGACCCTCAGCTCCGGAGGCTGATGCTCTATCCACTGAGCTACAGGCGCACTAAGACAGTCAAGAGTCAAAAGTCAGTAGTCAGAAGTAAAAAGCTTAAATGCTAAACTCTTGACTTCTCACTTTTCACTTTCTTTAATGCGCGCCCGGCAGGAGTCGAACCTGCGACCTTCGGATTCGAAGTCCGTCGCTCTATCCAGCTGAGCTACGGGCGCAATTTGCTTCGCATATTGTAAAATGCAGATTGCAAATTTCAAATTGCAAAATTCTTTTAAAATACCTTTAATTTTACAATTTACATTTTGCAATTTTGCAATTGTTATCTGGGGTGGACGAGGGGATTTGAACCCCCGACCCTCGGAGCCACAGTCCGATGCTCTAACCGCTGAGCTACGCCCACCATTGAAAAAGCCGTGAAGAGTCAAAAGTCAGGAGTCAGAAGTAAAAATATGGTTTTTATACTCTTGACTTCTGACTTCTCGCTTTTCACTTTCTTTGTTTGGCGCGCCCGAAGGGAGTCGAACCCCTGACCAACTGCTTAGAAGGCAGTTGCTCTATCCATCTGAGCTACGGGCGCAAATCGCTTCGCGCAATGCAAAATGAAGATTGGAAAATTTAAAATGCAAATTGTTTTAAAACATTTTGAAATTTGCATATTGCACTTTGCAATTTGCATTTCTGAAACTGGTCGGGGCGAGAGGATTCGAACCTCCGACACCCTGCTCCCAAAGCAGGTGCGCTACCAGGCTGCGCTACGCCCCGTCTGCTTAACAATTTCTACTCCGTGAATCTTTATTTGTAGCATATTAGGTATTGTATTTGCAAGAATTTTCTCTCAGATCACGAGGAACTTCTGGAAATTTCTCCTGCGTTTATGATAGAAGATGTGAATATGCTGACTAATCCTATCGTTGAGATAAGTGGTCTAACAAAGATATTTAACGGTCTCAGGGCAGTGGATAATATCTCCTTTGAGATGTATGTTGGCGAGATACTCGGCCTTTTAGGTCCGAATGGAGCAGGTAAGACTACAACCCTACAGATGCTGTTGGCCCTAACAACCCCCACATCTGGTGATATTAAGATTTTTGGATTGGATTTAGAACGTAATAGGGAAAAGATTCTTAAAGAGGTAAATTTTTCCTCAAGCTATGTTGCAATGCCGTATTCTCTTACAGTTATGGAAAACCTTATGGTCTTTGCGCGACTCTATAATATTAAAAATCCGCAAGCACGAATAGTAGGGCTCCTGAAAGATTTTGAAATAGAGGAAATAAAAGATAAGACTGTAAGAAGTCTTTCATCGGGTCAGATAACCAGAGTATGTCTCATTAAGGCCTTATTAAATGAGCCAAAGATCTTATTTCTTGATGAGCCCACAGCGAGCCTTGACCCTGACATTGCAGATAAAACCAGAAGACTTTTAAAGAAGATAAAAAAAGAAAGGGGTATATCTATCCTCTACACATCCCACAATATGAGAGAGATGGAAGAGATGAGCGACAGGATCATATTTCTGGATAAAGGGAGAATTATTGCTATGGGCAGACCCGAAGAAGTGAGGGCTCAGTTTAAAGGGGAAAGCCTGGAAGATGTGTTCCTCAAGATAGCGAGGCAACTATGAAAATCCACAGAGTTTTAGCACTTGTCATCCGCCATCTTTATCTCTACAAAAGAAGTATCCCGAGGTTAATGGAGGTATTTTACTGGCCGTTTCTGGATTTGGTGATATGGGGCTTTATAACTATATATCTTACCAAGTTTAAAGGAACATTACCTGACTTTATTGCCTTTTTGCTCGGCGCATTAATCCTGTGGGACATCCTTTTCAGGTCTCAGCAGGGATTGTCAGTATCTTTTTTGGAAGATATGTGGGCAAGGAATCTCTTGAATATCTTTGTAAGCCCTATCAGACCTATTGAATATATATTTGCATTGATGCTGGTAAGTATTGTAAAGCTTCTCCTCGCAAGCATAGTAATGGTTATATTTGCATGGCTATTTTATTCTTTTAATATATTCTTGCTCGGCCTTTCTCTTATCCCGATGATAGTGAATCTTGTAATTATGGGTTGGGGACTGGGGATTATTACTATGGCCTTAATCCTGAGATTAGGCCAGGAGGCTGAAGTCCTTGCCTGGGCTGTTGCATTTCTCTTCCAGCCAGTATCAGCAGTGTTTTATCCAGTCTCGGTGCTTCCCCCTTTTCTGCAGACAATTGCCCAGTTTATACCAGCATCCCACATCTTCGAAGGCATGAGGATAATTATTTCAGGCGGAGGCTTCCCCATGCACGATGTCCTCTGGGCAACTGCATTGAACTTCATATACATACTGACAGCACTTGTATTTTTCTACTGGAATTTTAGTATTGTAAGAAGAAAAGGGCTTCTCGCAAGAATAGGGGAATAGATATTTCTATTGCTCCAAAATGACCATAAGTTTCTTTCTAAGCTTTGATAATGCCTTTCCTCTATGGCTTATGCGGTTTTTTATCTCGATTGGCAATTCAGCCATCGTCATTCCGTATTCTGGAACAAAGAACAGAGGGTCATAGCCAAAGCCGCCCTTGCCCTTTGGCTCAAGGGCTATGAAACCTTTACAGCTTCCTTCAACTATGATTTTCTCCTCATCTTTTGGAAAGAAAAGCGCAATGACACATTTATAGCTTGCGCCCCTTTTCTCCAAGGATACTCCATTAAGCTCTTTTAACAGTTTTTTATTGTTTTCATCATCGGTTGCATTTTCACCTGCATAACGTGCAGAGAAGATTCCCGGCTTCCCGTTAAGGGCATCTACCTCAAGGCCAGAATCATCAGCAAGGGTTGGAATATTGGTTTCTTCAGCTATAAATCTTGCTTTTTTCAGCGCATTCTCTCTGAAGCTTTTCCCATCCTCACGAGGCGAAGAAATATCAAGAAAGTCATCAAGGGTGAGTATCTCTAAATCAAGGTCTGCCAATTTTTTTTTAATCTCGTGGGCCTTGCCTTTATTCCTGGTTGCAATTACAATTTTCATATTACTCTAATGCATACTCCATCTTCGCCCGCAATATGCCGTCAAAAGTCAATATACTCTTTAATATGGCCTCGGCGATTGTTCTCTGCGTTTCTTTTTCTGTCAATCTTTTTTCCTCGTTTGCATTAGATATAAATCCGACTTCTACGAGCACTGCCGGCATTGCTGCGCCTACAAGCACAATAAAAGGGGCCTGTTTTATTCCACGGTTTTCCACCTTCAATACCTTACACAGGTTTTCCTGCACTATCTCTGCAAACTGACTGCTCTCATTTAATACTGAGGTCTGAGCCATATCCATTAAAATCGTCTTAAGGTCGTCGATGTTTGTCTTTACCGCCTTATTCTCAAAAGATGCTACTGCGTTTTCAAACGCAGCAGCCCTCTTTGCATCTTCATCAGAGGCATCAAAACTCAAAAAATATGTCTCAACTCCACCTGCGCCTTTTCTATATGATGCATTAGCATGGATGCTTATAAAAATATCTGCATTATTCTTATTGGCAACGTTAGTCCTTTCATCCAAAGAAACGAACGTATCATCTGTTCTTGTAAGTAATACTATTGCATCCACCCTCTGTATAATTAATTTTTCCAATTCCTTTGCGATGTTTAGATTTACATCCTTTTCTTTTATGCCGGTCGGTCCTATAGCGCCGGTATCCTCTCCGCCATGCCCGGGGTCTATAACAATGGTTTTTAAAATACCTTTAGTCGCAGCTTGAGATTCAACAAAGAAAGCATGTGCAGTAAAAGCAGTTGCAAGATACACGACGCAAGATGCAAGAAAAAGACTTGCAACATGGAATTTATGCGGTTTATTCGTCAGATTCATTTTAGACTCTCAACTACTCTCTCTATAGGAATTTCACCTGCTCTTATTATCTTTAAATCGCCCTCTGTTACATCCACTATTGTTGACCCAAGCTTACCAGATAATACGCCACCATCAAGGATAAGGTCAACCTTATTTTTAAAATAATTCATAACTTCACTTGCTGTTACAGGACTTTTTTTGCCGGATGGATTTGCGCTGGTGGTTGTAATAGGAGAATCTATTGCCTCAAGGAGTTTTTGGGTTATTGTATTGCTCGATATTCGCACAGCTATTGTGCCGGTTCCTGCTCTGAGGGTTATTGGAATTGACTTCTTTGCCTTAAGTATAATCGTAAGCGGCCCAGGCCAGAATTTTTTTATCAATTTCTCTGCTGACAATGGAATTTCTTCTGCAACCTCTGCCAGCATCTTTTTATCTTTAACCAATATTGATATTGGCTTATCTGCTTCGCGGCCTTTTAAATTAAAGAGTTTTTTAACAGCAGTTTCATTGAAAGGGTCAACCCCAAGACCATAGAAAGTTTCTGTAGGGTAGGCAATAATACCGCCTTTTTTAAAAACATCAAGAACCTGCTTCCAGACTGATTGTGAAGCTGAGGCCCCATCAACTTTAAGAAGGGTTGTCATACATTCAACTTCTTAGCCTTTTCCTCCACGTCTTTCTTATGTTTTTTTGTATGCCCTGAGTTTTTCCTGCAATCTTTTATGAGCTGTAGCAATTATCTGTACTGTGAATATTCCAGCGCTCTTTGCCCACTCTGAAGCCTTCTTTGGCGAACGATGGGATGAAGAAACCGTCATCGCATACGGTATGCCAAACTCTTTATAATACCTTTGCAGCCTCTTCCATTATAGGAAGGTCTGAATCGCTTCCCATTAAGATGCCGACAAGTGGTTTTGCCATAATCACCTCTTTAAATATTTTCTTACTTCCTCTACAAACACTTTTGCATGCCTTAAAAGCTCTTGGACATTTTCTGCTGTAAGTTCCGAAAACTCTTTATAGTCTACTTCCTGTCGTGCCTCAAACGCAAGGTTCAGATATTTCCATTTCAGAAGAGAATATGTTTTCCTTTATGAAACGACGGTTAAAGTAACTGATGATACCACTGTGTTTTGAACCTTGAAAAGGTTCGTTTACAAGAAGGGCCAAAACAGCATAGAACATGGCGTAATAAATCCTATTGACCACACTTCTTAAACCCCTGTTGTTATCGAACAAAAAGACTGCATCATCCAATGCCTCTGTTGCCTGACTAAGCCTATACTGAATTAAGATATCTTTTTTCTCATCCGCAGTCATATCCTGATTCCTTCTTTTGCTATCCTTCTATATATGGGCGACTCATCCATTGGCCCATCTTCAAGCTCCCTACGACTAAATAATATTGGGCTAATCACACAGCCATAGCTCACATTTATCTCTGCCACCATATTATAAATATCCCAACGCACATTACGACCTTCTTCTTCAAGCTCAATCATGATATCAATGTCCGATTCTTCAGTATCTTTACCAGAAGCTTTAGAGCCATAGATAAGAAAGTCTATCAGTTTATATTTCTTTGAAATTACATTTTTAAGGGTATCAAGCGCCTTATGTTCATGGGTCGTTAACATAAAAACCTCCCTACTTCCTCTGTCAATCTATCAATAGCATATGCTGCTCTCTGATTCATATTTACTGTTCTCTGTCCAACACTTAGTATTCATCACCATACTTTGCCCAACGCTTGAAGTCTTTCTCCCACTTCTTAATGCTCTCTTTAGATTTGACTGACTGGAGAACAATTGGGACTTCTGAAAAGAAGTGAGCCGCCTCTCTCTTTTAGAACCTTGAATGGCGCGTCCGTCACCCTATCTAATCGCCTTTTCCCCAATGTCTTTCCTATAATGCACCCCCTCCCACTTTATCCTCGATACTGCCTCATAAGCCTTATTTATAGCCCTTTTTACGCCTACGCCCATAGCAGTTACGCCAAGGACCCTGCCGCCTGCTGTTACCAGCTTGCTGTCATTCAATGCTGTGCAAGCATGAAAAACAACAATATCATTTAGCCTCGACGCATCATCTATCCCTTTGATTTCTTTGCCTTTTTCGTAACCCCCCGGGTACCCCTTAGCTGCCATGACTACACACAAGGCAAATTTATTATCGCACTTTAGCTTTATCTTATTCAATTTTCCCTCAACCGCTGATAAAAGTACATCCACGAGGTCATTTTTTAGCCTCATCATTATGGGCTGGGTCTCTGGGTCGCCAAATCTGCAGTTGAATTCCAAAACCATAGGTCCGTTTCCTGTAATCATAAGCCCTGCGTAAAGAACACCTTTGTAAGGCCTTCCTTCTTTCCCCATCGCCTTAATCGTTGGAACCATTATGTTATCCATGATATCTTCTTTTAGTTTCGGAGTAATGATCGGCGTTGGAGAATATGCACCCATTCCGCCTGTATTTGGCCCCCTGTCTCCATCAAAAACCGCTTTATGGTCCTGACACGGCGGCAGAGGGATAACTGTCTTTCCATCAGTTATTGCAAGAAAAGACGCCTCTTCACCTTTTAAAAACTCTTCTATAATGACCCTGTCGCCTGCCCTACCAAAGACCTTCTTCTCCATGATAAGCTTTATTGCATCCAAGGCATCCTCTTTTGTTTTACAGATGATAACACCTTTGCCTGCCGCAAGACCGTCTGCCTTAACAACCAGCGGATAACTGTGCTCTTTTATATATTCTTTTGCCTCTCGTGAATCTTTAAATACCTTATAGCCCCCTGTTGGAATTCCATACTTCTGCATCAGATTTTTTGCAAAGATCTTGCTTCCCTCTATCTCTGCTGCCTTTTTTAAAGGACCAAAGACCTTTAGTCCTTTGTCTTCAAAGCTATCAACAATGCCTAAGGTTAACGGCACTTCAGGACCGACAATGGTTAAATCTATCTTCTCTCTAATAGCTAAATCCCTCAATCCGCTTATATCATCGGCCTTGATATCAACGCACTCTGCAAGCTGGGCAATGCCAGGATTTCCTGGCGCACAATAGATTTTTTTAACTCTGCGGCTTTTTGCTATCTTCCACACAATGGCATGCTCGCGTCCGCCGCTACCTACGACTAATATATTCATTATCTACTTCTCCGTACGTAACTGAATAGCCTAATCTTTTTTAAGGATTTCTTTTATCTTTACGATGAGCTCATCAATCCAAAAAGGGCTTCCTTTCTGGAGAAATGCCTTGACATTCAGGTCATACCATTTGGGCTCAAGGATAATGTCGTCTATAAGGTCTTTACCAGTAGTTACAATGGCAGGTATGCCTTTTCTATCATCTGCAAGTTTCTGCAAGAACTCCTCTCCGCTCATAGTAGACGCTGAATCTTTTGGGTTTTTAAGATGTAGGTCAACTATCACAACAGCCACTTGTTGCTTTGCTATGATATTTAGGGCTTCTGTTGCATTCTTTGCAGTTAAAGGTGCTAATTTGTTTTTAATAAGCGCATCTTCAGCCATCTTCCTGATAACAGCATCATCATCAACAACAAGAATCAACTCACCCGCAGGCATTGTCTCTGGAAGAACCTCTGCCACTTCTTCCTCCAAAGGCGCTGGAATTGCGACACGGAAACCTTCTTTATGCGGTTCCAGTTTTAGCTTTGCCCTGCACTTAATGCATCCAATCTCTTCTCCGCTTTTCCATTTGGTGATAAGGCCTGTTGGAACCCATAAACGGAATTTGAATTTACATTCAGGGCATTCAATTTCAACGGGGGTTTTTTTCTCTTCCATACTGCTAATTCTATAACCTGTATTTCCTATATCTGTCAAGGATTTTAACCCACCTCTTACCAAAAATAGATATTGATTTTTACGGCCTTAATCAAAAATTGCGTTTCAAGAGAACCTTTGTTATTATAAAAACCTATGATTACGCAGATTACCAGCAGCGGATTACACCGATACAGAAATTCATGTTAATCTGTGTAATCGTATTCTTAAAAATCTGTGCAATCACTGTATAAATGTTCCACGTGGAACAATGAGAAAATAAGCTAAGGTTGAGCTAAAAATGGCAAAAGAAAATACATACAATGTCATAGTTATTGGCGCTGGACATGCTGGCTGCGAAGCTGCTTTATCCTGTGCATCGATGGGGCTAAAAACCCTTGTCCTCACCATGAATCTCGATACCATTGGCCTTATGTCATGCAATCCAGCAATAGGCGGCATTGCAAAAGGTCATCTTGTAAAGGAGATAGATGCGCTTGGCGGTGAGATGGCAAAAAATATAGATGCCACAGGCATTCAGTTTAGAACACTAAACTCAAGCAAAGGCCCTGCTGTCCGTGCAACAAGGGCACAGGCAGACAGGCAATTATACCGCCTTAGGATGAAGTCTGTCCTCGAGTCACAGGAAAACCTGCACATACGACAGGCATTGGTTGAAAGGATTCTTGTCAGGGATGGAAAGGTCGCGGGCATAGAGACGAATATCGGTGAGATTTTCGAAAGCAGGGCTGTTATTATAACAACAGGCACATTTTTAAGGGGGTTAATCCATATTGGGCTTAATAATTTTCCAGGAGGCAGGGCAGGGGATATGCCGTCTATAAATCTTTCCTTGTCGCTCAAAGAGCTTGGCTTTAGGATGGGACGGCTCAAAACAGGCACCTGTCCAAGATTGGATGCAAAGACAATAGACTTTTCAAATTTAGAAACCCATGGCAGCGATGAGACTCCACCGCCATTTTCTTTTTCAACAAAAGAGATTAAAAATAAGCAGATTCCATGCTATATCACTTATACAAACGCTAAAACCCACGAAATAATAAAAGAAAATCTCGACAGGTCGCCTCTTTATAAGGGTGTAATTAAAGGCATAGGCCCGAGATATTGTCCTTCCATTGAAGATAAGGTTGTTAGATTCCCTGATAAGGAGAGACACCAGATATTCCTTGAGCCAGAGGGATATGAGACTAACGAGATTTATCCAAATGGCCTCTCAACAAGCCTTCCTATTGATGTACAATTAAGATTTTTAAGGACAATCAAAGGGTTAGAAGGGATTGAGATATTAAGACCCGGATATGCAATAGAATACGATTATGTGGACCCAACCCAGTTAAAACCCACATTAGAGACAAAGGCAATTGAAGGCCTTTATCTTGCTGGACAAATAAATGGGACATCAGGGTATGAAGAGGCAGCAGCGCAAGGGCTTATTGCCGGTATAAATGCTGGTTTAAAAATATTAGGCAAATCACCTTTAATACTTGACAGGTCAGAGGCTTATATTGGCGTGATGATTGATGACCTGATAACAAAAGGCACCAGAGAACCCTATAGGATGTTTACCTCAAGGGCTGAATACAGGCTTCTTTTAAGAGAAGATAATGCAGACTTAAGACTGAGAGGAAAATGCTATGAGATTGGGCTACTAACTGATGAGGATTATAATAAATTTAATGGCAAAAAGAAGGCAATTGAAGAAGAGATAAGGAAGTTAGAAGATATAAAGGTTGTCCCAACTGAGGATATTAATAATAGGCTTAAGAGCCTTGGATTAGGCGAAATTAAAAAATCCACAATGCTTAAAGAACTTTTGAGAAGGCCAGAAGCTCATTTATCAACCATATATGAGCTCATGAACTCGGTTAAAAGCTCAGACAAAGCTTCTAACGGGGTGAATTGGAAAGACATGCCAGAACCAAAGGTTGTAGAACAGGTGGAGATAGCAATTAAATACGAGGGATACATAAAACAGCAGCGGGAACAGGTTGAGAGATTTAAGAAAATGGAAGAGATGAAAATACCACCCTTCATCTCATTTGAAGAAATTCGAGGCCTCTCTACGGAGGTTAGAGAAAAGCTTATTGCAATAAAACCCGAATCAATCGGTCAGGCGGCACGGGTATCTGGCGTTACACCGGCTGCATTATCAATGCTTTTAATCCATTTAAAAAAGCAGGGATATCTCTAATTCACCAGTCAACTAATCTTGTGACAACAGAAGAACTAAAGAATATTTTAAAGACAGGTGGGGCTGAACTTGGACTTACCATCGGAGATCAAGAAGTATCCCAATTTCTTAAATATCTTGAGGAATTAAAAGAATGGAATAAGAAGATAAATCTTACATCAATTACAGATGATAGGGATATAACAATTAGGCACTTCCTTGATTCATTGATATTAGTCCCTTTCTTGGCTAATAAGTCATCCCTCCTTGATATCGGTTCTGGCGCGGGGTTCCCTGGCATTCCTTTAAAGATTATCCTTCCTGATTTAAAAATAACTGCTATGGATTCTGTTCATAAAAAGGTCGTCTTTATGAAGCATATTGTAAGGACACTTAATCTCAATAGCATAGAAATCATTCATGCAAGGGCAGAAGACAGTAAAAGCATTAAAAAGCTTGGGGGTAGTTTTGATGCTGTTACTTCAAGGGCATTTGCTGAGCTTCATAGATTTTTAGAAATAGCCATTCCCTACGCAAAAAATGGGGGTATACTCTTAGCAGTAAAAGGGCCAAAAGGGGTCGAGGAATTAAGAAGATTACCGCAGATAAAAGGTATAGAATCCATTTTAGTAAAAGAAATAAAATTACCCTTTTCAGATATTACAACCACTGTTTTAAGTTTTAAGAAAGAAGGGTAAGAGGCGAAGGGCAAGGGGCTATAGGCTTATCTCTATTTTTTAAATCTATAATTCTACAGTTTTTTAGCCTATCACCTATTGCCCATTGCCTATTATTAAGGGTCTCATAATAGAATTTACATTGTAACAGGTCTGGTCTGAGGTTAAGGTTACGGAGCATTGCTTCCGCTCCAGGTGTCTGTGTGCTTGCAGTCCTTTAGCTTCGCTCACGTTGCGTGTAAAGTGGAGCGTTTGCCACTTACGTTTATCGTGCAGCTGCACACATCCACAATTCCGCTCCAGCAATACTCCGTAACCTTATCGAGGGTCTACAATGTCTATACTATTATGGACTGATTAGTATCTGTCTTAATGTTCCACGTGGAACATTTACCCAAAAAATGCAGTTGCGCCTTTTGGCTAATTTTTTCTTTGAAAAACAAATAAGGTGTGATATAAATTCCCTAAATATTAAGGAACCTCTGAAAAACCATTAGAATGTCATTGCGAGGAGCGATTTTTGCGGTTGCGAGGTGCAGCCGAAGCAAACTCGGAGATTTTTGCTATATGGCAATTGCGTAAGCAAGAGATTCCTCCCCTTCGCTGTTCCTTCGCTTCGCTCAGGACTTTGGCTCAGGGCTAAAGGCTCACTTGCCTGCAATGACAAGTTCGGTAGTTTTTCAGAGAGTCCTTAAATAACTCAAGGTGTAAAATTTTATAAAATAAATGGCAAAAATAATAAGTATATCGAATCAAAAGGGTGGAGTTGGAAAAACAACGACCGCTGTAAATCTCTCGGCTTCTCTTGCTGTAACAGAAAAAAGGGTGTTGCTGGTTGATTTTGACCCGCAAGGCAATGCCACAAGTGGTATAGGTATTGCAAAAAATGGCTCAAATGCCAGCATATATCAGGTAATAATTAAACACAAGAATCTAAAAGAGGTTATTAAAGATACAGAGCTCTCTTTTCTGAAGACCGTACCCTCCACAATAGACCTTATTGGCGCCGAGTTAGAGCTGATAGATGATCCTGCGAGAGAGGTCAGACTCAGAGATGCGTTAAAGGATGTAGTTACAGATTTTGATTATATTATCATTGATTGCCCTCCTTCTTTAAGCCTTTTAACATTAAATGCATTAACTGCTGCAAATTCGGTGATTATCCCACTTCAGTGTGAATACTATGCGCTTGAAGGTCTATCTCAACTTATGAAGACAGTTGACCTGATAAAGAAAAGCCTGAACCCCAGTTTAGAAATAGAGGGAATACTGCTAACTATGTTTGACCCAAGAAATAATCTCGCTCATCAGGTAGCTCAAGAGGTAAAGACACATTTTGTTGAAAGGGTCTTTAAGACGGTCATCCCTCGAAATGTCCGATTAAGTGAAAGCCCGAGTTTTGGTAAACCAGTAATACTTTATGATGTAACATCCAAAGGCGCATCAAGTTATATGGAACTCGCTAATGAAATTATCTTGAAAAATTAGATAGTTACACGATTACACAGATTATAAAAACAGATTACACAGATAAAGAATTTTATTTTTAAATCTGGGTAATTATTGTTCTAAAATTTATGTAATCAATTAGTTATAAGAGGTTAGATATGCTTGCAAAACGTAAGGCCCTCGGCAGAGGATTGGGGGCATTAATAAAACATGCTGATAAAACAGGGGATAGTTTTTCACTTTGCCCGATAGAAGATATAAATCCAAGCAGCGTTCAGCCCAGAAAAATATTTCATGAGCAGCAACTCCAGGAACTTGCTGAATCTATTAAGGAAAAGGGCATTATAGAACCCCTTCTTGTGAGAAAGGCAGAAAATGGATATGAGCTCATAGCAGGCGAGCGCCGCTGGAGGGCAGCAAAACTTGCCGGGCTTAGGGATGTCCCTGTTGTTGTAAGGGATGCCACAGATGAAGAAAGTCTTGAGCTTGCCATTATTGAAAATATCCAGAGAGAAAATCTGAACGCAATTGAAGAGGCTGCAGCATATAAGAATCTTATGGAAAGATTCGAGCTCTCCCAGGAAGAGGTGGCAAAAAAGATAGGAAAGGAAAGGGCAACCGTTGCCAATTTTCTAAGGCTTCTTAAGCTTCCAGATGAAGTAAAAGAAGAGCTAAAAAATGGCATAATCTCAATGGGGCATGCAAAGGTATTGCTCAGCCTTGACAGTCATGTCAGCCAGCGAGAGGTCTGCAGAAGGATTGTGCAAAAAGGGCTATCTGTTCGTGAAACAGAAGAGCTTGTCAAATATACTGTATCAAGTAGCAAAAAGTCTGCCAGCCTTTCACGAAAGAAAAACGCATATCTAAGCGCAATCGAGAATGAACTTAGAAATATATTTGGGACTAAGGTTATAGTAAAAAACAAAAAAGGGAAAGGGCGGATTGAAATAGAATTTTATTCAAATGAAGAGCTTGAAAGAATTCTGGATACGTTCAGAAATATAAAAACATAAATTAAACCTTTAGGAGGAGATATGTTTGAAAAAGATAAAAAAAGGACAGATGCTGCTCAAATGAACGGGTTCATCGGAAAGGATGTAACCATCAATGGAAAGATGGAGTTTGATGGTTCGGTCAGGGTTGATGGGCATTTTAACGGCGAGATTAACGCAATGAATGGTACGCTTATTATTGGTGAAAGCGCTGTTTTAGAGGCAAAGGTAAAGGTTGATACTGCAATTGTAAGCGGAGAGTTCAGAGGGGAGATTGAGGGGAAAAGCAGGATTGAATTAAGGGCGCCTGCCAAGATGTACGGAAATATCAGAACAACAAATCTTATTATCGGTGAAGGCGTGCTGTTTGAGGGAACCTGTGAGATGAGCGAGAAAAAGGGGGGGATAATAGGATTAGGAGGGACGGCGGATAAGAAAATGGAGGTGTTATAGACAAAATGAAAATCGTTTTAGCTGCAATTCTCTTTATATTTTACATTGCAGGCAATCCTGCCTCTATTTTTTCTAAAGATATTGAGGCAAGCCCAATTAGAAGGCTATATCCAATACAATCAGCCCCTTCCGAAACAGCAATAACAACATTGGCCGCACCTTCTAACGGGACAAGGATAGGAAACAATGGTTCCCCCAATAAAGATATAAGAGACGACTTATCTTCACAAACTTCTGTCCCATCTTTTCTTATAGACCCTGGCGATTATGTGTTGCTTGTAGACAAGTCCACCCAAAAATTACACCTCTTTGATGGCAGCTATAACCTCATAAAGACCTTCAATGTTACCACAGGCCAACGCCCAGGCGATAAAACTGCAAGAGGTGATCTAAAAACCCCTGAGGGGATTTATTTTTTTACCCTTGTTAAGGATGACAGTGAATTGCTCCCTGAATATGGTGTAATGGCGCTACCTATGAATTATCCAAACTATATAGATACAATCTTTCGAAAAAAGGGAAATGGAATATGGCTTCATGCAACAAATCAGCCAACTCGCCCCCTTAAACCGTTTGATACAAGAGGATGTGTTGTAGCTGCAAATGAAGATGTCCTGGAGCTTGCAGAGTATATTAAGCTTCAGACAACACCTATCGTAATTGCGGAAAAAATTGAATATGATATATCTGAAAAAATAAATAATACGCGTAAGGCAATCTATCAGCTTATCGAAAAATGGAAGGCAGGCTGGGAGAGTAAGGATATTGATAGCTACATGAATAGCTATTCTAAGGATTTTAAGACAAATGGCATGGATTGGCAAAAATGGAAAAGATATAAGGACAACTTAAATCGCCAATACAAATATATAAGTGTCTCTTTATCAGACATGAGAATCCTTCGCCACAAAACTCATATGGTTGTTTCATTTACTCAACACTACAAAAACAATAAATTAACAAGCCTTGGAATAAAGAGACTATACTTTGTTCTTGAGGATAGCGAGTGGAAGATAATGGGAGAGGAGTGGAGCCCTGTCCCTGCGCAAAAGCCGGCAATTATTGCCAAAAAATATGCAGCCTACCGACAGCCTTCTGCATCGAATGGAATTTCTCTCCAGCATGCCGAATTAGAATCACCTCAATCATCGCAAACCGTAGTGGATGTCGCCAGCCAATCAATAACAGAGACTGGATTTGTCAACGGCCATAAAAAATCCGTTTCTTCGCCGTCGTCACCGATAGTGGATATAGGAGCCTTCAAAGTGGGCAGAAATAATAAGGTCAGTTTTAAGCTGATAAATGAAAGGGGGGAACAGCATGTGGTTTCTGGACGGCTGGCAATTGTTGCAGAAAATAGAACCCAGAAGGGAACTCGCTACAGTTCATATCCAGCAATATCCCTTGAGCAAGGTGCCCCAAAAGATTTTAGAGAGGGTGAGTGGTTCTCTATAAGGCGTTTTAAGATTGTTACCGGGGAGTTTGAACAAAAAGGGGCTGATGTTGTTTCAGTCTGGGTTTATTCTAAAACAGGCGAGCTATTACTTCATAAAGAATTTCCTCTACCCATAAAACAATGAAGCGAACAATAACAGTTATGTATTTTAAAGATAATGCTGGAAAAGTGCGCACGCGTGAATTTTCCATAAGGGGATTGGTATTATTAGTATCCAGCATTATTCTGCTTTTAATGCTGTCAGTAACGTCTGTTGTTTTCATTATTAAGCTCTATATCGAAAAAGGCAGATTAACCGATGAATTTACCGCTCTTTTGAAGGAAAAGGAGTTATTAGAAATAAAGATTAAAGATTTAGAAGTCAGTACAGGTAATACAAAAGGAGCTTCTCACCCAGTTGCAGATTCTGCTATAAAATCGCAAACAACTAAAACAGATAGTGTCAGTGAAACAAAAGCAATAAAAGAAGGCGGTGTTTCTCATGAAGAGGCAAAGAATGATAACCAGATTTCCCTGCAAAATTTTCAGATTAAAAGTATGAAAGACACCAATCAACTTGCCGTTGCGTTTGATATTGTTAACAATAGTCGTTCTGACATGGCTATACAAGGATTTGTTTTTGTCGTTGGAGATTATGGGGAAACCCATTACGTTTTACCACAGGGCGCTGAAATCAAAAATGATATGCCAGCTGACTTTAAAAAAGGCAACAGATTTTCTATAAAAATGCAGAAACGAATGGAATATATCCTGCCATATATTATGGACAGTCCAATAGATAGAATAACCGTCTTTGTGTTTTCTCAAAACGGCGGCCTCCTTACAAAGAAGGAGGTTAATTTATGATTAAAATAAAAAATCTGAATTTTCTCATCATAATATTCATTCTTATAATTTACGCAGCAGAGGGCCATTGCAAAACCGAGCATGAAGTGTATTTTAAAAACACAGAATACGAACTTAATGTCTATAAAATATACGGGACAGAACCGGGCAAGACCCTTATGATAATAGGGGGCATACAGGGAGATGAGCCTGGTGGCTATCTTTCAGCAGACCTCTATGCAGATATGGCCCTTCGTAAAGGCAATTTGATTGTTGTGCCACGCGCAAACTTTTTCTCAATTATAGAGCATAAAAGGGCTATAAACTGGGATATGAATCGGCGGTTTATCGCTATAAACAGCAAAGAATACTATGAAGATAAAATTGTAGAGATACTAAAAGGATTAATGGCTCAGAGCGACTACCTTCTCAACCTCCATGAAGGATCTGGTTTTTTCAGAGAAACATGGGAAAGCAATTTAAAGAACCCTCTGCGATTTGGGCAATCTATCATTGCAGATACAGATATATATTTTTCAAAAGAAATAGGTAAAGAAATTCTGCTTGGAGATATTGCAAGAAAGATAGCGCACCAAGTAAATGAAAAGATAGACAATCCTGAGTATCACTTCAGATTCAACAATCACAAAACTTTTGAAAAAAATACCAGCCATCCTGAACAGAGAAAATCTGCAACCTTCTATGCCCTATCTGTCTATGGAATACCCGCATTTGGCATAGAAACATCCAAAGAAATAAAGGATATTGAGAAAAAGGTCAGATTTCAGACAATAATAATAAATTCATTTATGGAGGAGTTCGGCATCATTCCTGAAAACCCAAAGGTGGCGCTGGACCCGCCAAAACTTAATTATCTGGTTATTTCGGTAAATGGGTCTCAGAATGTAGTAGCCCGCGATGGAGAAGAGATTCGCATAAAAAAGGGGGATAAAATAAAGGTGATCCAGATTGAAGCCAATTATGAGCGCGGTCTAAGCATTGACATACTTGGCATAGGGACTGCCAATGATTTCCAGAAAGAATTTGAGATAGTCCATCCTGCAAAGGCAATCATACGAAAAGATAGTCTGAAATGCGGTGAAATAAATATTTCGCTTTTAGAACCTCAGGAAAATGTAAAGGAAGCCTTTCATGCCAGCACAAACGTACAGTCTCCAAGATTCACCTATCTCATCGTGGAGGTAAATGGTCTCAGACAGGTTCTCTCCCATGGAGAGCATCTCAAGGTTATCAGAGGCGACAAGATAAAATTGTTAGATGTTGTTGCAGATTGGGTTAATACAAACGACCTGTCTGTAAACTTTCTTGGCTATGTAGGTAATAAAATGAAGAATACTGGAGAAGACAGAGGCTACCTGATAAACACTGCGACGGATATGTGGACAAAATACTCAAAAGATGGAAAGGGGTTGCAGTATCCTATTGCAATAAACTATATGAATAAAAGGATTGGTGAGATATTTGTTGACATAGATGAGCCAAAGTTAAATTATATAGTAGTCAAACATAGCCAGGGTGGTCAGAGATGGTATGCAGATGGGGATATAATAACTGTTACTCCAAAAGATACCCTTGAGTTGATAGATATAAAGACTAATATTAATGGGAATATTGGCGTAAAGATAAATGTATTTGGAAATGATTTGGGAAATCAAAATAAAATCATAACCTTTAGCAAAAAGACTGCGGATGAAGTTCATACAGCTATAGTAGTAGCAAGAGAAGGAATAATCCTTGGAAGGGCAAAAATACAGATTAGTGGAGAACCTGTGGCAGTTATTAAGGAGAGCACAAAATAGTTTGCATTTCTTATCTGCTAAATAGCCCAATTCGTCATTCCCGCATGTATTTAGCGGGAATCCATTACGATCACTCTGGATGCCCGATAGAAGCATTCGGGCATGACAGAAAAGGCAATGTTTTTTGGAACAACGTAAATGCAATCTGTATTATGCTCTCATTAGTAATAAATAGAAAGTGAGAAAGTGAGAAAATTTTTCTTCCCACTTTTTATTGTCCCCCTCGGGGAATGGGAGAAAAACCCTCGCCTTTAGGCGAAGACTTTAGTTCAAGCATCAAGATGCAAAAGCACACCCTCCCCTTAATCCCCTCCCATCAAGGGAGGGGAAATATTTAAAACTCCCTCTCCCCT
>MGQA01000057.1 GCA_001797665.1 Deltaproteobacteria bacterium GWF2_42_12 | reverse complement strand
CTATTAAAGATTGTTCAAACCGTTCAAGCCGATTAAACGGTTTCAACGGTTTGAACTGCTTGAACTTTCTATTTCTGTTTCTGGAGCCCACGACCGGGATTGAACCGGTGAACCTCTTCCTTACCAAGGAAGTGCTCTACCAACTGAGCTACGTGGGCCTAAAACGGTTTAAACCGTTCAAACCGTTTAAACGGCTTAAACTGGTTTCATTGGAGCGGGTGAAGGGAATCGAACCCTCGCATCCAGCTTGGAAGGCTGGAGTTCTACCATTGAACTACACCCGCATTAAGTCGCTTTGCTCCATTGTAAATTGAAAATTGAAAATTTTAAATTGTAAAATTATTTCTTTAAAATTTGCATTTTGCAATTTGCATTTTCCATTTTGCAATGAGCCATGCAATGGCTTCTTCTGGTGGAGAGGGGAGGATTCGAACCTCCGTAGGCAGAGCCAGCAGATTTACAGTCTGCCCCCTTTGGCCACTCGGGTACCTCTCCTAATATTAGCTATGAAGCTATTGAGCAATCGAGCTATCAAGAAAAGGATTTAAAAGCTCGATAGCTATGTAGCTTGATAGCTCAGCAACTTCTCCTGGAGCTGGCGATGGGATTCGAACCCGCAACCTGCTGATTACAAATCAGCTGCTCTACCATTGAGCTACGCCAGCAAAAACTCAAACCAAATCATTATAAAAATTTGGATTCTTCTCAGAAACAGGTTGGAGAACTGAAGCTATTATTTATAAGACATTTCTTAAGTAGTTGTCAAGATTTTTCTTATGTTTTTCTTATGTTTCTTTATATATATCTGAATATATATCTGATTTGTTGGATGCGTTTCAGGAACCATGAGGTTTACAGATGGGCCTAAACTTCCATTATCTCTTTTTCTTTATGTTTTAAAATATCATCAATTCTGGCTGTATATTTATCTGTTACTTCCTGAATCTGATTCTGAAACTTCTTTAAATCATCCTGGGATATTGTTTTGTCCTTTTCCAGTTTCTTCACTTCTTCATTGGAATCCCTTCTAATATTTCTTATCGTTATCTTGCAATCTTCTGCTGCCTTTTTTGCCACCTTCACTATTTCCTTACGCCGCTCCTCTGTAAGTTGAGGGATAGAAAGGCGGATAATCTTTCCATCATTGGTAGGATTAAGCCCCAAATCTGCGGCTTTAATAGCCTTTTCTATACTACCTAAAACACTTATGTCCCAGGGCTGAATTGTAATAAGTCTACTCTCTGGAACCGACATGGTAGCAAGCTGATTTAATGGCGTCACTGTGCCGTAATAATCCACCTTTACACCGTCCAGTATGGCGAGCGAGGCCCTTCCTGTGCGGAGTTTAACAAGCTCGCGGTGGAAGGCGTCTATCGCCTTTTCCATTTTATCCTTCATATCTTTAAAGATTGCTTCATTCATTTCAATTGTCGCCTATTATTTCTCTTACTTTACAATAGTGCCAACCTTTTCCCCTTTTACAATCCTCTCTATGTTGCCCTTTGTCTTCAAATTAAATACTATTATAGGAAGTTTATTATCCATACAAAGTGTTATTGCAGTTGCATCCATAACCTTTAACTCATTTTTTAAAACATCTATGTAAGTAAGCTCTTCATATTTCTTTGCATTTTTATGCTTTACAGGGTCTTTATCATAGACTCCATCAACCTTTGTTCCCTTCAGTATAACATCCGCGTGTATTTCCATAGCCCTCAGCGATGCAGCTGTGTCAGTTGTAAAATATGGATTGCCTGTGCCAGCGGCAAATATTATTATTCTTTTCTTTTCAAGGTGCCTCACTGCCCTGCGTCTTATATATGGCTCTGCCAATTCCTTCATCTCTATGGCAGACATAACACGAGTAAATATGTCTTTTTTTTCGAGGGCGTCCTGAAGCGCAAGCGCATTTATAACAGTTGCCAGCATCCCCATATAGTCAGCAGTTGCCCTGTCCATACCATTTGCACTTGCTGCTATGCCTCTAAATATATTTCCCCCGCCGATGACAATTGCCACCTCCACACCCAGACCGTGCACATGCTTTATCTCTTGAGAAATATCATCTATAATCTTTGCGTCCAAACCATAATTCAGGCTGCCCATCAGGGCCTCACCAGAGAGCTTCAAGAGAATACGTTTAAACTTTGGTTTGGACATAGTTTGTTAAAATTCTGAGTTTAGAGTTGAGAATTAGGAACAAGAATACAAAAAAACTGTCTAAGATTTCTTAAACCACATTGACCAGAAACCAACACTGCTCGTTCCGTTACAGCTTGTTATGCCGAAATTTGTTCCAACCGCCTTAAGGGTTTTATGTTATTCCCCCTCGCCGACTTTAAACCGCACAAACCGCTTAACTGCCATATTCTCGCCGAGCTTTGCCATTATATCGGTTAGAAGTCCTTTGACTGTAATATCTGGATTTTTTACAAATGATTGCTCTAACAGACATACTTCCTGGAAAAACTTTTCTATCTTGCCATCAACCATTTTTTCTACAACCTTTTCTGGCTTGCCAGATTCAAGGGCCTGCGTCCGGTATATAGCTCTCTCTTTTCCAATTACATCCTGAGGAATATCCTCCCTCTTTACATATTGAGGATTCAGCGCCGCAATATGCATTGCTATATCTTTTGCAAATGATTGAAACTCATCAGTCTTCGCAACGAAGTCTGTCTCGCAATTAACCTCAACAAGGACACCAACCTTTCCCCCTGCATGAATGTAGGAGCCCACTATACCCTCAGAAGTAGCCTTATCTGCCCTTTTAGTTGCTGATGCCAGACCTTTTTCTCTGAGAAAGGTAACAGCCTCTTCGAAATTCAGCTTAGACGCTGCAAGCGCCTTTTTACAATCCATAATCCCAGCTCCGGTCTTCTCCCTCAATTCTCTGACCATTTCCGCCGATATTTCCATAAAACCTCCCAAAAAATACTAACTCTTTCACTTTCTGGCCTTTTACGAAAGAATCGAAACTTTGATACTCTCTATTTAGTTGACCCTGAAAAAAATGCGTGGCAACTGATTATACCGATTTTTAAAAGATTACACTGATTATCAACTCTTTGATTCTGCAATATCTTTAACCGGTGTAATCTGATTGTAATCTGTGCAATCAAGTCCATGATGAATTTTTCAGCATGAACTATTTAAGATATTACACTAACTTCTGTTGCTGTCGGCTTTGCGCTCGTCTGTTTATCTGTCACAGCCTGCAGGTTCTGCTCGTAAATCTGATTGCCTTCTATGCACGCATCTGAAATAGCTGAAGCAAACAACTGAATAGCCCGGATGGCATCATCGTTCCCAGGAATAATATAATCAACATTGTCAGGACTGCAATTCGTATCAACAACAGCAGCAACTGGTATACCAAGCCTCTTTGCCTCTTTTATCGCAATACCCTCTTTTCTTACATCAATCACAAACACTGCGCCAGGCAATTCCGTCATATCCTTTATACCCTTCATATACTTTTCAAGCTTAATCCTTTCCCTCTCAAGCAGAAGGGCCTCTTTCTTAGTTACAGCCTCCATTCTACCTTCTGTCTTCATAGCTTCAAGTTCATTAAGCCTGTCAATGCCTTTCTTTATTGTCGAAAAGTTTGTAAGCATGCCGCCAAGCCATCTTTGAGTCACATATAATGCGCCGCATCTCTTAGCTTCTTCCTCAATTGCTGATTGCGCCTGCTTTTTTGTGCCAACAAAAAGGACTTTCTTATTTCCAGCAGTAACCCCCTTAATAAAATCATATGCGGCCTTAAACATCTTTACAGTCTGCTGAAGGTCTATAATGTAAATACCATTCCTTGCCCCAAAGATATAGGGCTTCATCTTTGGGTCCCATCTCTTTGTCTGGTGCCCAAAGTGCACACCTGCCTCCAAAAGTTGTTTCATTGTAACATATGCCATACTTCCTCCTTTTTGGTTTTCCCTGAACCAGAAGGGGTCAGGGTTTCTCCTCCACCATCTTCACATTGTCTCAAGAATCTTGATTAATCAAGCCACCTCTCAAGACAATCCAATGGTGTGCGAATTTGTTTAGTAAACTTTTTTAGCAAATATTATTTCAATAAGTCCTCTCAAAGGTGTCAGGCCTTGCAAATCTCAAGGGTGTCAATCTCAAGGGTGTCAATCTCAAGGGTGTCAAATCTCAAGGGTGTCAGGCCTTGAAACTTGAATCAAGTTCCCTGACAAGCCTCGCCAACCCCTTGTCTTCAGCCATCTCCTCTTTTAATCTGAATGACGCCTTGCTTATGGTACTAAAATGTATACCTCCAAATATCTTGCCTATTTCTGTATTGCTAAGCCCCGAGTATCTGTGTATAAAATAAAGAGCTACTTTCCTTGCTATATTATCCTTTCGCCCCTTTTCCTTGATTGCCACCTCCTCCGCCCCAAATGTTTCGGCAACTTTTTTGATAATCTCTTCTGGATTTAGCTTGACCATTAGCCTCTTGCGCTCTGTTATCTCGCGGCTTAAATCCTTTCCCTTGAGCGTCAATTTTATCTTTTCTATAAAGCCTTCTTCACCAAGTATTATTTGTCCATAAACATTCTTTAATGGGGTTTCTATTCTTTTCTTCAGGCCTTCTTCTACATAGCCCTTATATTTCTCTCTTGCCCTTTTTATGCTGCTACCAAATTGAGAAAGTATCCATGAGTATTCTACCCATTTCAACTCCCTTTCCTTCCCAATGTAACCAGGATAACTGCTCCATCTGTATTGTTCAGGCCTGGCTGCTATCTCTGCCCTCACAGGATTTAAATGAACATACCTGCTCAACTCTACAAGGTAATTGTCCTTATCAACAACTATTCCCTTATACCTGCCCTGAAATAGGTGCCCTGATCTTTTATATTTCCGATTAAAATAAGCCGTATATCCACCGTTTATTCCATGCATTGCTTTCAATAGATTTCCTTTTGGTGTCTCAAGGATTAGGTGATAGT
>MGQA01000056.1:2634-10296 GCA_001797665.1 Deltaproteobacteria bacterium GWF2_42_12 | reverse complement strand
TGGAATTTCAGTAAATATCTGTGTAATCATTTTCTAATCTGTGTAATCAGGGCTGGTGAAGACTTTTTCAACAGCCTGGTAAGATATGAAACATTCATGTTTCAAAGATACAAAGGGAGATAAAATTGTCACCCTCCCCTTTTTGTGTTCCCTATCTCAGAGGCTGTGTCCAATGCCCATTTTGTCATTGCGAGCGACCGCAGGGAGCGTGGCAATCCGACCCGAAAGGTCGTTTTGCGAGGGCAAAGCCCGTGGCAATATCGAGAGTTCCCTCTCCGCCTCAGGCGGATCGGGACAAGGCTTCGGTCGATTCGCTCCCTCGCAATGACATTGCGACACAGCCTCCCAGTGGGGAAAGGACGTGGGTGAGGGGCCAAAATGTATCAAAAATAAGTGCGTTTGTATTATTTACAATCCGCCCCTTACCTTAATATAGTAGGCGACAAAGAAGAAGAGGAGGCTCGCTATCATAAGTGAGATTCCAACGCCCATCCTGTAGGTAAATGCCTTTTCTTCCATATCTGTAACCAACTTACTTGTAACTTCATTAACTGTTCTTAAGGTGTTTGGCGCAACGACAAAAAGCAGTCCAATTACAAAAGTAAATATACCTATGACTAAAAATATTTCCATAATTACCCCCTTTCATTATGATTTATCCCAAAAATAGAAATTAATTTTTGGGTTTATTAGCCTTAATGCCCAAACAATGAATATCATATACCCGAATTAATATAATTCGTCAAGCCAAGTTATTAATCGTCTCATAATAGTCTATATATTATTTATAAGCGTCATTCCCGCATGTTCCCCGCTTACTACCTGCGAGGACAAGCTTTAGCGGGAATCCAGTAGCATCCAGTCTCTGGATGCCCGATTAAAGTCCTCGGGCATGACGGATAAAGGCAACAGTCCGTAAATACTATTTTGAGGCTGGCAATATATCGTGATTTGTTTCAACATATAAATATCAATCAAGCAGATTAAACCTCACAATATGAATTATGGCAGCCAAACCGTCCTTCCATGTAATCTTCTTTCCCTCTGCATATGACCTGCCGCTGTATGATATAGGCGTCTCGTATATCCTATATCTTTTTCTGGCCAATCTTGCGGTAACCTCTGGCTCAAACCCAAATCTATCAGATTTTAAACCCATGCCCTTTATGACGTCTGCCTTAAATGCCTTAAAGCCTGTCTCCATATCAGTGAGATTAAGATTGCTCAGTATATTGGAAAGCAGTGTCAGAACTTTATTGCCGATATAATGCCAGAAAAACAATACCCTGTGAGGCCCGCCCAAAAACCTGCTCCCGAAAACAGCGTCAGCCCTGCCATCCTGTATCGGCTCAAGGAGTTTGGGGTAATCCCTTGGGTCGTATTCCAAATCCGCATCCTGTATGATTACGACATCGCCTGAAACCTTTCTCAAACCTGTTCGTATCGCCGCTCCTTTGCCTTTATTCCTCTCATGAAGGATGATATTAACGCCTTCATGTCGGTTGAATTTGTTGAGTATCTCCCTTGTCCCATCTGTAGAAAAATCATCTATGATGATAAGCTCTTTCTCTATATCTGTTTTCAAGACCCTGCCTATAATCTCCCCAATATATCTCTCCTCGTTATACACAGGCATTATAATAGATATGAGCATCCACTTCCCTTTCCATCTCTATATCTCGTTACCAAGCTCTTGCTTGGTAACGCAATTGCTTATGAAGCTCCAGCTTCATAAATAAAAAGCCGGAGCTTTTGAGAAACCGGCGTTCCCAAGCTGAAGCTTGGGAACGAGATAAATTTACAAACTTGAACCCACGAAGGGCAAAAAACTTCACCCCTCACCCAACCCTCTCCCTCAAGGGGAGAGGGGAAATTAGGCAATCCTGTAGCAAGCTACAAGGAATTCTATATTAACCGACCTTTTGCAATTTACTGTTTCTCTTGAGAAAGTATTCTATCCCGTTATAAACCTTCTCAACTGATATATCTTTAATGCAATCATCTCTATCACAGTTTCTCTTATAACACGGTGCGCACTCTACGCTTGCTGAAAGAGCCATTCCTCTGTCATAAAACTCTATCTCCTGCGGACATGTTGAAAAGAATAATGCTACCACCGGCGTTTTTACAGCGATTGCAATATGCATTGCCAAGGTATCGCCTGAAACAACTGTGTCGCACTGTTTTACAATCCCGGCAAACCTACCCAAAGTGTTATTGCCGCTGTTTATCAAGGGTATTTTTGAGTTTTTGCAAAGCCTCTCATTTTTTTCTATCTCTTGATGCCCCCCAAGCAGGACGAGCTTAGCATTGAGATTTTTTACACATAATTCAGCTAAGCCAAGAAACCCCTTTTCATACCACCCCTTATTGGCAAATATATCTCCTCCGCCTGTATTAAGGCCTATGAGCAAATCCCCTTTCTCTACTCCCTGAGATTTCAGATAGTTTTCAGCCCACAATGCATCATCTTCTGGAACATTCAATATATATTCTTCCTTATTATAGCCCATGCAAACAGATTCAAAGAGCATCTCCTGATATGTCTTCTTATTTTTTTTGAATTTTAACTCATCAGATAAGCCGAGGCTGAATGTATAATCGCTCTCTTTATTGAGCGGATATATAGTGCCGTACTGGCTTAACCCAAAGCCATATTTCCCCTTACCATTCACCTGCTCTGCAATAGCGGCAGCCTTATATGCCTTGTCAAAATTGATTACCATGTCAAAGCGCTCTACCATTAACCCTGCCAATGATTCAGCATCAAAAACCAGCAACTTATCAATGAATAGATTCCCCTTAAGAGCCTCTGCAGAATTTTTATCAACGAGCCATGTTATATGAGAAGGCATATATTTTTCCCTTAAAGGCTTCAGGAGAGGTGTTGTCCGCAGAACATCGCCTGTAGCGCCAAGCTTAATAATGAGCACCCTTTTACCCATAGGCTCATAAAAACCGCAGCCTTCACAGAGTTGATTAAATTTGCAGGACTTCTCGCCCTTATAGTATCGGCAATCCAGTTTAAGAAGCATGTGGTTACCTGTCTCCGTTTATCATGTCGCTTCTCATTCCCAAGCTCCAGCTTGGGAATGCTGATGTCCCGGAAGCTCCTGCTTCAAAATCTTTTTTACGAAGCTGGAGCTTTACTATACTAACGGCAATAAATAACTTGCGGTTACTCTATTTATGTCATGCCCGAATGTTTCTATCGGGCATCCATGTTTTTAATACTGGATTCCCGATTAAAACCTCGGGAATGACAGGAAAAATGTCAAGTTATTTATTGCCTTCACTATAACAATTGCGTTCCCAAGCAGAGCTTGGGAACGAGTAATTACTCTTATTCTTTGGCTTCATCAAATTTATATATAAAAATAGAATACCCAATCGTATCTACAGGTTCAATCTCTCTAAATACCTTATACAAATCCCTGTTCTGCATATAGACCCCCTGCAGCATGGTAGCGCTTATGGCAAAGTATCCTTCAAGGGGAATCTGCGGCCTCTCAATATTCGGTTTCGGTATAGCGTAGCTTGGCAGATATTCGTAGTTTATACCATAATACGCGGGGTCTGATAAACCAAAATAAGATAGTTTAATCTTTTCTATCTTATGCTCATCCATATACTCTTTTAGGCCGGGAAGGTCCTGGCCCCAATCAAGATTGGAATCTACCAAATATTTATAGCCGTTCTTCGGCCCTCCAATAAATTCATTAAAATATGCGAGATAATACGGGTAGATATTTACAGACGACCATACAGACCATATCATGGCAAAGGAAACTATTATGCCGGCAAGCCTTTTTCTGCTTATATTAATATTGATTAAACCGCCTATCAATACATAAATCAGAGGATAAATAGGCAGAATATGCCTGAGGCCTATATTTATATGCTGTCTGGTTGAAACAAAAAATAGCAGTATAACCGGCAGGATAAGGAATATAACAGTAATTGCCTTGTTTTTATATCTTGCCAAAAATAAAAGCGAGCCCAAGAGAAGATAAAGCACAGGGATGGGTGTCTTTATAAGAAATGCTACTAAAAAATAATACCACCAGCCGTGTCCTGAATATTCGCCCATCAGGAATGCGGCATGGCCTTCATCTGCCCTGCTCAGAAATCTGTATAGCCCATATATATACGACTCAGGGAGAATATGAAAATATCTTATGGAGTCGAGGGCCTTGTTTAATACAGCAGACTTTGCCTTATTTTCCTCCCATTTGAAAACTGTCTTTTCTATCTCTTGCCCCGAAAATCCCCCCTCACCCTGACCCTCTCCCGCAAGGGGAGAGGGAACTATTTGTTTCCCCTCCCTTGATGGGAGGGGATTAAGGGGAGGGTGATAATTTTCATGCCCCTTTGTGAGCCTGTGGCTCATGCGCGTTTGCTCTGATTTTGCATCAAGAATATCTGACCTGTAATCAAAACCATAAACAGACCAGATGGTCAGATACGCAGTTAGCAGTATTAGAACAAAGACGGCCGGTATGAGGATGCTTTTTTTATAGACTGATAAACCCTCGCTTATATCAATATCCTTTTTCAGGAAGATATACATAAAGGCTGCCATATATGGCAAAGAGAGGAGCAGCGCCGAATACTTGGCAGTAAACGCCAGCCCCAGTGATATCCCTGCCAGAACTACCCTTAATATCGTGATTTTATCGGTCAGGAGATACAAGTAAAACAGAGATATAAAAAAGAATACTGTCAATGGAAAGTCTGTTGTAACAAGGCCGCTGTGTGCCAGCATATTGGGACATAATACATAGAAAAAGAGGGCTAATAATCCTCCTTTATTGCCATACAGCAGGCTCGCCCATGCAAAGACATGGATGCCAAGGATAATGCCAAGGACAATCATTGTTAGACGCGAATAGAAAAGAAGCTCCTTTCCATCCACATTATTTTCAAATAAGAATTCTAAGGAATAGGGATAGAAATTGGAATTGGCCGCACCCTGAGCCTTGACTTTGTCCGGCTCAAACCTAAGGCCATAAAAAAGCAAAGGAAATGCTGGGACTACCCTCCCCAGCACCGGATGGCTCGGCTCCAGATAGTCTATGCCGTTTTTAAGATAGGCATAGCCGCTCAGGAGATGTCCGCTTTCATCCCATGTATTCGACCTTTTTAGGACAGATGTTGCGGCTTGAATAAAAAAGATAAAAAGGAGAAAAAAGACTATTAGAGGAGTATAATATTTTGTTTTCCATGCGCGATAGTTCATATAGTTTCTTTTTTTAAATAAAGCCCTATGGACTGAAAACCAAAACGAAGGATGTCTATTCGTTCCTCGTTCCCAAGCTCCGGCTTGGGAACGCAATTATCGGGAAGCTCTGC
Organism: Deltaproteobacteria bacterium GWF2_42_12; assembly: GCA_001797665.1. GTDB lineage: Bacteria > Desulfobacterota > GWC2-55-46 > UBA9637 > UBA9637 > UBA9637. The sequence continues at coordinate 4,944 of MGQA01000056.1, read as the reverse complement.
TTCCCGTGCAAGCAAGAGCTTGCAGACCAAGTGTGTTCCCAAGCTGGAGCTTGGGAACAAGAAAATTAAACGGTTTTTATTCAACAATTTATTAATCATACAATTTCTTTCTTTAGATAAAGCCCTATGGATTGGAGGCCGAAGCGAAAAATGTCCATAACCCCGAGCCTGTTGCTTTTTGCATAGCGGTAGGCAAAAAATATTAAGAATATAAAATGATAAACCCTTTTAAATGGCCAGTATACAACTCTTTTAATAATCGGGATAGTCCACGGGAAACGGACTGCTACATAAAAAAACTTCTGAAGGTTCACTATGGCATCTATATCCTTCATTTTTAACATGCTGCCTTCAAAAAATGTGGGGTCAAAACTATCCACATCAAGCGACGGTATGTATCCTTTTTTGATTGCATAATCTGATAGCGGCGTCCCGGGGTACGGCTGGAATATGGAGCACCAGGGATAATCGGTTTTAATGCGCGCATTGATTTTGATAGTTTCAATGACGTCATCCATGGTTTCATCAGGGATACCCATCATATTATTGGTCAGTATCCTGATGCCATATTGTTTGATAATACCGGCGGCTGTAATTACCTCGTCGTTTGTAAAGTTTTTCTTAAGCACATTCCGCCTGATTGATTCGCTGCCACATTCAATCCCCATACAGACCCTGAAACAGCCTGTTTCAGCCAATATCCTTGCCAATTCTTCATCTACATGCTCAACACGGACATTACATACATACGGAAGTCCTATCTCCTTTTTGTAGATTTCAAGAAACCCCTTCAGCCAAAGGGAGTCTGCTGTAAACGTATCATCGTCGAAGACAACAGTCTCCAGTCTGGAATGTTTTTTAGCATAAAGGATCTCTTCCAGAAGATGTCCGTATTCCCTTAATCTGAGGAATCTGCTTCCCTTATAAAGTTTTTTTAGGGAGTCGTTATAGCAGAATGTGCAGTTATACGGGCACCCGCGGCCTGCCATGAAATGCTTGGACGGATTCTTCTCAATTACAGGGTATTTGAGGTAGATGGAGCGGTCAGGCGAAGGGACGGCTGAAAGGCTTGCAAGCAAAGGACGCGGCGGATTCTTTTTAACCAACCCGCCTTCTTTAAACCAAATACCTCTTACAGAGCCAAGCCCGTCCGTATCGTGGATATTATCTGCAATCTCCGCAAGAGTCTCCTCACCCTCGCCTATGCAAACCATATCTGCCTGAGGATAGTCTATAATCTGCGGGAAGAGTGTGGGATGTATGCCGCCAAAGATAGTTGACTTTTTTAGTTCATTCTTAAGCCATCCGGCCTTTTCAAGCGCCCACCGGTGGCCGCCTGTAAGACAGCTAAAGGCCAGGATATCCGGGGCAAACATCCTGAGTGATGCAATCAGGTCTTTTTCTCCACCCGGGATAAAGACATCGCTCTCATGACCCTTTGCCTTAAGATATGCGGCAATGGACATGGTGCCGATATATTCGTGCCAGATTTCCTGTATGAAGGCAATACGGGCCATAGACGTAACACCTCAATTCAAAATTTCTCGTTACCAAGCTATGTTTGGTAACGCAATTGTATAAGAAGCTCTGCTTCTTAAAAAGCCGGAGCTTTTTAGACACTGCCGTTCCCAAGCTGGAGCTTGGGAACGAGAGGAACCCCAAAAATCAATGTCTATTTTGGGGGTCTTAAAAACCCCAGCGCAAACCTGAAACCTTTAATATATCGTATAAGGTCAACCATACCATTTATCTTTTTAAGTTTATTAAGTATATATCTCGGCCTGAAGTAAAACCGTCTCATTGCCTCTTTCTCCATTGACAATAACTCTTCCCTGTTTTTATATCCGCTCGGCAGAAAGACCGCGCTCCAACCGTGGTATTCAGAAAAATCTGTTTTCAGATTTCCATAATTCTTAGCCTGATGCCACAGGCTCGTCCCCGGATACGGCGTTGTCAGAGAAAACTGGGCATAATCAGGGTCAAGCTCTATTGCAAAATCTATAGTCTTTCTCGCAAGCTCAGGGGTTTCTCCGGGGAGGCCGAGCATAAACGACGCCCTTATTTCTATGCCGGCCTCCTTTGTCCATTGATTGACCTGCCTTATCCTGTCAAGGGTTGTCCCTTTATCCACCATATCGAGCAACCCCTGGTCACCTGATTCATACCCGTAAAAGATATTAAAGCAGCCTGCCTTTTTCATCTTAAAAAGGAGCTCTTCTGTTATAGTATTGACATGGCCATAGCATGTCCATGTAATATCTACTCCTTCTGATATGAGCCTGTCGCAGAATTCCATCATCCAGTCCTTCC
>MGQA01000056.1:0-2459 GCA_001797665.1 Deltaproteobacteria bacterium GWF2_42_12 | reverse complement strand
CGCGACAGGCAGCCGCTTATACTGATTGGGGAGCGGGATGTATTTATCCATTGGCAAAAGCTCACGGGCAGGAAACGGCAGGCTGTCTAAATCCGCTATAGGGCTCCTTACAGGGGTTTTTATTATACTACCGCCGCTTTTAAATATCAGGCCGTTTATATTCTTTAATAAAGGGCTGCCTAAAAGCCTCTGTCTTTCATATACGGTGTCTTTGAATATATTCATCAACTCAAGGCAGGTTGCCTCGCCTTCGCCATACACAAGCAGATCGAAACATTCATCATGCGCCTTAAATATCTCTTCAGCCATTATAGTGGCATGCTGGCCGCCGAGCATGATAAGAATCTCAGGGAAACGCTCCCTTATCACATTAGCCAAGGAGGCTGCCCTGTGAAACATGGATGTCAGAGCTGACAGCCCAACAACCTTTGGTTTATGAGAAGCTATATGCCTGCAAATATCCTCATCGGTCATATCCAGCGCCAAGGCATCAATAAGACCTACATCATAGCCGCTTTTTCTCAGATATGCGGCAATGCCGGCGATCCCCAGAGGCGGCAGATGCCCGCCGCTGCTCCCTATCTTCCTGTTGCCGTATCTCTCTTTGACAGAAAGGGGCGGATATATTAACAGGATGTCCATATTATTACTCCAACAACTATAATTGCAACCTCTGAAAAGTTGTCATTCCCGCATAGCTTAAGCGGGAATCCAGGTTTTTATAGATATGGATGCCCGATAAAAACCTTCGGGCATGACACACGTTTAATTGCTGGTTTAATATATTTTTTAGCCTTTTTTTGCGTAAACAATCATCTGTCCTGTTGGTATTGTTATGCCAGCGCTTAGAATGCCCAATCTTTTAAATATAGCCTCAAGAACCCTTACAACTCTATTTGAATGAGGGAAATAATATCCAAGCCTTTCCAGGATAAAATGCAGTGGTTTTTTAAGCCTTTCGCCAGCAATAAATAGTATCTTAAAACCTTCTTTCTCAAACATCCTCTTAATTGTCTCGTTTGTAAAGTAGTACAGATGTTCTTTTGGCTTATACTGGAATCTTCTGCCGCCTATAAGCCCTCCTGCATCAGGGGTAGAGAGAACAAAAAGGCCATCGTCCTTCAATATCCGGCTTATTTTTCTGATTGCCGCAACGGGGTTTGGAAGGTGTTCTATAGTTCCGAGGCAGGTTATCACGTCAAAGAAATTATTTTCAAAACCAGTGTCAGTTATATCGCCTGCAAAGACATTTAGCCCCTTTTCCCTTGCTTTATTTACGGCATAAAAAGACATCTCTGCGCCGTAAACATCCCACCCCTGCGCCTTCGCTTCTTCCAAAAGAAAACCCACAGCACATCCTACATCCAGAAGCCTTCCCCCTTTTTTAAAGCTCTCTATTGAATCAAGGAGTTTTTTAAAATTTGCAATATGATATCGCCTGTCAGCCTCATAATCCCGATAGCCTATTGAATCATTTTTAGATATCCTATAATAGCCTTCTGAGTATAATTTCTGTAAATACTCTTTTTTAGGCCGCGGGTTAACAAACATCAGGCCGCAGGAGTTGCATTTCACAACCCTTAATCCATCCTTAATAAACAGCAGTTTTTCGTCAGCGCTACCGCAGAGATTGCAATTAACAGCCTCTAAAACCGCATTATCAGCCGCCATATCCGCCAAACAACACCTCTTTTCCGTCCATAATCAGTCTCTTGAGTTCATATAAGCTTCTCACACCCAAAAGCCTTTTGGCTATATATGACGGCCTCCCATAAAACCGCCTCACAGCATAGCTTTTAAGTTCTATTATATCATCCCCTGTAAGCGCCTCATTACCCATGACAGCATATGTGCCTGACTGGTCCATCCGGATATTTCCCTCTGCTATCCACCCGGAATTGATGGCATACTGCCGTATCTGTGTCCCTGCCCGCGGTATAAGGGCGTTAAATGACACAAAATCAGAATCAAGCCTGACAGCAAACTCAATGGTCTGCATAACAGAGTTCTTATCCTCTCCCGGCAACCCAAGAATATATGTTGCCAGAGTCCTTACACCATACTCTCTACACAATCTGAATGTCTCTTCTACCTCTCTTAATGTATATCCCTTGCCCATACTTTTAAGCGATTTTTCGCTGGCTGTCTCAACGCCAAAAAGGATGGTATGGCAGCCCGCGTTCTTCATTGCTTTGAGAAGTTCCTCATTTATTACATCCACCCTTGACCAGCACACCCATCCAAAATTCAATTCCTCTTTTATCATCCTTTCGCACAGCTCTTGCGCCCGAATCCTTTTTATGCCAAATGTCTGGTCATTGAAGTATATCTCTCTGCACCCGAGGTTTTTAAGATAGCGCAGTTCGGATATTACATTTTCAACAGGCCTGCACTTGAATCCCAAGGTTGCAATAATACAAAAAGAACATTTGTAGGGACACCCGTAATCGGTCAAGACA